>JAGBMP010000063.1 GCA_017634825.1 Butyrivibrio sp.
GCAGATACGGTTCCTGTACCTCTGATCTGAGGAGAAATGGTTCCGCTTGTTATCTGCTGGGTTGCCACCTGAGGTAGCGAATAATTCATGATGGTGTTGGAGAAAAATGTGAGTATGAGCATGATGGACAAAAAAGCTATGGCAAAGTTCTTTACCATGTCTTTTCTGTTTCTGCCGGAGTCCTTTTTATCATCTCCGGACTCGCCCAAATTTTCTCTTAATACTAATTCTTCTGACATAACAAAACTCTCCCGTAAACTAAATTAACCCTTGATTCCTCCCTGGTAGGAAATACCCTCTACCAGATAATCTTCTCCGTACAAAAATATCAGAAGCGGCGGAATGAGATATATCACCGCAACTGCAAAGGCCAGGCTTATCTCCCCTGTGTTTATCCTGGACAGAAATACCGAGAGCGGATGCATATCCGAATCCGGTAAAAGAACCAGTGGCTGTTCCACCATATTCCAATAATCAAAAAACACCAAAATCGCAATGGATGCAAGGCCCCCTTTACAAAGCGGGAGACATATCCTGGAAAAGATCATCCACTCACCTGCACCATCGACCCTAGCTGCCTCCATAACTTCAGTAGGTATCCTTCTCATGAACTTCGTAAGAAGGTATACAGCAAAGGGACTAAAGAATCCCGGAAGCAATATAGCCCATTTGGTGCCGTATAGCCCCAAAGATTTTGATACCAGAAAGTTTGGTACCAGTGTGACCTGATAAGGCATGAGCATAATAATGATATAAGCAAAAAATATTGCTCTTTTTGCCTTAGAGTCGTACCTTGAAAAGCCGTAGGCAGAAAGCGCTGCAATAGCCAGCTGCACTACTACAATGGGAAGTGTGTAGAACACTGAATTCCAAAACTTTAAAAGATACTGTGGACTCTTGAAAAGGACTGAAATGTACTGCGCAAAGGTTATCATGTCGGGTATGAGCTTTAGGTTTACTTTGTTTGACACAAATACTTTCCCGCCCTTTTCAGTAGTCGCAAATATACTTCCATAGTTTGAAGCTATCTCCGATGCCGACATAAAGGAGTTTGTAACAGTGAGTATGATTGGCATCAGAAAAATGATAGCGAAAACTATTGCAGCCGTAGTTACAATAACTGTTTTAAGATCATTTATTCTCTTTTTTCGTTTATAGGCTCTAAGTAATGGCCTTGTCAGCTGTCTCATCAGCCTTCAACATCCCTTCCATACAAGTTTTCTACCTTTAACATCACAAAGACCAGGGCTGATACCACAATAAACATTATGATCGCTGCAGCCGAGAGCTTCTGATAATCCAGCGAAGCGAAGGTATTATTCATGAAATGCTGAAGCATATATAGCGTTTCGTAGGGATGATCTCCCGTCATAAGATACACTTCCCTGAATACCTTAAAGGAATTAATAAGGGACATGATGGCCACAAATAAGATTGTGGAGGACATGTATCTCACCTTTATATACCAGAAAATCTGGTATTTGTTGGCATGCTCCAAGGCCGCCACCTCCAACAGGTCCTTGGGGATACTGGCCAGAGCTGCCATAAACAGGATCATGTTATATCCAAGATTCTTCCACAGGAAAAGAGCTAAGATAACATACATGGCTTTGTCCGACTTAAGGAAATCTGTCTTGGCTATTCCAAATCTCCCCAGGAAATCATTGACCAGTCCGTTATAGTTAAACAGTACCTGCCAAATAAGTACTACCGATGCAATCGGCACCATAAGAGGACTTAAAAAGCTCGTTCTGAAATAGCTCTTTCCCGGTATCCTTGATTCCATTACCGCCGCCAAAAGCAGCGATAACACAACTGCCAAAGGCACTGCCACTACAGAAAACTGCAACGTGTTCAGTCCTGCCTGTTTAAATGCTGCATTGTTCCATACATTGACGTAATTCTTAAGTCCCACAAAGTTCATCCTGATCGGGTTATCTATCACTGAATAAAAGATGACAACCACGAAGGGAGCGATGAAAAACAGGAGCACTCCCAAAAGGGACGGCAATAAGAACAGCCATGAAACTATGCGCCTTTTCCTGTTTGCGGATAGGCTTTTAAATTTAGTTAGTATCTTCTTTAACAAACTGCGGAACCTTCCCTTTTAGAATTGAGCAATACAAGCTCGAATACTGGTAATTACCGTCTCTTAGTATTTCAACCGAATACTGATCATTAAACAGGCGGTAGTCAAACCAGGGATTATATGTATTGTTGTACACCGATGCCTCCAAAAGTTCTTTTATCTGCTCAGGATCCGTATAGGTCGCGTGGGAAGTCTCAACGTTTGGATCCGGGTCGCTGATCGATTCGGTTTCCAGGTCATATCCCGGGAAGTAGTTGTTAACCTTGATCTCTCTTATATCTGAGACATCAATCTTATAGTCGATATAAATGCCAAGCTTTTTAAGGTAAGCTATTGTATTGGTATAAGTCTCAAACACATCCATGCTTCCGTATACGTAATTCTCGCTGTTGCCTTCATAGTTCACGCATCCTATAGGCATGTTCTTACTTGCGTATTCAAAACTGTAGTTGTCCAGAATGTCTTTTCTATAAGCTTCACTAAACTCTTCATAAGAGAAATTCTTGGTGCTCTCTGAAGCGCCCATAGAATCATAAACAAGATTATGGAGAGAAGGAACATCAAGCTCTCTTACGATTTCATCGTTAAAGATATCAAAATATCCTCTCTTAAATTCCTCACTGTCCACTATCCTGGCCAGTTCCTCGTTTACTGTGTCATAGGGAACGGTAATGTATCTGTAAACCTTTCTGCCGTTCTTTAATCTATAGAGGATTTCAAGCTCATAGCCCATGGAATCGTAAATATTGTCGTCGTAATTCTTCTTCTGAAGCTTTCTGTTCTCCATTCCGGCTGATGCAATCTTTACGAAATCTTCCGTATTGGTAATGGCCATCATTTCCACATCATAAATACTGCCATTGGCCATTACATTGAGAAGATTAAATGACCTTGCATTGTTTACGATAGCGCAGCTCTCAATCTTGTCAGCAGCAGGTACATAGCTGTCAAACCCAAGAAGATCTCCTCTGTAGATAGTGAATATCAAAAGAACTATTGCCAGAGCCATAATGGTCTGGGCCTTGCCCTTAAATACTCTCCTGATGTTTCCCTCAAGGATAACTTCAGCAATACATCCGGTAACGATTGTAGTCAGAGCCATTATCAGGCACATCTGAGCAAAGAGTCTCTGTGACCATACAGTCTCATAGACAAGATATACGATGTATCCCACTCCAAGGCCTGCTGCAACACAGACTACGATCTTAACAAGCCATCTGAAGGGCCTTATAACAATACCCTTTCCGGCCCACTCTGCCTGTCGCATTTTTGCAAAGATAAGAGCAAATGCAAATGCGATAAGTCCGGTAATAAGCGTATCAGCCTCTCTTGGAAGAATTCTGCCAAGAACATTACTTATATACTCCGGGCTTATAAGTGCAAATGATGATCTCTGTTCGTCAACAAGAGTCAGATAAACTCCGAATCTGTCGAACAAAGGAGAAAACCATACCCTGAATGGCTGCATCGAGCTGTGAGTAGCAAAAAACATGCTGTTAAAGAAGTAAAGCTCTCCCGCAAAAAGTATTGATATAAAAGCAAAAAATCCGGTAAGCAGAATTGCAATCGGAAGGCTTCCGCTTAACATCACTGCCAGAACTGTTATGTTGTAAAAGGCAAAGAACAGATTAAATGCTCTTATGGTCTCAATGAGAACCGACAGATACAGGTACTTACCTACTGCTCCCATACATGCTGCGATAACAAGCGCAATGATCTCGCATCCAACATACATTATCAGGAATGATGTGATCGCATTGAAATAATTCTTGGCAATCCTCTGTGCCTTGGTAGTAGGCTGGCTTAAGTAAAAGTCCAGCTTGCTGGTATCAAACACATATGAAAAGCCCTGAAGAGCGAACATAACAGCTATACCGATGACAATAACAAATCCAAACTGTTCAACGCCGAGTACTCTTGAAACTGCTCTTAGCTTTTCCTGATACAGCACAGCATCACTCTGGTTATATCTTGCTGCATAATTGATGGTCCTTGAGATCATCATGATAACACCAAGAATAAAATATGCAGCCAAAAAAGGAAGTGCTATATAGCCGGACCAAAGGGTCCTGTTTAAATAGGTTCTGTGATTTTTAAGTTTCTCACCCAAGGACAAATTTGCGGATGTCATACCCAACTACCTCCGTTTCACTGATAAAGATCTCTTCCAATGAAAGTGCCAGAACTTCAAAGAAGATTGGATTACCTCTGCCAAAGGCCCTCTCTATCTCTTCTCTCTCACCTCTTATTGTGATGGTGTGAAGTCTTCCCCTGGTCTCATGAAGAAGAACATTCAGGCCTTCAAGCGCTTTCTTTTCATCTTCCTCGGAAGCAAATACGCACTGTACCTTCTGCATCTTGATCTTCATATCCTCAATGTCTTCCGAGAGGATCACTCCGCCCTGATGAAGAAGACCTATGTGATCGCAGATATCTTCAAGCTCTCTTAAGTTGTGGGAAGCGATAACCGGTGTCAGTCCCCTGTCAGCCATCTCTCCCGCAAAAAGACTCTTAACTCCCTGCCTTACAACCGGATCAAGGCCATCAAAGGTCTCATCGCACAAAAGATACTTTGTTCCGGCACAAATTCCAAGAAGAATTGAAACCTGCTTCTTCATACCTTTTGAGAAAGTGTTTATCCTTCTCTTTACATCCAGTCCAAAGCCGCTGCAGAGCTTGTAAAACCTTAGTTTGTCAAAGTTCTGATATATGTTCTCGTAATATACTGCCATCTCCTCTGGGGTTGAATTCGGAAGAAAGTACTGATCGTCAGATATGTAAAAGACATCTCGCTTAACCTCAGGGTTATCGTAAACAGGTCTCTTATCCACAAGCACAATTCCCTCATCCGGCTTTATGACTCCGGATATGATCCTGAGTATCGTACTCTTTCCTGCTCCGTTGGTTCCGACCAGTCCAAAGACCTCGCCGTCTAAGATGTTTAGTGAAACACGATTGACAGCTTTTATGTCGTCAAATGATTTTTCAAGATTCAGTAATTCAATCATGCTTACCCTCCCCAAGCTTTTCCAAATGCTTTTTTATCTCATCAACAAGCTCATCCAGTGAAAGCCCTATTTCGTGAGCCTCTGTAAAGAGCTCAACTATCTCTTTAACCAGTTCGGACTTCTTGCCTTCTAAAAGAATGTCCCCTCCTTTGACAAAGTTACCCCTGCCTTTCACTGTATAGATAAATCCCTGCCTCTCAAGCTCAGCATAGGCCTTCTGAACCGTGTTGGGATTGGTGGAAAGCTCCACAGCAAGGTTTCTTACTGAGGGCATCTGGTCACCCTCCTGAAGGATTCCTTTGTATATCTGCATTTTGAAGTTTTCAACAATTTGTTCGTAGATAGGCCTGCTATCCTGGTAGCCGATCAAATTCATGGTAACCTCCACGTTTTGCTTATCCCCGACAAGTGCTCTTGTGCTCTGCACAAAAAAAATACAAGGTGTACTATCTGAACTAGTACACCTTGTATTCTAAGTCTTTCTCTCTTATATTGCAATAGCTTTTTTAAACTGCTTCCACATTTCTTGTGGCAACCACATCAACGCCTGTTCCTGCAACATCCTTGATGATCACGTCACCGATGTGAGCAGGTGCTGTAGCCTGTGCTGCATCAATGTCTTTCATTACCTCAAAGATCTTGCTCTTTGGAATGTCGCTTGCAGTCTTAACAGAAACTCTCTCCTTGTCACCGCCTACGATCTTAACAGTGCTGGTAACAATTCTTGTGGGATTGACCACTTCTTTTCTGGCGTAAATATCGCCCTTGGCACATGTGTTACCTGTTACCTCTTTAACTTCTCCATTATCCAAAGTAACTGTAACAAGGCACCCCATAGGACATCCGATACATGTTAATTCTCTGGTTTCCATAAGCCTTACTCCTTTTCTATCTTTACAGTTATCTTCTTAAGATTTGGATACTCATCGAGTTTCTTTTTCTGAAGAATGATCTGCTCCATCTCACCGGGTGCCAGGATTCTCTTTTCGTTGTGCATTACTCTCTCATCATCGAAGTATACACTTACGAAGGAATTCTTATAAACATCACCCACTCTGAATCTTACTGTAAGAAGGTCATCCATTCTGTCTTTGTTGATGGTGCTTGGTACTGTATATCTTGCGCCGTCTGTTGCACACAGCTCAATAACATTTGCACCTTCAGCTTCCTTACATCCGTCTGCGATGTACTTAACAGCATTCTGTCCGGCTCTCTTAGCTTCTTCAGATACATAGTCAACAAGGTCATGTACGTGAAGAACGTTACCGCAGGCAAATACACCGGGGATGTTGGTCTCAAGAGACTCGTTAACAACAGGTCCTGATGTAACAGGGTTCATTGTTACGCCGGCCGATCTTGAGAGCTCATTCTCAGGAATAAGTCCGCAGGAAAGAAGGAGTGTATCACAGGTATATCTCTCTTCTGTTCCGGGGATTGGCTTTCTGTCAGGTCCGACCTCAGCGATCGTAACGGCTGTTACATGGTCTTTTCCCTCGATATCAACAACGGTATGTGAGAGCTTAAGAGGAATTCCGTAGTCATCAAGACACTGAACGATGTTTCTCTTAAGTCCGCCTGAGTAAGGCATAAGCTCTGCTACAACCTTAACCTTGGCGCCTTCGAAGGTCATTCTGCGGGCCATGATAAGTCCGATATCACCGGATCCAAGGATTACAACCTCACGACCGGGCATGTAGCCTTCAATATTTACAAGTCTCTGTGCAGTACCTGCTGAGAAAATACCTGCAGGACGATATCCCGGGATGTTCAGGGCTCCACGAGGTCTTTCTCTGCAGCCCATTGCAAGGATAACTGCCTTGGCAGGAATCTGGAACATTCCGTCTTCTCTGTTCATGGCTGTAACTGTCTTGTCCGGTGCAATGTCCATAACCATGGTATTGAGCTTGTACTCAATGCCAAGATCAAGAACCTGTTTGATAAAACGATATGCATACTCGGGACCTGTGAGCTCTTCCTTAAAGGTATGAAGTCCGAATCCGTTGTGGATACACTGATTTAAGATTCCACCAAGCTCATGGTCTCTCTCGAGAATAAGGATGCTGTCATTGCCGGCTTCCTTGGCTGCTACAGCTGCTGCGAGTCCGGCAGGGCCGCCGCCTACTATTACGATATCATATGTCTTCATGACCCGCTTACCTCCCCTTTTGTTCTCTCAAGGACAATGTTTGACTTTCCGCCGCTCTTTGTAATCTTCTCATAAGGAATTCCAAGTTCGCGGTGAAGGATTTCCATTGTTCTCGGTGAGCAGAAACCTGCCTGGCATCTTCCCATGCCCGCTCTTGTTCTGCGCTTTACGCCATCAAGGCTTCTTGCGCCAAGTGGTCTGTGGATCGCATCAAGGATCTCACCCTCTGTAATAGATTCGCATCTGCAGATGATGGTACCATATGCGGGATTCTCTTTGATAAGAGCATTTCTCTCTTCTACTGAGAGGCCTTCAGTCTTCTTAACACCCTTACGAGTGCTGATCCAGTTAGCCTTCTCCTTAAGTCCCATCATATCCTTCATCATGCCTCCGACCATCTCGCCGATAGCAGGGCTACTTGTAAGTCCGGGAGACTCAATGCCTGCGCAGTCGATAAAGTGTGGCGCATCTTCTACTTCCTTGATGATGAACTCATGATGTGATTCGTGAGCACGAAGTCCTGCAAAGGATGTGATGACATTTCTGATAGGAAGATTTCTTACATGATCACCGGCCTTAGCGATAAGATCATCGATTCCGGCTGCTGTTGTGTTGTTGCCTTCCTTGTTCTCAATATCCACAGCTGTAGGTCCAACAATAAGGTTGCCATGGATTGTAGGTGAAACAAGAACGCCCTTACCAAGATTTGTGGGCTGAGGGAAGATCGTGTGTTTAACATGTCCGCCGACAGTCTTATCAAGAAGACAATAGTCTCCTCTTCTTGGTGTAATATGGATCTTATCTGCACTTACCATATTATGTATTGTATCAGCATATACACCTGCAGCATTAACTACGTATCTTGCAACATACTCACCGTTGTTAGTCCTTAAGTGCCAATTGCCGTCTTCACCTTTTTTAATATCTTCAACTTCTGTATTGAAACGGAAATCAACGCCATTCATGTTGGCATTCTCTGCCATAGCTATATTGAGTTCGAAAGGACAGATGATTCCGCTTGTAGGAGCCCAGAGTGCTCCCTCTACGTTCTCAGAAAGATTGGGCTCCATTTCAAGAGCTTCATCTCTGTTTAAAATCTTAAGTTCCTTAACTCCGTTGGCAATACCTCTGTTATAGAGGTCTTTAAGTCCATCAAGAGCTTCCTTGTGGATACATACGACCATTGCTCCGTTTCTCTTAAACGGAATATCAAGGTCTTTTGCAAGATCACCCATCATTTCATTGCCTCTGACATTGAGCTTGGCCATAAGCGAGCCTTCAGCTGCATCAAATCCGGCATGAACGATAGCGGAATTGGCTTTTGATGTTCCCTCACAAACATCTTCGCATTTCTCCAGTACGCAGACATTTGTCTCATAACGGGACAGCTCTCTTGCGACTGCAGACCCGGTAACACCGGCTCCGATTACGATCACATCGTACAACATAATAATCTCCTTTTTTCATTGGGCATGGGATACACCCTAAACTTGAAAAAGGCGAGAGAAAGCAAACTGTGTTCCCCACAGTATATGTGCTCACTCTCGCCTCCCGTTCAATATAAAGTTAATTCTATGATACTACTATTCGGTCTTTGTGCAAGCACAAATCCTATTCGATTAGCATTTAAATCAGCCAAACATTCCAGCGCCTGCAAGAACGTTGTAAAGAAGAGATGCAACGATACCGCCGCAGATAGGAGCTACTGCAGGGATCCAGCCATAACCCCAGTTGCCGTTCTTCTTGCCGAAGTTAGGAGCAAGGAGCTGATAAGCAATACGAGGAGCAGTATCTCTTGCTGCGTTCATAGCGTATCCTGTAAGTCCACCGAAGGAAGCACCGCATGCAACGATTACGCCGTATACGAGAACCCATACAGTGCGGTCTGAGCCAGCAGGGATCAGAGCCAGTGTGAATACAAGGATGAATGTAGCGCAGAACTCTGAAAGGAAGTTCAGAACCTGGTTAGGGATTGAAGGTGCTGTGCAGAAGCATCCGCGAACAACATCATCATTAGCTGTAGCCTTGATGTGATCTCCGTAGAGAACCATAAGGATAGCTGCGCCGCAGAAACCACCGAGCATCTGAGCAATGATCTGTCCTGCAACTGTTGACCAGTCACCGCTTCTGATAGCGATACCGATTGTAACTGCAGGGTTGAATGCTGAAGGGCATCCTGTAAAGTTGCTCATTGCAAATGCAGGAACCATAACTGCCATTCCCCATCCGATAAGGATGTGAACAGCTCCGCCGCCCTTGAATCCTGACTTCTCAAGTGATACGTTACAGCAAACGCCATCTCCGAGGAGTACCAGAATAAGTGTTCCGATAAACTCGCCTAAATAAATGCTCATAATAAATACCCCCTTTTAGTATTATGTGATTTTTTCCTCACCTAAGTTAATCAGTTATCAGCCTTTTGCCCATCCAAGAGTTGCCTTAACAGCCTGTTTCCAGCCTTTAAGCTTCTCAGCACGAGCCTCTTCTGTCATGTTAGGCTCAAACTCTCTGTCGATAGCCCAGTTCTTGATAACATCCTCTTTGCTCTTCCAGAAGCCAACTGCAAGACCTGCCAGGTAAGAAGCACCCATAGCTGTTGTCTCAACACATACAGGACGATGTACGGGAGCATTGATGATATCTGACTGGAACTGCATAAGGAAGTTGTTCTTGCAGGCACCACCGTCAACCTTAAGAGCTGCAAGCTTGATTCCTGAACCCTCTTCCATTGCTCCGAGAACATCGTTTGTCTGAAGAGCAAGTGACTCAAGAGTTGCACGAATAATATGTTTCTTGTTAACACCACGTGTAAGTCCTGTGATAGCTCCACGTGCGTAAGGATCCCAATAAGGAGCACCAAGTCCTGTAAATGCAGGAACTACGTAGCATCCGTTTGTATCAGGAACCTGAGTTGCGAAGTACTCAGAATCAGGTGATGTATCAACGAGCTTAACCTCATCACGAAGCCACTGGATAGCTGCGCCTGCTACGAAGATTGAACCCTCGAGAGCGTACTCAACCTTTCCGTCGAGCCCCCATGCGATAGTTGTAAGAAGTCCGTTGTTAGGGAACTGAGGCTTTGTACCGATATTCATCAGCATGAAGCATCCTGTTCCGTATGTGTTCTTAGCCATTCCTGACTCGAAGCAGGTCTGTCCGAACAGAGCTGCCTGCTGGTCACCTGCTACACCGGCGATCTTGATAGGTCCGCCGAAGAACTCAGGATCTGCCTCACCAAACTCTGTGCAGCTGGAAGGAAGTGCCTTTGGAAGCATGCTCATAGGAACCTCGAGCTGGTCGCAAAGTTCTTTATCCCAATCAACAGTGTTGATGTTGAACATCATTGTTCTTGATGCGTTTGAGTAATCTGTAGCGTGTACTTTGCCCTTTGTAAGCTTGAAGATAAGCCATGAATCAACAGTACCGAAGCAAAGCTCACCCTTCTCTGCTCTTTCACGAACACCCTCTACGTTGTTGAGGATCCAGCGAAGCTTTGTTCCTGAGAAATAAGGATCGAATACAAGACCTGTCTTGTTGTAAGCTGCGTTGTCGATTCCGGGATACTTGTCAAGAAGTTCCTGCTTCATATCTGCTGTTCTGCGGCACTGCCATACGATAGCATGATATACAGGTTTTCCTGTAGCTCTGTCCCAAACAATTGTTGTTTCACGCTGGTTTGTGATACCGATTGCTGCAATGTCTGTGTAGGTTGCCCCAACCTTAGCCATAGCCTCACGAGCAACCGAAAGCTGTGTCTGCCAGATTTCATTAGCATCATGCTCTACCCAACCGGGCTGAGGATAATACTGTGTGAATTCCTTCTGAGCAACAGAGCACATCTCACCCTTCTCGTTGAACAGGATACATCTGTTACTTGTTGTACCTGCATCCAGCGCCATAACGTACTTTGCCATTACTTAACCCTCCTTTTTCTTGTGAAAGAAATAATATTATTAAAGCCCCTTCGCTTTAACTTCTCTTTAAAGCTCCCACACATCATGATTGGTGGTGGAAATTGCAAGTGCCCCGGCATCCAGTGCGTTCATCACATCTTCCTTGTCCGCTATTAACCCCCCGGCTATAATCGGAACTCTGCTGACCTTGTTGATCCGCTTTATCATCTTCGGAAGAACTATGCCCGGTAAAAACTCGATAATATCAGGTTTTATTCCGGGGCTTCTTGCCTGCTTTTCTATGTTCTGCAGTGCCAGAGAATCCAGTATAAAGTATCTCAGCACTGTATTTAGCTCAAGTTCTCTTGCGTGTTGAATGAGATTGCTCTTTGTGGTGATGATCCCATCTGCTTTTGTGTTGTTCTTAATAAAGTCAAGGCATACGTCCTTGGAGTTATTAAGTCCTGTTATCAGATCCACATGCACCATTGCAACCTTACCGGTTTTCTTGATCTTGTCGACTATGGTCGGTATGCTGCATATGTCTCCGTATAATACAAATATGATCTCTATGTCTTCTGTCAGAGCCACTTCAAGGCCGTTATCATCCTTAACTGCCGCGATGATAGGGTTGGACTCTATTTTGTTAATAAATTCTCGGTTTTTCATTTCTATTTTGATAAATAAAAAAAGAGCAAACAAAGTAAAATGAGGTTCCCCCTCATTTAACCCTTACTCTTTTCTCAAGGCTCTCTATAAATTTTAATATACACCAGGATGTCTCGTTCATTCTGTCACCGTTTCAAACTTCCAAAAATCAAAACTCTTCGAATCGACTGTCGGTCAGTTCTTTACGACAAAATCATCATATCTCTTATTTGTGCAAATTGCAATAGCCCTATTTATACTTTTTTTATTTTTTGTACTATTTAACAAATATATTGTACAATTTTCGGCATAATATAACACAAAAAGTATATATTATGCACAACACACTTTAAAGCATTAAAGCATTCAGTTGGCAAAATGTGCATAAATGTCATTAATTGACATTGCTGTCATATATATCAGGAGGCAAAATAAAACCTCAGGTCTTAAACCTGAGGTCTGTCTGCTGATGTATTTGTGTTATCAACCATCATATTTATGGCTTCAACTGCCACTTCATAGAGCATAGCCATTTCCTTGGCTCCCTCGTCATCTTTTTCAGCAATCTTTCTGTACTGATTTGTAAAATATACCTTAGCCTGCTCTATTGTTCCCCTGGGAATCGCATGGCCGTTTGCATACATTGCACCTGTTTCAGTGTTGAACTTATTGGAAGTATACTTTGCTTTCTGTGCATCCCCCACTCCCATAGATTTCGCCAGTGAGTGTATCAGATCTTCTCTTTCCTGTGCCATAGTCTCCTCCTGATGGTCTTCGTAATAATATCTAGGTTTATTATAGTATAACGAGCAGTATATTTAAATCTTTTATTCTCCTACAGCCTCATAAGCTGTATAAAACGTCTCTACATGATCAAACCTGTAATATGCATCTCCCTTAATGGAAGCTGCACTTCCCGGCTCAAGGCACACTTCATCGGTGTTCTGGGGGATCATCCACATGCAGTCCACAAGCTCTTTTCCGTCAAAGAAAAGAACATAAGCATCCACTTTGACCTTTTTGTCAGATTTATTCTCCGCCGTAAGAATTGCAGAGTTGCCTTCTACCGCGGTATAGACTGCCACGTCTGCCGACATGTCTTTTTCATAAGGGTCACGCTTTGATATAGAGAACTCAAAGGCATCGGGAATGCTTCCGCCAAGGTCCTTTTTATCAAATCTTCCCTCGAAGACAAAGACACTTCCGTCCCTTACAACCTCCACGGTCTTCTCGGAAATTGCCATCTCATTTCCGTCCTTGTCTCTGGCTGTAAAGATACACTCATATCTGCACATATCTCCTGATTTGTTCTGCAAAACCAGGACCGGATTGGCATTGTGATCATCCTCCCTGAAATACTGGGCTATTATAAGGGTACCCACTGGAAGTCCGCCGTAGGACGGCATGTCATCATCAGATGGCGCGATGGAGATTATTCCTCCTTTATTCCTCTCAGAAGGAGCAATACTGTCAAGACTTTCAAATATCTCCGGAAGCTTTTCTGAAGATGCTAAAGCGCCGGAGTTATTTGCCGCCTCTTCGCTGTGAGTCTTGGGAGTATTGGAGTAATAGGTTATCTCTTCATCTGCATTATCACTTATATTTTCTTCTACAAGAGCTGTATCTTCTTCCCTGATGATCCCCAGGCCTTTGGCGAGATTCGAATAATTGTTTATCATGATCTGCTGATAAAAATTTCTTCCGCTCTCATCCGGTGTTGGAAGATGCAGACCAAAGGTGTTCAGATACATAACAATGGGAAGCAGAATTCCCGCAAGGGAAATCGCCAGGATCCTTACAACATCTATGGACTTTTCCTCAATGATCAGTCTTATGCCCATAATAAATGACACCAGTGACGGAACTAGTCCCACCAGAAAAAACGAGCTGATAAGCCCAATAATTGAGGTTATAAGTGCAATTGTAGTTATATGCATGAAAGTCCCCTCAAGTTTCTGTGCATATTTTACAAAAGTAATTCAAATCTAAATGTCAATACTTGTATATAGAATATTTTATACTACAATATATGGTAGTTAAAGTGTTATGTAAAAGTATTGTGAGGAGGTAGAGATATGACAACAGCTGCGACATTGGAAGCGCTTGATCTTAGTGTTATCCGCAACATTCTTCGTTCGATGATTAATGAGCACTGGTCAGTTACAGAGGCTCTTGATGAATATGATATTCCGGATTCTCTTCGTGAGGAGTATGAAGCTCTTATCGAGAAGTGCTTTATTGATTAAGAGTTTTTAAGAAGGTCGAGTCCCACATCATAGACTTTTCCTTCTACTGCATCTTTGAGCCAGTCAGCCATAGAGATCCCGCTTTGAGTAAACAGCGTAAAATGAGGTTCTCTCACACTGCAATGCACAGTCCCGCCCATGGTAATGAGCGGGATTTTCCATTCATTTAAGAAAATCCCAAAATGAGGTGTTATCTCTTTTAACTGACGAATCATCTCACAGAGCTGATCGTAGTATTCCTTCTGCACATCAGCATCCGTCTCATACTTCTTGTTTATTATATCGTTATAATAAGCACTCAGAAGATAATCATGTATTGAACTTGAATATAAAAGAGTGAATCTATCGCCGTACTTACTGTAGAGATCCTTATACCATTCCAGAGTGATATTGTCCCCATGAATAGGCTTCCAGAAGCTCTCTTTCGCCTGCCATATGTTTTTGGCCGTAGAGCGCCATTTCTTGTAAAGGAGCTGCCCACTGTCGGAAAAGAGTGTGATGTTTCTTGCGTTCGGATAATAGTTATCCACCACTTCTCCCGCAAGAGCAGGCACAGCAAAAGCACCGGCGGAATTGCCGGCTATAAGAAGGTGTGATGGTGCAGGAAAAAGCTCTTTTGCCACCTTCATGCTCTCAAGAAAATTCACATAGCCATGAAAATGGAGTATCTCATCGCTTCCATCCTCTGCCTTATATGGGTAGTCGTGGTTACCGATGTGGAAGTCTCCCGTTGCATAGGTTATGACAACAAAGCTCCAGTCCCTGAAGGGATTGGCCTCGTTCTTAATATCGGTGATACCGACATTTATATTCATAAGCTGGGTAAAGGGTCTTAGATTGTTCCAGTAAAAGTTAGGCTGTCTTGACGCAACTTTTCCGCCGGTAACGGGTCTTGCAGCGGTATATTCATTCCAGGCCACTCCTCCACCCGAGAAAAACACGCACAGTTTATCGGGATCAGCCAGCTTTACATAGATGTAATACTCTGACCCATCCCCCGAAAGTCCCTTTTCAAGCGGCACTCTGTACCACGTCATCTTTTCGGGGTCCTCAGGAAGATCCTCTGCCTTTCTTCCGGAATTCTCAATGGCTCTGCTTATGGAATTCTCTACAAAATCCCCTGCTCTTGAAGCAAACACAATACCTCGTTTGATATTGTTTTTATTAAGTCTGTTCTTGATGCTCATATATTAAACATCTTCTCCGATGCGTTCTTAAGATCTCTGAATCTGAAAATTACCAGTGCAGCGATAAGTATCATATAAGTGATAATGCTTGCTACTGCCGGCCATGGGAAAGTATTCATGCCGTTTCTGATAAAAATAATCTGAACAAGTGCCATTACAAAATCAAGGACGATATACAGGATATACTCGTCAAGACGAAGTTTAAGCACCCACGCAATGATGTTAGTTGCGATGGCAAGTCCTATCAGTGTCATTGGGATCATCCAATTGACACTCCAGCCATGGAAGCCGGTCTTTATATCGATATAGAAATCAACTACAATCGCAACGACAACCTCAAAAGTTATGACCTTGATAAGGTTATTTCTGAGATACATGGTTGCAATAACATCAATCCAGGCAACAAGAAGCCCCAACATAACAGGGCCTATAAAAGAGAACTCCCCTTTTGTCATTATATTGATGGCCCCAAAGATAATCTCCGATGCTATAAACAAAAAAGTACACATCTTAAGGAAAGTGATATTGCTGATCTTTCTCTTTTCAAGGACCGGGAATGAAGGATTCTCATCCCCTTCCACTTCCTTAAGTCTTCCCTGGCACAGAGGGCAGCATTCCTTTCTGCCTCTTATTTTTACATTACATTTCTGACAAATCTGCATTTACTCTTTTTCCTCGTACATATCGTAATCGTTGGTTCCAAGCTCAATTTCAATTCCCTCCTCAGAGAGGCATCTGAAGAAATTAAGCATGGTCTTATGAGTCTTAAAGGGTGAAACCTCACCGAATACCATCTTGTCTTTGAAGGTGCATACGCATACCTGCTGAGACGAAGCGGTCATAAAGGCACTGAATCTGTCGATATAATCAGAAACTTCAGGAGGCATCTTGATCTGTCCAAGGTTAGACATTGATGTTGTAACGCCCCTCTTGGCAGCTCTGTCGAATCTTCCGATGGTGAAGTCCTTGATTGGAAGCGGAACCATCTTGATCGCCAGGTTGTGTTCCAAGGATGAGTAGGAATTCATGGTCTTTTCTATATTTTCAGATGAGAGTTTCTCCTTAAAGTCCTTGGCAACGGGTTCTATTATGCTCTTTAACTCACCGTCATAGTTCTTGGGATCATAGTCAATATTTATGACACCAAAGAAGTTTCTCGCTGTTCCGCTCTTAAAGAACTGGCGCAGGTTAACAGGCACACTGACTACAATATGTCTTCTCCTCTGATGTCTGTTCATGCCCTGTATCACAGCCTTTATGTATAGAGCGACACACAAAACACCTACTGTTGACTCATACTTGTGGGCAAGATCAAGGAACTTGGACGCCGACACGGTTCCTTCAAGAAGGTGAGGCAAAAGATTGTCATCCACTTCTCCCGTTACCTGATAAGCCTTAACGGATCTCATCTCTCCCAGCTGCTTAAGGCCTTTTTGCTTGGAGTAGTTGTCAGTGAAGGCATCCACATTCTTCTCTTCCACGGAAAAATCATCGGCGGGTTTAATATCCTCGCTGAGGTTATGCCTTATCTGTAGGTATCTTGTAACAAGATTTTTAAAAAACATGAAAGCTCCGGTACCGTCTGCCAGTACATGGAACATCTCAAGATTTATCCTCTTGTTAAAGTAGCCCACCCTGTATAAAAGATTCTTTTTACCGGGAATATAAAGAGGAAGGCAGGCAGGAGTATGCTCCTGTTCCACCTTGGCCATTAAATTGCTGTCCTCGAGATAATACCAGAAAATCCCCCTGTGAAGAACACAGTTAAAGAAAGGAAATTCTTCTATCGTATCATCCAGCGCCTGCTGAAGGATTTCGGGATTAACCTCCTCCTTCAGCTCGCATGTAAGTCTGAATACTCTGGTATTGGCTCCCTTTGCAGTTGAAGGTACAATCTTCGCCGCATTGTCGAGCTTATACCAGTTTGCTCTTCTCTCCATAAACGTTAATTACCTTTATCTTAATTCTGATCAGAGTTTTTCAAGTCTCTCTGTGACTATATCCATGTTGCCCTTGCTCATCCTGTAGATAACATCCTCGAGGGATATGAACTTCTTGTTTCTGATGAACTTCAGGTACTTAGGGGTAAATCGCATCTTGATCCCCTTACTCTCAATTCCGGAGTTGACCTTATCCTGAATTGTAGCACAGGTATCTGCAGGGTCATGGGCCATACTCTTATTCAGGATGCAAAGGAGCGTTCCGGCTGTGCGAACAAAGCCCTCGCAGTTAGGGTCATCCGATACATCGATGGACTGCAGAGCACCCACAGACCACTTCTTTAAAGTATGATAAATTCCGTACTCACAGTCAAGCTCTACCAGCTTATCATTTACGCCGTCGTACAGCCAGACTTCATTGCCCTTAACAAACATATCTCTTACCTGGAACAGGCTTCCTTCGAAGGGAAAAGAGATTCCGGCACCATCGCACCCTGTGAGCATAATATTGGAATTGATCTCCTCTACAAAGGACTCGGGCTCAGGTATATCTTCCCTCTCCTTTTCAGTCTCCGGCTCTTCTACGGAAACAGAAGGCTCTACGTCTTCCCTCAGCTTTTCATCCTCTCTGACGTCTTCAAATTCATCCTTTTTGCCTTCGATTCTGGGCCTTTCGGCGTGTTTTATCCTGTATGGACCAAAGCCAGATGTCTGAACGGTAAACCTGTCCGTATTGCACTCCTCGAAAGGTCCTGCAACAGGGAATCTTCCGCGCTTTCTTCCGAAGTAGTCCATATCAAACATAATGGCGCTGCCATCGGGATTTTCAAATCTCTGCTCAGGCTCAAAAGCTATTCCCAAAGCCTCGGTGTTCATTGGCATAGTAAAGGATCTTGGCAGATACTCGTAGAGGTTTGTGTGAAGAGTATATCTTCCATCCTCCTCATCAAGGTATAAGCTGATCTTGTGGTCCTTATCAACGTGGGCAGCAAGCTCGCCATCGCAGGGTCTTGCACCGTTGTAGTAGGCATTGCCTCCGGTATATACCGGCAGATATGAATAGTAGATATCATTTCCTACTTCCCAGGCTGGTATCTTAGTGAATTTGGCAAAATACTCTGATGCCGTCGGGAACTTATTGTACGGGCAGGTTCCGCAGATAAAGTTGTGCTGATCCATGGTATCGCTGTTTTCTGAAATGCAGAAATCCAATAGATCCTGCCTGACCTTCTGCTGAATAAAGATATTGTTGTAGAACCTTGCATCTCCGTGCTGGATTGTCATAAAGCCTGCAATCTTCGTGGAGTGAGGAACATGATATGGTGTAAACCTGGATGTAGTCATCTTTCTGGTTCCATCATCGGTTCCCTGTCCGACATAGGTAAATGAACCTGCGATCAGGTTGTGTATGAACGCAAGGCCCTGTGTGCTCAGTCTGCATGAAATCTGTGACAGAAGCAGGTTGTGATCTATAAGTGTAGGGCCGTGTGAAACCTCAACAAATATATCTTCTCCCAGTGAGAGGCTGTTATCAATGATAGCCCCTTCCGGAGGAACGTTGTCATGCATAAAGTTCTGAGTGACCCTTGTGCCCTGGGCCTGCCAGTCAAGCCAGAGTCCTCTGGTGCAGTGGTCAATGTGATTGCGCCTTATTATGGTATCAATGGCCGCATGAAGCTTGATACCGCCTATCTCAGCGCCGGCAAGGTTATGCTTGTTGTTAATATGATGAATATGGTTGTCCTCAATGATACTGAAAACACCGCCAAGGTGTCCTACAATACCTGTCTGACCACAGTCGTGGATATCGCAGCGTCTTACAATATGGGAGCCTACGCTCTCTTTATCCCAACCTTCATTTACAGCCTGACAAATAGAATCTCTCTCCGTCTGGCTTCCGATCTTTACATAAGTGGTGGACCACTTGTTGTTATTACCTCTCTGGAAGTACTTGCCAAGGGATATTCAGCTGCACTTTGATTCATATATCTCACAGTCCTCGATGATCCATCCCTTTGACCAGTGAGGACCTACCATGCCTTCCTGATAAGCAGTAGGCGGAGCCCACTGTGTTGCAGCACACCTTACGGTAAATCCGCAGAGTGTAATATAACTTATCCCTGTCTGTTCCGGATAAAAGCATGCCTTCCTGACAGAGAGCTCTACATTTTCTTCATTTGGGTCTTTTCCCTGGAAATTGGCGTAGATTACGGTATTTCCATCCTCCTGGGCCGTAAACCAAACATAAGTTGAAAAATTGGGATCCCAGGATCTCTTGTCCTTATGTGGATGCATGCAAAGAGAGAGGTCAAAGACCTCGTACATGGACTTTCCGTCTAAATATATATCGCCTGTGTGTGGATTGTGTTCAGAAGGGAAGAACCAGTCCCCTTTTACTTCATCGATATAGGGATTGTAATCCCCAAAGAAGCTGTTTGGAATCCTGACACGCCATACGTTCTCAAAGCTCTCCCACCCCGAGAGGCGCTCAGCGCCGGTGATGATCGCTTCCCCGCGTGACGTGCTGATATATTGTATCCTGTCCTTCTCAGTTCCTGAGTTTGCAGGTTTTACCCATTCTCTGTATATGCCGGGAGCCACAAATACAGTATCTCCCGCTTTAGCTGCCTGTGCGGCCTCCTGTATTGTTTTGAAAGGATGATCAATGGAACCGTCACCGCTTCTAAGTACACTGCCGGATACATAAATCTGCATACCTATGCCCCTCCAATCTGATATACTATTATAAGTATATCACGTTTTAACAAGCACATGCTAAGGAGAAGACCTATGGGACGCATGAAATTCATCTATGCCATTTCAATACTTGCAGCATTTATTCTTACAGGAGTCATAATAAGCCTGATAAGCTCTTTATTTTAAGCATTATTTATCTTTTTGTTCTGGTACAGATCAGAATCAGCCCTGGCAATAAAGGCCTGAAGTGAAACAGGAGCCTTGTAGTCATACTGAGCTATTCCTACGCTCACAGTCACATCATAAGGCGCTCCTTCAATATCAGACAATCTTCTGATATTGTTTTTAATCTGCTCCGCAAGATATGTAGCTTCTGCCCTATAAGCCATCTCCGCTACAATCACAAATTCGTCTCCGCCGTATCTGGACACAAACATTCTTCCTCTCGGTCCCTGACAGGCGTCCTTAATGGCACTTGCAACTCTGATAAGCGCTCTGTCACCCTCAGTGTGTCCAAAGGCGTCATTTATTGTTCTAAGCTTATCCAGATCAACCATAAGAAGGAACAGGCTCATTCCGCTCTCTTCGTTTCTCATTTTCTTGATCAGGAATTTATACATCTGATTTCTGTTATTGGTCTGAGTCAGAGGATCAATGGAAATCATATTGTCCTGAATAGTTGTGAATACATAAAGTACTGCTGCTACTGCACCATAACAAAGGAAAGGCACTCTCCAGAAGGTTGCCTGAAGAATCCCGCAAACAATGGGTGCAAAGGGGAATATGCCTATCATCAGATAGATTGCTCTCTCGGCATATCTGTCCTTGTTGGCATACCTGGAAAATGCTTTTATAGATGAAGCGATCATATATCCAAACGGAATGATGACCAAAATCACATATAATCTTCCGTTTACAAGCGTTCCATTGTCATCGACATAGAAAATAAGCCCTGTCCAGAAAGCTGTAATACAAAGGATCGCAGAAATGATAACAGGTATAAAAACAAGACGCCTCTTTTTCCTATCCTCAACTATACCGTCTCCCTGAAGCGACTCAGATACGATAAACCAGTTGTAAGTAGAAAGTGTTATTAAAATGTAAGTGAAAATATTGGAAAGATACACAAGCGTTAACGAATACCTGATGACCTGGTCATCAACCAGCGCCCAGAATATCTCTGCCAAAAAATATACCATTAACGTCCCGGTAAGTCTTCCAAGATAAATTGAAGATGCCTGTTTGTTTACACCTCTGTAAATCTTATAGTAGATTATAGCCAAAAGTAAAAAACAGGCCAGATGAGCTTCTATATAGTAAAAAACGTACCCCAAAGTATATGCCTCCAAAAAGACGTAGTATTATTTCAAATCAGGCTCCATCGGCAATTGCCTTAAGAGCTTCAAATTCAGAGTCGTATACTCCGCCCATAGCCTCAACTTCCTCCCATGTATACCACGAGCCCGAGAGCTGGACGCCCCTGATTGATATATCGGTTGCTATAACCATAAACGGCTTATGATTCACAACAATATAGCAGGTCCTGTTTAGTCCAAAAGGAGTGACAAAAACATGCCCTGTATCTACCAGATGATTCAATTGATCAATTGATAATGCCTTAGATAAAGGAACTGTTCTGAGCATAGATGCCTTCCTGATTAACTGCAAACAAAAAGCCAAAACGTATATAAAATTATTATACTATCTGGCTTTTTTAGTGTAAATTCGTTTATATTTATTTAATAATATGTGTATAGTCCCTCTCTCCGAAAATTCCTGTTCCAACCCTTACAAATGTGGCGCCTTCCTCGATTGCCACCTGATAGTCTCCTGTCATTCCCATTGAAAGAGTATCCATATTTACACCCGAAATATTCATTTCGTTAATTTTGTCCTTTAACTCTCTAAGGCCCTTAAAATATACTCTGTTGCTCTCTGCATCCTCAGTGTATGGTGCTATTGTCATAAGGCCTCTTATGTTAAGGTGAGGGTACTGTGAAATCTCTTTTACAAAATCAGGCACTTGTTCTGCTGATAAACCAAACTTGCTCTCCTCCTGTGCCATGTTTACTTCGATCAGAACATCAATTACCTCATCAGTCTTTGCAAACTGTTTCTCAATCTCGGCAGCCAGCTTAACATTGTCAACTGAGTGGATCATGCACACTCTGCCGGGGAGATATTTTACCTTGTTGGCCTGAAGATGTCCTATCATATGCCAGGAAAGAGGCTCTTTAATCTCGTCTGTCTTGTCCCTTATCTCCTGCACCTTATTCTCGCCAAAAACCGTAATACCACAGTCCATTGCCTGTCTTATGTCACTTACAGGCTTGGTCTTACTTACGGCAATCAGTGTCACTTCACTCCTGTCTCTTTTGGCCTTATTACAGGCAGATACTATATTTTTCTCGACTAATTCAAGATTCTCTTTGATCATAATCGCTCCTGATGCTAGATTTTTTACTCTGTTCAGTATATCATAATCTTAGATTCATGTAATGGGGGTTATTCCTATGAAAGTCAGTGAAATTTCCAACGGTTCAGAAGTAAAGATCCACGCAGCCATCAACGGACACAGCATAGTTATTATGACTGAGGCTATTTTTGGCGTAGCTGCAGGTCTTTTAGTCAAGCCTATGGAATACTTCGGAAAATACATGCAGTTTTTAGAGCCATCAAGCGTAGAGATCAGGAATAAACGCGACGGACGAGTTTACAAATTCATGTCCACCACCATTACACCTGTTAAGACCAGATACGGTAACTTCCATCTTATAAAGAGCTCTTCCAAATTAGAGCCCGAGAACTCCAGAAAGGCTGAGAGATTCTATATTGATAAGCTGGGTCTTATCTCAATTAACGGCAACAATATGGACCTGAAGAACTGTATTGTGCACGATATCTCAATGCGAGGAATATCTATTCTTGTTGATGATTCCACCACTCTTAAGATTGGCGACAATATAGACGTAATGTTCAGATACGGTGATACTCTCCACAACTACGAAATCTCCACCAAGGTAGTAAGGAACTTCGAGATTGAAGGCAAAAAAGCTGTCGGCTGCAGCATTTCAAATCTGAATGTGGATCTTATAGGTCTTTTGGTATCAAAGAAGAGCGAAGGCCATCCTCAGCTGGATAAAATACCTGAGACCAACCTCAATCCCGAGATTTCCGAGAAACAGCAGATCAAGGAAGTTGACGAGGATATTGCAAAAGATCTTATCCCGGAGAGACCAAATACTCTCACAATATCATCAGGCGGCTCAAATCCCTTTGATCCAAAGAATCTTGAGCACATAACCGACAAGACACTGCGCCAGGCCAAACAGGAAGAGCGGCTGGCTAAACAGGCCAAGGATATTGAAAATCTCTTAGACCTTAGAGATATTTAAATACTTAAATAATTAAAGCCCTGAGTCTTACGACTCAGGGCTGTTTGTTTGCTATCAGAATCTCATCTGCTTCTCAACCATTCTTACAAACTCAACATTGTTGCGAGTCTTGGAGAAGAGGTTGATGCACTGATCCACTGCCTCGTCAGCCTTCATGCTGTTAAATCCTTTTCTAAGGCTGTTGATAGCTGTGAGCTCTTCCTGTGTAAGAAGAAGATCCTCTCTTCTTGTGCTGGACTTTGGAATATTGATGGCAGGGAAGATTCTCTTTTCCTGAAGCTTTCTGTCGAGAACCATTTCCATGTTACCTGTACCCTTGAACTCCTCGTAGATAACATCATCCATCTTGGAGCCTGTCTCAATAAGGGCTGTTGCAAGGATTGTAAGGCTTCCGCCCTCTCTCATGTTTCTGGCTGCACCAAAGAATCTCTTAGGCATATGAAGAGCTGCAGGATCAAGACCACCGGAAAGAGTTCTTCCTGAAGGCGGAACTACGATGTTGTATGCTCTTGTAAGTCTTGTGATGGAATCAAGAAGGATAACCACATCCTTGCCGTGCTCAACAAGTCTCTTGGCTCTCTCGATAACCATCTCTGCTACTCTCTTGTGGTGCTCGGGAAGCTCATCGAAGGTTGAATAGATAACCTCTGCGTTAGGTCCCTCAATAGACTCCTTGATATCTGTAACTTCCTCCGGTCTCTCATCGATAAGAAGAATGATGAGGTGAATATCTCTGCTGCTCTTTAAGATTGACTTGGCAACATCCTTAAGAAGTGTTGTCTTACCGGCCTTAGGAGGTGATACGATCATACCTCTCTGTCCCTTACCGATGGGGCTGATAAGATCCATGATCCTCATTGCTACGCTGCATCCGGGCTGCTCAAGAGGAATCTTGACATTAGGGAATATAGGAGTCATCTTCTCGAAATCCCATCTGCCCATAGCAACTTCAGGCTTGTATCCGTTTACTGTATCAAGACGAAGAAGAGCTGCAAACTTATCGTTCTCTTTCTTGGCTCTGCAGATACCCTTTAAGATATCTCCCGTCTTAAGATTAAATTTCCTTATTAGGCTTGGTGCAACGTAAACATCGTTCTCACCCGGAAGGTAGTTCTCGCATCTTATGAATCCATATCCATCCTGCATTACCTCGAGGATTCCGTCTGCACTGTCACCGTCCTCGACCTCCTGAGGCTGCTGCTCTTCTTCCTTGGCAGGCTCCTCAGCAGATGTATTTGTCTTGTTTGTTGTTACAACTACCTTTTTCTTGTGAACAGGTGCCTTCTCTCTTGGCTGCTCATTTTCGCTCTTCTCAGCCTTATTAACAGAAGCTGCCTTAGCTGCTTCCTTCTCATCAAGTTCGCACATAAGATCAATTATCTCAGACTTCTTCATTCCGGATGCGCCCTTGATTCCACGCTTCTTCGCAATATCACGAAGGTCACCGAGTTTTAATGTCTCATATTTTTCTCTCAAAATAACTCCATTTCTGCGCTATATGCGCCAATTACTAAATATATCTTGTCACTACAATTACTAGTCACTGGGATTTGTAAACGACTGCATCAAAATGCGTTTGTTTAAAGAATAGCTCATAAAAACTGAAATTCATAAGATAAAATACATCATCTTGAGAAAAAAATCAACACCTTTTATGAAAAAAAGATAAAAGGCCCGCTGTAATGCACAGCGAGCCTATATAAACCTAAGTTCAGATTACTGGAAGTTGGTTACCAGAGCTGCAATTCTAAGAACAAACAAAACGAATACGCACCACATGACAGGGCTGACGTCCTTAGCTTTCTTAGTGCAAACCTTAAGAATAACCCATGCAATAACTGCGAACATGATACCTGTAGCGATTGAGTATGCAAGAGGCATCATAACGATTGCAAGGTAAGCACCTACTGAATCAGCGATATCGCCGTCAAACTTGATCTTGGCAGCACTCATGAGCATAAGCATTCCTACATAGATAAGTGCAGGAGCTGTTGCAAATGAAGGGATTGCAAGGAAGATAGGGCTAAGTACAAGTGATACAAGGAAAAGTACACCTGTTGTAAGAGCTGTAAGACCTGTTCTTCCGCCTGCTGCTACACCGGCACTTGACTCAACAAAGCTTGTAATTGTTGATGTACCAAGAAGTGCACCTGCAGTAGTACCAACAGCGTCTGACAGGAATACCTTACCAACTCTTGGAAGGTTTCCGTCCTTGTCAAGAAGTCCTGCCTTATCAGCAACACCTACTACTGTTCCTACTGTATCAAAGAGGTCAACATAGAGGAAGCTGAATGTGATTGCCAGGAACTGAATAAGATGGCTTGCTGCCCATCCAAAGTTAAGCTTAAATGCTGTATCCTTGATTGCTCCAAGCTGAAGTCCCTTTGAGAAATCAGGGAATACATTGGCACCTGTATAGATACCGGCTGCCTGAAGGATCATGCCTACGATCCAGATGGCGATGATACCTATAAGAACGCCACCGGTGATGTTGTAATGAACGAGAACTGCTATAACAATGAGTCCGATAAGTGCAAGGACCATATCAAGGTCTGAGAAGCTACCGAGGCCTACTACTGTTGCATCGTTAGCAACGATGATACGGGCATTCTGCATTCCAATAAAAGCAATGAACAGACCGATTCCGGCTGAAATTCCATACTTAAGGTTCTGTGGGATACTGTTGATGATCTGCTCACGGAACTTGAAGAATGAAAGGATAATGAAGAGGATACCTTCTACAAATACCGCTGTAAGTGCGATTCTGAAAGGATCTTCCTCAGCTGCAAGTTCTCCAAGACATACTGTATATGCGAAATACGCATTCAGTCCAAGTCCTGCAGAAAGACCGATAGGGTAATTGGCAAGAAATGCCATAATGAATGTAGCAATTGCTGACGCAAGGGCTGTTGCTACAAAGACACCGTTAGCATTCATAACTGTTCCCAAAATGTTAGGGTTAACAGCAAGAATGTAGGCCATGGTCAGGAACGTGGTAGCACCGGCAATGATCTCCTTTTTGACGGTAGTATCATGCTCCTTTAGTTTGAATAACTTCTCCAACATACGTTTCTCCTCTTTTCTCCTCTTGTGAAAGTTATTAGGGGCTTATTTTTACATAAATTGCAAGGTTATCTGTTAAATATCCTGGCAATAGTGTAAACAACTGAATATATGTTGTCATAGAACTCAAAAAGGACATGTGCCATCAGGGAAATATAGATATTCCTTGTGGCGACATATGCTATGGTAACAGGCAGTGCCATGAGTACCCACTCTGCTATTCCCAAAAGTCCGTGAGCACGAGTCAGTGCACACAGAAGGAGTGATAATACCGTAAAGGCGAATACCTTTTTCTTGCTCCCGAACTTGATAAGAGCCTTTCTGAAAAAGAGCTCTTCAGCAACGGGCTTAAGTACGATCATCATGATGGCATACATCAGTGTCGGCAAAAGTTCATTGTGATAGATTATCTGGACCACACCGGGCTTGGCCGTTGGAAACAGCTCCGGAACAACGTCTGTCTTTAGGTAATCCGCGATGTAGAGACCGATAAATGTAAGCACAACAGGAATCCAGAAAGTGATTATCCTGCCGAAATTCTTATGTAATTTTCTAAATGAAAACTGCTTGTAAAAATAATAAAAATAATAAAGAATACCCAGGTAGAATACAAAGAACAGGTACAGCGTCTGCTTGGGCAAGAATGCAGTGGAAACAATGAGCAGCAGCTCCCATAACAATGGAATATATAACTGATTCAACGCTATCTCCTTAGTTTTAAACAAATCAAATTTATTATATATTCGCTGGGATATGAGGTCAATCGGAAATTGTGCATCAGAGCGAGAGCTCTTCCCATTCATCATAGAGTCTTTGAAGGTTCTGCTGTAAATCGCTCTGCTCATCTGAGAGTTTACGGAGCTTACCAAGATCTGTTCCGATAGAAGGATCTGATAAAAGTTCAGTGATCTCAGCATTCCTTGCTTCCAGCTTTTCTATTTCCTCTTCACACTTCTTAAGAGCAGCTTCCTGCTTTCTCTTTTTGGCCTGAGCCTCCTTCTGGGCTTTCCAGTCGTCAGCTCCCGATGAAAGCTTTGATTCATCTGTACTTTCACCCTCTTTGGCAGCAGCAGAGTCTTCATACTTATAAGCGCTGTCTGCAAAGCCGGGCCCGGAAAGGTTCTTTTCTCCAAAGAGTCTCTCCATACGCTCATCTACATGTTCAAGGTAATAATCGTAATTTCCTATGTATCCAACCAGTTTCCCTCTGGTGAGGTCCAAAATCCTGGTGGCTGTCCTGTTGATAAAATATCTGTCGTGGCTTACATACAAAACAGTACCCTCGTATCCGGAAATAGCCGACTCCAGGATCTCTTTGCTGGTGATGTCCAGATGGTTTGTAGGCTCATCCAGGATAAGGAAGTTGGCGTCAGATAGCATGAGCTTGGCAAGACTCACTCTTCCCTTTTCGCCTCCGGATAGGTCTCCGATCCTCTTAAACACATCATCTCCCGTGAAAAGAAATGCTGCCAGAGTGTTCCTTATCTGAGTATTGTTAAGTGTTGGATAGGCATCCGATATCTCTTCAAAAAGAGTCTTCTCATCGTGAAGTACATGGTGCTCCTGATCGTAATAGCCCACGTGAACCTTGACACCGTAGGTTATCTTGCCGGCATCTATAGGTTCTGCCTGATTTATCATCTTAAGCAGTGTTGTCTTACCGGTTCCGTTGTCACCGATAATTGCCACATGCTCGCCCTTCTTGATCTCGAAATCCAGTCCCTCAAAGAGCTTCTCGTTGCCAAAGGACTTGGAAAGCCCCTCTACAGTAAGGACATCTCCTCCGCTCTCGCAATTGGGCTTTAGTGTGATCTTCATGCTGTCGTTAACATCCACGGGCTTATCGAGGACTTCGATCTTGTCCAGCATCTTTTCCCTGCTCTCGGCTCTTTTTATGGATTTCTCCCTGTTAAAGGACTTAAGCTTGGCAATAACTTCTTCCTGGTGCTTGATCTCCGCCTGCTGCTTGATGTAGGCGTTCCATTCGATAGCTCTTTTCTGTTCTTTCTTGATGGCATAATCGGAGTAGTTTCCCGTAAATGAGGAAACTCTGCAATTCTCCACTTCTATCACCTTATCTGCTATCTTATCAAGGAAATATCTGTCATGGGATACGATGATGACCGCTCCCTTATAGTTGAGCAAATAATTTTCAAGCCATCTGATCGAATTCATATCCAGATGGTTGGTGGGCTCATCCAGGATAATAAGATCGGGATTTTGTAAAAGAAGCTTACCCAGAGCCACTCTTGTCTTCTGACCTCCGGAGAGAGTGCTTATCTTTTTATCAAACTCCTCCTCCAAAAAGCCAAGACCTCTTGCAACGCCTGTAACTTCGCTTTTCCAGGCATAACCTGACTTTCTCTGGAACTCTTCGTTCATCTTGGTGTATCGTTCCAGAAGCGCATTAAGCTCATCACCCTTAAGGTGCTTCATCTGCTCCTCAGCGTTTCTGATGCTATCCTCAAGTTCCCAAACCTCTCTCTTTACCTCTTTGAATTCCTCATAGATGGTATTTTCCGTGTCGATGTTCTGATTTTGGGCAAGGTAACCGACGGTCACGTCTTTTGCAAAAGTAACGTCACCGTCATCGGGAGACAGCTCCCCAAGTATAAGCTTAAGAAGGGTTGTCTTGCCGGCTCCGTTAATACCGACAATGGCAACCTTCTCATTGTTTTCCACATGAAAAGAGGCATCCCTAAGGATGTCCTTTCCATCAAAGCTCTTATATAATCCGTGTACCGAAAGAATCATCTTAACTCCATGTAAAGCTTGATATGATACGAATTACTTCGTTCATCAAGTTTGAATGTGCATGAATTATGCTCCTTGTATCATATCATATTCTTCCGCAATTGCATCTAAAAATTCTTCACTTCCGAGTTTTTCGGGATTTGGCAGTGTCGTGATCAGGGCAAGATCTCCTGTCATACGTCCTGACTCGATAACAGAAAGTGTTGCTTTCTCCATCTTGTCGGCCCAGTCACAAAGCTCTTTTATTCCGTCGAGCTCTCCCCTCTTTCTGAGGGCTCCTGTCCATGCAAATATTGTTGCTACAGGGTTTGTAGATGTAGGCTCTCCCTTTAAGTACTTGTAGTAGTGTCTCTGAACGGTTCCGTGAGCTGCCTCGTACTCGTAAACGCCTGTGGGTGATACCAGTACAGAAGTCATCATGGCAAGTGACCCAAAGGCTGATGAAACCATGTCACTCATAACGTCTCCGTCGTAGTTTTTGCATGCCCAGATAAATCCGCCCTTTGATTTCATAACGCGGGCAACAGCGTCATCAATAAGTGTGTAGAAATATGTGATTCCAGCTTCCTCGAAATCCTTCTTGAACTCAGTCTCAAATACCTCGTCAAAGATCTCTCTGAATCTTCTGTCGTAGGTCTTGCTGATGGTATCCTTTGTTCCAAGCCAGAGCTCTTTCTTCTCAGCCAGAGCATATTTAAAGCATGCTCTTGCAAAGCTCCTTATTGATGCATCCTTGTTGTGGATACCCTGAATGATTCCGGGCTCCTTAAACTCCTCGATTGTCTCTCTTACTACTTTCCCGTCATCGCCTGTAAATACGAGCTCTGCCTTACCGGGACCGGGAACTCTGATCTCAACGTTTTTGTAAACATCGCCGTAAGCGTGTCTTGCAAGAGTAATAGGCTTCTCCCAGGTTCTTACATTGGGCTCTATTCCCTTTACCATGATAGGTGTGCGGAAAACAGTTCCGTCAAGGATTGCCCTGATGGTTCCGTTAGGGCTCTTCCACATCTTCTTAAGGTCGTATTCCTTAACTCTCTCGTTATTGGGAGTAATGGTTGCGCATTTAACAGCAACACCATATTTGAGAGTTGCATTGGCTGAATCTACCGTAACCTGGTCATCAGTCTCATCTCTGTGCTTAAGACCAAGGTCGTAGTACTCGCTCTTTAAATCAATGTGTGGGAGAATAAGCTTGTCCTTGATCATCTGCCAAAGGACTCTTGTCATCTCATCTCCATCCATCTCAACAATGGGTGTTGTCATCTGAATCTTGCTCATTAGGCTGATCTCCTTTTTGTTTTATTCATACATATCAAGGAGCCCGTGATCAACCATGTTGTCATAGGCGTTGATCATGTGCTGGTTTGCAAGCTCCTCTGCCTTATCGGGATTATTCTCTTTGATAGCTTCCATTATATACTTGTGCTCTACATTTGAAACTGCACCACGGCTGCTGGAAAGGGTCTTTTGCCTTACTCTCCAGACGTACTGATGGTAATCCTTTAAAAGGTGCTCAAGCATCTTGGAGCCCGATGCCTCGTAGAGGATTGTGTGGAATCTGTTGTCCAGCTCAGCCATCTGCTCCATGTGGCCTCTTGCAGCATGGAATTCAGCAAGATAGATGTTCTCCTCCATCTCCTCAATCTGTTCCTTGGTGATGTTCTCACATGCCCATCTTGCACTTAATCCCTCAAGCTTGGATCTGATCATATAGATGTCCTGGATGTCTTTTACCTTGATACCGGTAACGTAGGCTCCTCTGTTGGGGATGATCGTGATAAGTCCCTCAAGCTCAAGCTGTCTGAAGGCCTCTCTTACGGGAGTTCTTGACACTCCAAGCTCCTGGCCGATGGCAACTTCCTTAAGTTCCTCATGATCCTTGTATTTACCGTTTAGGATATCTTCCCTGATCCTGTGGAACACACGGCCTCTAAGTGAATACTTATCCGTGACTTCCTGCTTTAAATCATGATTCTCCATATCTTTTTGTGATCACGCTTTTGCGACCACTTCTCCTTCCTTAACAACTATACCGAGCTCATTTCCAACTTCTTCAATCTTCTTTACAAGCTCACCATCTGTCATAACAGTAACTCTTCCGCCTGCATACTCTGCATCTACCCATTCCTTGACCTTCAGAACAAGTGGTGACTGCTTATTAAGAGCATGGTCATCCTTGAGCTTGTAGTGAATGTTGATCCAGTGGGCGATTCCTGCAAGACCGGAAGTATTGGAAACAGCACTTACAGGAGGTCTTCTGAGGAATTTCTCGGTGTCGAAGATGTTGTAGATCTCCTCGTTCTTTAAAAGACCGTCTGCATGAATTCCGGCTCTTGTAACATTGAAGTTCTTGCCTACAAAAGGAGTGTTGGCAGGAACTGTAAAGCCTATCTCTTTCTCATAATACTCAGCAAGGTCTGTGATGACCTGAGTGTTCATACCGTTTAAGTGACCCTTGAGCTGTGCATACTCAAATACCATAGCCTCAAGAGGTGTGTTACCTGTTCTCTCACCGATACCAAACAGTGAAGTGTTGACTGAGCAGCAGCCATAGAGCCATGCTGTTGTTGAGTTTGTAACGGCCTTATAGAAGTCGTTGTGTCCGTGCCACTCGATGAGCTCACTTGGAACCGAAGCGTTGGTATTGATGGCATAGATAATACCCTGTACGCTTCTTGGAATAACAGCACCGGGATAGTTTACGCCATAGCCCATGGTATCGCAGGCTCTTACCTTGATAGGAATCTGATACTCATCCTTGAGCTTCATAAGCTCGATACAGAAAGGCACAACAAAGCCGTAGATATCAGCTCTTGTGATATCCTCTAAGTGGCACCTTGGGCTTATACCTTCCTCAAGACAGCTCTTTACAATACTAAGGTAGTGATCAAGTGCCTGTCTTCTGGTCATTTTAAGTTTAAGGAAAATGTGATAATCAGAGCAGGATACGAGAATACCTGTCTCCTTCATTCCGATCTCTTTTACCAGCTTGAAGTCTTCCTGGCTGGCACGGATCCAGCTGGTTACCTCAGGGAACTCATATCCCCTCTCCATACACTTAACAGCTGCATCTCTGTCGCTCTTACTATATAAAAAGAACTCGCTCTGCCTTATCATTCCGTTAGGGCCGCCCAGTTCATGAAAATAGTCAAATATTCTTACAATCTGCTCAGTGGTATAAGGAGCTCTTGACTGCTGTCCGTCGCGGAAAGTAGTGTCTGTGATCCATATATCCTTGGGCATATTATGGGGAACAATTCTGTCGTTGAAAGGAATCTTCGGAACTTCCTCATAAGGGAACATGTTTCTGAAAACATTCGGCTTTGCTACATCGTCAAGAATATACATGTGCTCCTCGATCTGAAGCAGATTATTCTTTTCATTCATAGTTACCGGCCGATTTTGGAAAGTACTCTGATCGCTCATAACAAAACCTCACATGCAAATTGTCTTTTGCGTATAATTGTATACAATCATACCATCCGTGTCAAGATTTCGTAAACTGCAATAAAAAAGCGGCTTCCATGTGGAAACCGCTTGAATTCTGATAATTTTTAAAATGTATTCTTTCTGGCAAAGTACTTTTTAAGATCCTCGATAGGTCCCGGTTTAGCGTAGTGATAGCCCTGTATATAATCAAATCCCCTGTTAACGGAATATTGATTCTGCGACTCGTCCTCTACACCCTCAACCAGCGTAATGAAGCCGTTCTTTTTGAGAACTTCTATCATATAAGAAAGGATGTCATCCATTCTGTCATCATCAAGTGACTTATAAAGAATTGTCTTGTCGAACTTAATGGTCTTAACCGGACAATTCATGATTCTCTCAAGGGAAGAATAACCGGTTCCAAAATCGTCAAGATAAAGCTGAATTCCCTCCTTATTGAGTATCTTCATGTTGTCGTTCGCCTTTTCGTAATTCTCGAACATGGCTGTCTCGGTGATTTCCATCCTGATCTTTGAGGTATCAATGTCGTATCTCTCAATAATGTCCAGGTAGTCCTGATACATTGTATTGTGCGAAAGCTCTTTTGACGAAACATTGATGGAAATGGCATCGAAATCGTAGTACTCGGAGAGACTTTCAATTTCCTTGCAGACCTTATTAAGAATAATACAGGTAAGAGCGTGTACGCATCCGCCGTTTTCAGCAATCGGAATAAACATGTCCGGTGAGTAAACCTTATCTCCCACCTTAAGCCTCATAAGTGCTTCAGCTACTCTGAATGCACCTTCTTCCACGCTGTAGATCGGCTGCGCATATACCATTACTCTATCATCATCCAGATCGAACCTGTTTCTGATATCCTTAAGGGCAGCGGTTATTTCATATACTTCGCCGAAGTTATGGAAATCCTCAGGCTTTACTATATAGAAATAGCTGTTGTTCTGCTCATGAAATTTCTTATTTACAATATATTCATTTATTTCTCTGATTTTCATTGGAGTATCAAGATCGGGTGATACCTCCTCGGTGATCAGTATGTAATTAAAGGGCACCTTGATCTCAGCCTTTACTCCGTCATAGACCCCACGGATCTGATCGGCATATCCTAAAGCCTGCTTTTCATCGCTGCAGTTGATGATATTTACGAACTTTTCAGCATCAAGCCTGTACATTGTCACCTTCGGGCTTATGCCCTCTATAGCTCTGCAGGCGTTTAATCCTACATACATTATCTCATCGTCATTCTCACTTATGAAATTATCCGCAGTGGGCATTCTGAATTCCGCATACATGAGATAGAATTTCTTTCTGCCAATATTCTTTTTAAGGAATTCATCAAGAGCATTTACGCTGTTACATCCACTCTGCTCATCATACGGAATGTTGTGGAATAAGAGAAATGCCAGCGTAAATACAGGAACATAGGTCAATCCGCTAAATACTGTGCGATTGGTGCTTATGCAAATGATCTGTGCACATAGAATAATTATCTCCGCCGGCACTATTATACATACCGTATGCCAGATAACCCTTGATATATGGCTTCTGTTGCTTACCGAAGCGTAAAAGCAGATAATGCAGGTCACAATTCCGGCAATACAATAAAATCTTGTGAAATGGGAAATATCAACACCTTGAAGAGTCATCTCATATAGACCGCTGACAACTATATCAACAATAAGCGCGATGATATAGACAGCAGACAGGGCCATATACATCAACAGAAACTCTTTGCGCTGCCTGCGCCTTAGGATAGACATCATATTTACATAGGAAAAGATATGATACAAAACTCCGTTATATATCAGAGTAAAGAGTATGAGAAGCGACATGAAAAGCTTTGGATTAAAAGATTTTCCCGCTGTATTTGCCATCGTCAGAATAATAATCTGCACAATTATAGCAACGATTGACCAGATATTGCCCATGAAAATATATCTGTAAACATAGGTTTTTCTGGGTCTGGTATAGAGCATGACAAACAAAAGAAGGCCTGCCAGAAGCAGACTTGCATACTCTCCTATAGCGTTATAAAGAATCAAAGAATCCGTATTCATGTAATGATTTTATCACAAATACGTATATCGTTAAATTAAACTATTATTAAATATAAGAAAAACTCCTCCGGAAATCCGGAGGAGTTTATTAGCTTTATGCTTATTACTCTTCTGAGTTTGCTGCTGCAACCTTATCTGCTCTGTCGGCAACTTCCTTAGCCTGAACATCTGAAGGAGCCTGCTCATATCTTGCAAATTCATACTCGAAATCGCCTGCGCCACCGGTCATGGAGCGGAGCTGTGTGCAGTATCCGTAGAGTTCCATCATAGGAACCTCAGCCTCGATAACCTGCTTGCCTGTAAGAGAAGGATTCATTCCAAGAACTCGTCCTCTTCTCTTGTTGAGGTCGCCCATAACGTCGCCGGTGAAGCTGTCAGGTACTGTAACCTTAAGAGAAACGATAGGCTCAAGGAGAACAGGTGATGCTTCCATGAAGCCCTTCTTGAAGGCACCTGATGCTGCAACCTTGAAGGCCATTTCGGAAGAATCTACAGGGTGATATGATCCGTCGTAGAGAATAGCCTTAACGCCTACTACAGGATAAGCTGCCAGAGGTCCTCTTAAAACTGACTCTGCAAGTCCCTTCTCAACTGCAGGGAAGTAGTTCTTCGGAACTGCTCCACCTACAACTTCCTGCTCGAATACATAAGGTGTAAGCGGATCGCCTGATGGCTCGAAGCGCATCTTAACGTGTCCGTACTGTCCGTGTCCACCGGTCTGCTTCTTGTACTTGTATTCAACGTCAGAGTTCTTGCGGATAGTCTCCCTGAAGGCTACCTTAGGCTTGGTGAGATCAATGTTAACCTTGTATACATTAGCCAGCTTGGACTGGATAACTTCAAGGTGCATATCTCCCATACCATAGAGAAGCGTCTGACGGTTCTCAGCATCGTTGACAACCTTAAGTGTCTGATCCTCAGCTGAAAGCTTAGCCAGTGACTGTGCAATCTTGTCGATATCAGCCTTGTTCTGAGCGTGGTATCTCATGTATGTGTAAGGCTGTGAAATATCCATCTTAGCGTACTGAACAGGATTGGCCTTTGTTGAAAGAGTATCACCAGTTGCGATATCAAGCTTCTGGAGAGCTCCGAGATCACCTGCGTGAAGCTCTGAAACCTCAATTGCCTTGTTGCCCTGAAGTACATAGAGCTTACCAAGCTTAACATCTACGTCCTTGCCTGCGATGAACATCTGATCATCGGGCTTAAGGACACCTGAACGAACCTTGATAAGTGAGTACTTACCGATGAAAGGATCGATCATGGTCTTGAATACGAAGGCTGTCTTAGGCTTACTGAAGTCGAAGTCAGCTTCGAAGATTTCATTTGTATTGGTATTGATGCCGGCCATCTTGCGGTTCTCAGGGCTTGGCATGTACTTAACGATATCATCAAGGACTGTGTAGATACCCTGGCAGAGAGTGGAGGATCCCATCTCGATAGGAACGATCGATCCGTCGCAGACGTTACTTCTTGCTGCTGCTCTGATCTCAGCCTCAGAGAATGTATCTCCGTTGAAGTATCTGTCCATGAATTCCTCAGAAGTCTCAGCAACGGTCTCGATAAGAGTATCTCTAAAGAGCTTAAGGTTAGCCTCGTTGTACTCGGGAACAGGGCACTCAACAACTTCCTTGCCTTCCCATCTAAAGCCCTTCTCCTGTATTACGTTAACATATCCGACAAATTTCTCGTTCTCACGGATAGGGAGATTGAAAGGAGCCATCTTCTTGCCATACTTGTCAGTGAGGTCCTGTACAACCTGTCTGTAAGAAACATCGTCGATATCCATATCTGCTACAAAGAACATACGCGGAATCTTATACTTCTCACAAAGATCCCATGCTCTCTCTGTTCCAACTTCTATTCCGGCCTTACCTGATACAACGATGATAGCTGCATCGGCAACGCTGATAGCCTCTTCTACTTCACCAACGAAGTCGAAGAATCCGGGAGTATCCAGCAAATTGATCTTGTGTCCGTCCCACTCCAGAGGAATGGTTGTTGTGCTGATAGAAAAATGTCTCTTCTGCTCTTCCTTATCAAAGTCGCTTAAGGTGTTTCCGTCCTCAACCTTTCCCATACGGGAAGTGATTCCTGCAAGATAAGCCATTGCTTCTGCGAGTGTGGTCTTACCTGCACCGCCATGCCCCAACAGCACCACGTTACGAATCTTGTCAGTAGTGTAAACGTTCATATCTAATCCTCCAGTCTGGATATTTTGGGTAAAATGTATGAGATATGATACAGGTCCCCAAGAAAATCATATAACTATTTTACTAAATAAATGTTCCCAAAACAAGTATAATAGGTGGTTTTGCACAAATATAATTGAGTTGATTTTCTCACTTTAAAGTGATATAGTGTTAAGCGTACTCTATTAATAGGAGGATTTTTTCATGGACTTTAAGACCTATGGATTCATAGGACTGGGCCTTATTGGCGGTTCAATCGCACGTGCCATAAAGGCCAATACTCCCGAATCCAGGATCATTGCATATACTCCCCACAGGGCCACAGTAGATGCAGCTTTTGACGAAGGAATCGTGGATGTGCCATTGGACTGTATCGGGGAGGAATTCCGATCATGTGATTACATCTTTTTGTGCGCTCCTGTCGAAGTCAACAACTGGAATCTGGAATCTCTTTTACCATATATCGATCCCAGGACTACCATCACAGATATTGGAAGCGTCAAGACCAGTATTCATGAAAAGGTAAAAGAGCTGTCGCTGGAAGAACAGTTCATCGGCGGACATCCCATGGCCGGTACCGAAAGGATAGGTTTTGGCAATTCAAAGGCATCTCTTTTGGAAAATGCCTACTACATTCTTACAAAAACCGATAAGACAGATGAAAAGAGATTATCCGACTACGTAGAACTTGTCAGGACAATCGGTGCAATTCCGCTGGTTGTGCCCTATCTTCAGCACGACTACGCGACTGCTGCGATCAGTCACGTTCCGCATGTCATCTCTGCATCACTTGTCAATCTTGTAAAAGACAACGACACCGAGGATCACCTGCTTAAGACCATAGCAGCCGGAGGCTTTAAGGATATTACAAGAATATCCTCATCATCTCCTGTCATGTGGAATCAGATCTGTATCACCAACAAGGAGAATATTTCATCACTCCTTAGCAGCTATATTGATGCCCTCTGCGATATCAAGCTTGCCATCGATGAAAAGGATGAGGATAAGATCCTTGATTTCTTCACCTCCGCAAGAGAATACAGAGAGTCCTTCAGTGACCTCTCATCAGGTCCTATCAAGAAGGTATATCGCATCAAGGTGGAAATCGACGATAAGCCCGGTAACCTTGCCCGGGTAGCTACTCTTTTGTCCGATAACAACATCAATATCAAGAACATCGGTATCGTACACAACAGAGAATATGAACGCGGTACTCTTCGCATAGAGTTCCACGATGAAGCCGGCCTTGATAAGGCCCAGGAGATACTTGCAAAAGGCGGCTATACCATTTACACCAAGTAAAGAGCACACTTACACGGAGAAAACAGACTATGATAGCATTGGGAAAAGCTACAAAGCCCTTAAAAGGTGATATTTTCGTTCCCGGGGATAAATCCATTTCCCACAGGAGCATCATGTTTGGTGCCATATCCAAAGGCACTACGGAGGTAACAGGCTTTCTTGAGAGCGCTGACTGCCTCTCAACAATCGATTGTTTTAAAAAGCTGGGCGTCGAGATTGAGCACACCGTAAGACCTACCCACGGAGTTCCTACCATTACCGTTCACGGAAAAGGCCTGCACGGTCTTAAGAAGCCCGACTCCACTCTTTATACAGGAAACAGCGGAACCACAACAAGGCTCATGTCGGGAATTTTGGCTGCTCAGCCCTTCGACTCCATGATCACCGGAGATATGTCCATCGAGAAAAGACCTATGGCCAGGATCATGAAGCCTTTGACCAGCATGGGTGCTGAAGTTGTTTCCGTCAGGGGAAACGGCTGTGCTCCGCTTGCCTTCACCGGCAAAAAAGCGCTGCGCGGTATAAACTACCACAGCCCCGTTGCTTCAGCTCAGGTCAAATCCTGCATCATGCTTGCAGGTCTTTACGCTGAGGGCGACAGTGTTGTATACGAGCCGGCACTTTCCAGAAACCACACAGAGATAATGCTCGCTTCCTTCGGAGCAGACATCCACAACGAGGTCGCAAGAGACGGAAGCGCTGTAGCAATACTCCATCCCGGAATGCCACTTGTCGGACGAAAGGTAAATGTACCCGGAGATATCTCCTCTGCTGCTTACTTTATCGTTGCGGCTCTTATGGTTCCCGGATCTGAAATCCTTATCAGAAATGTAGGGATCAACAAGACAAGGGCAGGCATTTTAAATGTCCTTGATCAGATGGGCGCTGATATCACTCTTCTTAATATGGATGAGTCCTCAGAACCCAAGGCAGATATCCTTATCAAATACTCAGAGCTCCACGGCAATGAGAACAATCAGTTTATCATCAGCGGAAAAGAGATCCCCACCATGATAGACGAACTTCCCGTAGTCGCAGTACTTGCTGCTACCGGAAACTTCGACACCATAATAAAAGATGCTGCCGAGCTTAAAGTTAAAGAATCGAACAGAATTGATACCGTGGTAGAGGGACTTCGTAGTATGGGATGTGACATAGAAGCCACAGATGACGGAATGATAATCCACGGAGGTAAACCACTAAAGGGCGCTGATATAAACTGTCACAGCGACCACAGGATTGCAATGAGTTTTGCCATCGCATCTCTTGCAGCAACCGGAACCACCAGGATATTGGATGATGAATGCGTCGGCATTTCTTATCCGACCTTCTTTAAAGACTTACAGGGACTGCTTTAAAAGCAGCCCCTGTTTTTTTATTACTGTATTTAAGCCTATCAGTGATTCATGTAGAACATTCTTGCAAGCTCTGAGTTCTTATCAAGGATAATGGTCTTCTCACCATTTCCGAGAGACTCCTTAAATGCATCAAGTGATCTTACATAGTTGTAGAACTCTGACTTCTCGGGTGTGTTGTATGCCTCAGAGAGAGTCTTCATATACTCAGCTTCTCCTTCACCGGCAAGCTTAGCTGCGCTCTTTTCAGCATCTGCCTTAAGGATTGCAACCTTCTTGTCTGTCTCGTTCTTGATCTTCTGAGCTTCAGCTGCACCTTCAGCCTGGTAAGAAGCTGCGATATTGTTACGCTCTGAGATCATTCTCTCATATACTGCTTCCCTGTTATCGGCAGGAAGATCAAGTGCCTTGATCTCAGCCTTTACAATCTCGATTCCATAACCTGACATGTCAGAATTGGCATCATCTGTTATAAGGTTGGTAAGAATCTCTCCTCTTGACTCGATAACTTCGTCCTGAGTCATTGATGAAATAGCAGTCTTGGTTGCGTTGTAAACTGCTGCCTCAATTCTCTCCTGAGCTCTTGCATCAAGAGCATTAAGTGACTGAATGTACTTAACCGGATCAATAACCTTCCAAAGTACATATGTATCTGTGATCATGGACTTTTTGTCCTTGGTGATAACATCGGATGCAGGAATATCATAGATCTTGGTAGCTGCACTGATGCGCTGTGTTGTCTGTACAAACGGTGTTATCATATTAAGTCCGGGCTGTGATTCAACCTTTACGATCTTACCGAACTGTCTTACTGCAACATACTCTTTCTGGTGAACTGTGTATAATGAGTTGCCCAGGATGATAAGTGCAGCAATTATTATAATAGTAATAATTGTTCCTGTTACTTTCTTCTTCATAGTCTTTTCCCTCAACTTTCACATGCTCTATCAGTTACCGGTGCTCTCTGAACTATCAGCTGTTACTGTAGTTGTTGTTCCCGATGCGCCTGTAGTAAAGCTCTCAAGCGGAAGCATCTGCTGTGTGCTGCCGTCTGTAATGATTACCTTGGCGTCCGGAAGAACATTTTCCATTGCCTCATAGAACATTCTCTGTTTGGTGATCAGAGGGTATTTGCTGTATTCCTCAAAAATGCTGTTAAACTTGGCTGCCTCACCTTCTGCTTCTGCAATTCTGGCTGCTTTCTGAGCTTCTGCGTTCTGAATGATCCTGTCTGCCTCAGCCTCTGCTGCCGGAACCTGCTCACTCTGGTACTTCTTGGCATTGTTTACAGCAGTCTCTTTTCCCTGCTTAGCAGTCTCAACGGCCTTGAAAGCCTGCTTGATCTCATCTGTCGGAGGCTCGGCGTCCTGTACTGTAAGGTTTACTACTGTAAGTCCGACCTCTTCTTCCTGAAGAGCCTTGGCAAGTCTTTCTTTTGCCTCTGCCTGGATCTGTCCCTTAGCTGTTGTAATGACTTCATCTACAGGATAGTCGATCACAGTTGAACGAATGCTGGCAAGAGCAATGTTCTTCATAATGCTCTCAGGGCTGTTGGTGTTGTAGATATATGCCACAGGATCGCTGACTTTGTATTCGAGATAGAAATCGATATCAACGAAGTTAAAATCTGATGTGATCATGATTCCTTCATCGTCTATCGTGATGTTCTGTCCGTTTCCATCCACAGCATATCCGATTCCGATACCGTGGGTTGTCATATCAACCTTGTGTACTTTCTGGATAAACGGAATCTTGAAGTAGAGTCCTGCGGAGTTGGTCTGTACTACTTTGCCGAACTGTGTGACAACAGCCTGCTCCTGCTCGCTTACGTTGTAGAAAGAACCCATAACTACCGAAAGAATAAATATTATCAGTATTCCCAGTAATATGTTCTTTCCAAGTTTGGATGCATCAAATTCTCTTTTTGGTTTAAGATTCATAACACTTCCTCCTCTGTATAAAACATCCATCTGAATATAGCATAATGATAGCACCTGTGCCAAGCCTGATACAGAACGTCATTGGCGAATTAGTATGTGCTATCTTGCAGTTTTGTTATTTATTTCGCAATCCTTTTTTGATATACTAAGTCCTGTTAATAAGTATTCGAAAGGGGAATAAAGATATGATTAATGGAATGGGTCTTATTATGGGACTTGTTATTGGAGCACTTGCCGGATGGCTTGCAGGCAAGCTCATGAACAACGAGGGAAGCCTTCTCAGAAACATTATCCTTGGTGTTATAGGTGGTTTTGTAGGAAACCTCGTACTTGGCCTTGTAGGCATTCACGGATCAGGAATTATCGGTAATCTGATCGTTGGTATCATCGGATCCTGCCTGGTAATCTTTGTAGGTTCCAAGCTCCTTAAGTAAAAGAATGCAAAGCAGCCCGGAAGTCTGTTGGCTTTCGGGCTGTTTTTATATCCATCTCAGTCTTAAAGAATATCTATATACTCCCCATTAAGAGCCTTGTTCATGCTTCGTACAGCACAGAACTTACCGCACATACTGCAGGTATCGCTGTGGTCATCCTCAGGCGCTCTGCTGTCTCTTATAGCCTTGGCTGTAGCAGGGTCAAGTGCCTCCAGCCACTGTGCATCCCAGTCGAGGTTCTTTCTGGCCCTGGCCATGCGATCGTCTCTGTCTCTTGCTCCGGGGATTCCCTTTGCAATGTCCGCTGCGTGGGCTGCGATCTTACTGGCTATGATTCCCTGATGAACGTCATCCACATTAGGAAGAGCCAAATGTTCAGCGGGAGTTACATAGCACAAAAAAGCTGCTCCGGCTGCAGCTGCGATAGCTCCACCAATAGCTGCAGTTATATGATCATATCCTGGTGCTATATCCGTCACAAGAGGTCCAAGAACATAGAAAGGCGCTCCCTTGCAGATAGTCTGCTGTATCTTCATGTTAGCTTCTATCTGATCCATAGGCACATGTCCCGGACCTTCTACCATTACCTGAACATCTCTTGCCCATGCTCTCTCTGTGAGTTCTCCAAGCCTTATAAGCTCCTCTATCTGACATCTGTCAGTAGCATCGGCCAGACATCCCGGTCTGCATGCATCACCGAGACTTATGGTCACATCGTGCTCTCTGCATATCTCAAGAATCTCATCATAGTACTCGTAGAACGGGTTCTCCTGACCTGTCATTGCCATCCACGCAAACACAAGGCTTCCTCCGCGGCTTACAATGTTCATCTCTCTCTTGCCGTTCTTTATCTGCTCTATGGTATTTCTGCTTATTCCGCAGTGAAGGGTAACAAAGTCTACGCCATCCTCTGCATGAAGTCTTACAACGTTCACAAAGTCCTTAGCTGTCAGGGTTGCGAGATCTCTTTTGTAATGTATGACCGAATCATAGATAGGCACAGTACCAATCATCGCAGGACATGATGAACAAAGCTTTTGTCTAAAGGGCTGCGTGTCACCGTGGCTCGAGAGATCCATGATAGCCTCAGCCCCCATGTCTACAGCCTTCATCACCTTTTTCATCTCTACGTCCAAATCCTTACAGTCTCTGCTGACACCAAGATTAACATTGATCTTGGTCTTTAGCATACTTCCGACTCCGTTGGGATCAAGTCCTTTATGATTCGGATTTGCGGGGATAACAACTTTTCCCTCCGCAACCATCTGCCTGATAAATTCTGTATCTCTGTTTTCTTTTTCTGCCACCACCTTCATTTCAGGCGTCACTATGCCTTTTCTGGCAGCCTCCATCTGTGTGAAATAAGGTCTGTTATTAACTAAGTTCATACACTCTCTCCTGATTGTTTTTTATATAAATACATGCCAAAGCGGGCCATGACCGGTTCCTAGATCAAGCCCCTCTCTTATGGATTTATCAAGGTATTGCTTGGCATTTTTTATGCTGTCCTGAATATCACAGCCAAGTGCCAGGTAAGAAGCTATCGCACTGGATAAAGTACAGCCTGTTCCGTGAGTGTTTGGATTGTCAATCCTCTCAGACTCGTACCAATAAAACTTCCCGCCGGTCGTTGCAAGCACGTCACAGGACAGCTTATCACTTACCATATGACCGCCTTTAACAAGGCAGTTACAGCCATAAATCTCAGCTATCTTTCCGGCTGCTCTTTCCATCTCTTCCCTGCACTTTATCTCTCCCGCACCCAGAAGCACTTCTGCCTCAGGGATATTAGGCGTAATAAGGTCTGCAAGAGGAATCAGCTCCTTGCATAGCGCAGCTATCCCGTCTTCTTCCATGAGCCTTGCTCCGCTGGTTGCGACCATAACGGGATCAAGAACGATGTTTTTCGCATTATGGAACTCAAGCCTGTCTGCGATAGCCTCTATAAGGTCACTCTGAAAGGTCATTCCGATTTTGACCGCATCCGGGAAAATATCGGTAAACACCATATCCAGCTGATCCGAGAGCACCTCTTTACTAACCTTCATGATACTCTTTACGCCGGTGGTATTCTGGGCTGTAACGGCTGTAATGGCGCTCATACCGTATACTCCGCATCCGTGCATGGTCTTAAGATCTGCCTGGATCCCTGCTCCGCCGCTTGAATCACTCCCTGCTATCGTAAGCGCACAATTCTTTTTCATCTTGCTACCCTGCTCTCTTTGAGCATGTTCTGAAGTTTTTCAAGGACATGGTTCTGCTTAAGTACTGTGATAAGAACAGCTGCGATCAGCGTTCCACCAACCGTGCTCACAAGGAAAGGTACTACATATACGAAAAGAGCTACCTCTTTTCCCATGACAAAAGCAGCAACCGGATAAGCAAGTAAGCCTCCGATGATACCCGTTCCGATGATCTCTGCTACATATGTGAATGTGAGCTTACCTGTATATTTGTAAAAAAGTCCGCAGCAAAGAGCTCCAATCATGCTTCCCGGGAAAGCAAGAAGTGTTCCTGTTCCCAACAGGTTTCTAATAAGCGATGTGCAGAAGGCAATTCCAAGGCCATACCAGGGTCCTAAGAATACCGCCGAGAGGACATTTACCATGTGCTGGATTGGAAAGCACTTAGCCCCTCCAACAGGTATCGAAAATGTCGACAACACAACCGCCAGTGCCACAAACATTCCTGATAATACAAGCTTTACTACTGATTCTTTCTTCATACTAAAATCTCCTCCTTAGCCTTTTCCTTAAGGCTTTTTGTATTTTCTTTTATATCAGAAGCACCAAAGATGCTTGATATCACTGCAATTCCGGAAAGACCAAGTCCCGATAAATGATGCAGGTTTTCACCCGTTATACCTCCAATCGCAACCACCGGAATCGGAATGTTTGAAGTAATCTCCCTATATGTTTCGAGGTTCATCATCGGCTTTGCATCCTTTTTGGTATCAGAGCCAAAGGCTGCTCCGACGCCCAAATAATCAGCTCCTTGTAAAAGAGCTTTCTTCGCCTCGTCAAGGTTGTGGGCCGTGGCGCCGATTATGAAGTCCCTTCCAAGGACCTCCCTTGCTTTTTCTATTGACTCATCCTCAAGTCCCAAATGAACGCCTGCTGCCCCTACCACGCGACATACTTCCACGTTATCGTTGATGATAAGAGGAATATCATAGTTCTCACATATCTGATTAATCTTGACCGCCGTCTTTATGTATTCAGTTGTGGTCATGTTTTTCTCCCGGAGCTGTATCATTGTTGCTCCGCCCAGAATAGCCTGTTCAACAGCCTCCGACAGACTTATTTCCCCCTGTAGGATATCTCTGTTGGTTATTGCATACAGAAACGTATCAAGTCTTCTAAAACGCCCTCTCCTGCTAAGCCTTGTAAGACTCAGCTGATCGATGAGAGCATTCTTGTACTCCATAGTCCCGAGTCTTTTTTCTTTTTGGCAAAAGAGCTCTGCCCTGGCGGCGTTTATCTGATATAGAGCTACTGCTTCCCTGATAGCGTTTGCATAATCATCTGTCTCATCTTCTTTCTTGGCAGCTCCAAGATATGAGCCGATTATGGCGCTCATCATACATCCTGCTCCGGTAAAAAGCTTTTGCATGCTGCTGCCACCGGGGAGTTTATAGATCAGATTTGAAGAAGCATCTGCTATCAGCACGTTTTCTCCGCTTACAACGACCACAGCCTTTGTTGCTTTGGAGAGATTTAGCAAATCTTTTTTAGGCAAACGGCTCCCAATATCTTCCACACCGGCAAATACCTGCGTAACTTTCTCTCCTTTGGAGATGCCGAGTATTTCGCATATCGCCTTAATTTCCGATGCATTTCCTCTGATGCAGGCAAAGTGAACTTTGGCAAAAAGCTCTTTTAACATATCTCTTCGAAAGTCAGTGGCACCGGCACCTACCGGGTCAAGGACAATAGGTATACTCAGCTCATTAGCTCTTTTACCTGATGATAAAAAGACCTTCAGCCTCTCCGGTGACGGCGTTCCGGTGTTGATAACAAGGCCATCGCAGTTCTCTGTTATCTGCGCACACTCGCACAGGGCATCTCCTCCTATGGCCGTTGCTCCTACGGAAAGACATGCATTTACCACGTCACAAGCAGTAATGTAGTTGGTTAAAATGTGTATTTGCGGGTGAATATCCCAAAGATCATAAGTCATGTCGTTTACGTTTGATCATGACTGAGAGAGTTTTAGCACATTCTGTCAGATGGACATAAAAAAGCGCCATCTGATACAGATGACGCTAATTACGCTTAACTAATTGACGATTCCTACGTTGGCATTATCCAAATCAGGTTTAGGGTCGTGCTCATGCACCTCTCAGCCATTATCAGCTCCCCTTGTCCGGTATTATGTTGTATTTGCAGGTCTTTACGACCTACAGTTATAGAATATATCACGCATTGCCGGCAATAGCAAGAGCACTTTCGCAGATATTCAGTAATATCTCTACGTTTTTTACCATGGACTGTATTGGAACATACTCAAATCTTCCATGGGCGTTTTCATAACCTGCTGAGAGATTCGGGCACGGAAGGCCTCTAAATGAAAGAGCTGCTCCGTCGGTTCCTCCCCTGAAAGGCTCGCAGACAGGCTCTATACCTGCTTTTCTGATGGCACCTTTAAGTATATCTATCATGAACGGAACGTCTTTCAGTACTTCCTTCATGTTGCTGTACTGATGGATAATCGTAAGCTTCACACGCTCATCACCATAGTCTGCACCCAGCTTATCTGCGCACTCCTTAAGAAAGTCTTCGCGCCTTTTAAAATTGTCGTGGTCAAAGTCTCTGATGAGCAGCCTTATCCTTGCACGCTCGCAGTCGCTCTCGCAGGAGATCAGATGATAAAAACCTTCTACGCCTTCGGTGTACTGTGGTCTCTCTTTCTTTGGCAACATAGCCATTAACTCAGCTGCCATATCAACTGCATTTATCATGATGCCTTTGGCTGTTCCCGTATGTACGCTTCTGCCTGTAAATTCAAACACCGCTTCCGAGGCATTGAAGGTCTCATCCTCATACCAGCCGAGGTGGTCGCCGTCCAAAGTGTAAGCCACCTTGGCTCCAAACCTCTCAAAATCCAGATCCCTTGCAAGTCCACCAACCTCCTCATCGGGGGTAAAGGCAATGCATATGTCTCCATGTTTTATATCGCCGTGGTTTATCAGATATTGGGCAAAAGACATTATGGCTGCGATTGAAGCCTTGTCATCCCCTCCAAGCAGAGTTGTCCCGTCAGTCAGTATAAGGTCCTGGCCAATATACATTTTGAGATTAGAATAGTCAGAAGCCTTCATGACTATGTTCTTCTCTTTATTAAGAACAATGTCTCCACCATCGTAGTTTTCCAAAACCCAGGGCTTAACATTTGTTCCGCTGGCGTCGGGAGCTGTGTCAATATGGGCAATGAATCCTATAGGCATTACCTGAGTATCCTGTACATTGGACGGAACTTTTCCGTAAACAACACACCCTTCCTCATCCAGAAATACATCGGATACGCCTACGCTTATAAGCTCATCCCTAAGCACACGTGCAAGATCTTTTTGCTTCTCTGTGGTTGGCCAGTGGTCGGTATATTCCGCTGACTGAGTATCAATCCTTGCATAGCGCATCAGTCTTTCTTTTACCTGTTCGTAAACTTCATTATGGTTCATAGTTAAGCCATTTCTCCTGCTACATTTATAGAATAATAATCACGTATTTCTTTTACGTCTTCAGTCAGTCCCAGTATCCACATGAGCTTTGTAAGAGCTGCCTCAGTTGTCATATCGTGAGCTTCGAGCGCACCGATTTCAAGAGCTCTTTTACCTGTTTCATAGACATCCATCTTGGTGCCTTCGTACCTGCACTGAGTTCCTACAACCACGGTAATTCCGCTCTGTATGAGTTTGTCTACAGCTCCTATGAAGTCGTGTTTGATAAATGGCATTCCACCGATTCCATACGCCTCAATATAGATTCCCTTATATCCTTGATCAGCAATTGATTCGATAAAGCTTCTATGAATTCCAGGGAACATCTTGATCATACATACCTTGTCTGAATATGTGTCAGTCAGTTTGAAAATCCCTGTTCTCTCCGGAACTGCCGACGTATCAATTTTCATTCCCAGTGAGCTTATAGTAGCGATGTTAGGATAATTGATACTTTCAAACGCATCAAAGCTAAGTGACCTTACCTTTGAAGCCCTGCAGCCGAGCATTACTTTTCTGTTAAATGCCACAAATACCCCCGGTATCTGGCTGGCTGCCATATGAATGGCACATCTGCAATTCTCCATCGCATCAGCAACAGGATTAGTGATAGAAAGCTGCGATCCCGTTATTACAACGGGAATATTTATGTTCCTCAGCATATATGAAAGCATAGACGATGTATATGCTAGTGTATCCGTGCCATGGATGACAACAATTCCATCATAGTCATTTCGGCACTGGCTTATACGCTGCGCTAAAGAGCTCCAGTCCTCCGGGAAAATGTTCGCACTGTCCACGGAGCAAAAGTCCTCAATCTCAATATCAGTATCTCCCGATACCATCTTAAGTTCCTTCTGCATATCGTGGATTGAAAGCCCGGGTATAAGGCCGTTACTCTTCATTACGGCAGATAATGTTCCGCCTGTGTTAATGATCAAAATTTTTCTGCTCATTCTAATTCCTCTGTATTACTCTAAATATGCGCCCTTCATTGGGCTTACAGCATGATCGGCAAAGAGCTTTAGGACGCCTTTGGTATATTTGCTATTACGAGGTTTCCAGCTCTCCCGACGTTTTTTAAGGATATCTTCTATCTCGTCAGGAGTCTTCCTCTCACCTCTTATACCGATTATATTGAGCTTTCGCTCCATTACATCAAGCTCTATCAGATTTCCCTCTTCAACTAAGGCTATTGGTCCACCTGAAGCAGCCTCGGGAGAACAGTGTCCGATCACAGGACCTGTGGATGCACCGGAGAATCTTCCGTCAGTTATTAGTGCAATGGACTTGCCCAATTCCTTATCTGAGCTTATAGCTTCAGATGTATAGAACATCTCAGGCATTCCGCTGCCTTTAGGTCCTTCATATCTTATGAACTACCCTCCTAACCAACTCCACGTCGGAAAGGGTTTCTGTTATGCCGCATGGCGGCATGAACCTGTAGGATGCTCTATGCATCCTGCAGAACAGGGCATGTCCACTATGCCTCTATCCCATTGGCTTACCTTTGGGAATACTTTCCTTAAGATGTTTGCAGCTCCATTTATGTCTGCATTTGTTATTGTACCA
>JAGBMP010000064.1 GCA_017634825.1 Butyrivibrio sp.
ATCCACAAGGCAGTTAAGGCTGCTGTAGAGTCCATCAAGGCTCAGTCTTCAAAGGTTAAGGGCAAGGATCAGATCGCTCAGGTTGCCGGAATTTCTGCAGGTGATGAGCACGTGGGTGAGATGGTTGCCGATGCTATGGAGAAGGTTTCAAACGACGGTGTTATCACAATCGAAGAGTCCAAGACCATGCAGACAGAGCTTGACCTTGTAGAAGGAATGCAGTTCGACAGAGGATACATTTCAGCATATATGGCAACAGATATGGACAAGATGGAGGCTACATTAGAGGATCCATTCATCCTTATCACAGACAAGAAGATCTCAAACATCCAGGATATCCTTCCTCTTCTTGAGCAGATCGTTAAGACAGGAAGTAAGCTCCTTATCATCGCTGAGGATGTTGATGGAGAGGCTCTTACAACACTTATCGTTAACAAACTCCGTGGTACATTCAATGTAGTAGCTGTTAAGGCTCCCGGATACGGCGACAGAAGAAAGGCTATGCTTGAGGATATCGCTATTCTTACAGGCGGTAAGGTTATTTCTTCAGATCTTGGTCTTGAGCTCAAGGATACAACAATGGATGACCTTGGAAGAGCTAAGAGCATCAAGGTTGAGAAGGAGAAGACAACAATCGTTGACGGTCTTGGAGCTAAGAAAGAGATCCAGGCAAGAGTTGCCCAGATCAAGAAGCAGATTGAGGATACAACTTCAGACTTCGACAAAGAGAAGCTCCAGGAGAGACTTGCTAAGCTCGCAGGCGGTGTTGCAGTTATCAGAGTTGGTGCTGCTACAGAGACAGAGATGAAGGAAGCTAAGTACAGAATGGAAGATGCTCTCAACGCTACAAGAGCAGCTGTTGAAGAGGGTATCATCTTTGGCGGTGGATCAGCATACATCCACGCTTCCAAGGAAGTTGCAAAGCTCGCTGACAAGCTCGAGGGAGATGAGAAGACAGGAGCTAAGGTTGTTCTTAAGGCTCTTGAGGCACCTCTTTTCCACATTGCAGCAAACGCCGGCCTCGACGGATCAGTTATCGTTAACAAGGTAAAAGAGTCTAAGGCCGGAATCGGATTTAACGCATACTCAGAGGAGTACGTAGACATGGTTAAGGACGGAATCATCGATCCTGCCAAGGTTACACGTTCAGCTCTTCAGAACGCTACATCAGTAGCTTCAAGCTTCCTTACAACTGAGGCAGCTGTAGCTACAATCAAGGAGCCGGTTCCTCCTATGCCAGCAGGCGGCGCAGGAATGGGTATGGGGATGTAAGCGATAAGGAGCCAAGCATCCTACAAGAATATGAATAAGAACCACGCAGTGGTTTCAAAAAGAAAGACACATGGTCTCAAGCTCGCTTGGAAGACCATGTGTCTTTCTTTTTGAAAGAATCGCTTAGGCGATTTTTATTCATGTTCGCAGGAGGATATTTGGCGACAACGGACGACAGCGAAATTGCAAAGCAATTTTGTTGTATGAGCGGACAACGGACGACAACGAAATTGCAAAGCAATTTTGTTGTATGATCTGATTCAACAACGTAGTGGGATCATACTAAGTCAACACAGTAGAGGGAAACATCCCAAAATGTAAAAAAAATGCTTAAAAAATATGCTACTTATTTTTTCTCTAATTTCCACTCTTTTGCAGTATAATAGTTAAGGGTTAAAAACAGCTCTTATTGAGCTGATCTGGCGGGGGATAGGCATGATAAACAAAGCAATTGAGGACTACACTAAGGAAGACCTGTTAAGCATCCTTGACGAGACAGTCGATGCGATAGTAATTGTCGATTCAAAGCTTAACACCTACAGAAGCATCATAAGAAAAGGGGTATTTGCTGAGCTTCTTGATGAAACAGGAGTCTATGAGGATCTGATTCAAAAGATCTGGTTCCATCTTGAAAATTCCAATGAAGAAATAAACGATGACTATAAGGCGTTCATCTCATATTACCGGGAATTTAAAGGTAAATACAGCAGAAGATCGAAGGTGTTTGTTGAAGGCAGCGATATACCTCACCACATTCAGATGAATGTATATCCGATTGATGGCACAGGGCAGTATATATTTGCCATGGATGAGCTCAATGATGGGGAAAACGTTGAGGAACATGCCACTTCCAGTAAGGTAACTACTATTCAGAGTACCTATCTGTTCTCAATGTATGTGGACCTTATAAGGGATACCACCAGCAGCATCAGTGTTACTGAGATATCTGATGATACTGTTAATGCTATCATCAAGTACTCCCAGTGGAGACTTATGACTGTCAATATGATATGGCCTGAGGATCAGAAGCAGTTTATGACTATTACAGATCCCGAATATCTTAAGGCCAATCTGAGTACCGGTCGAACAACCTCATTTGACTGCAAGATGAAGAATCTTGAAGGTGTGTTCATCTGGGTTAAGCTTGTTTTCATCAAGGCCGAGACATCTGATGATGAGTTCAGATTTGTCTTCATGGTTCAGGACATCAACGAGAATGTAAAAGAGCTGATGAGCACTATGAAGAAATATGAGAGCCTTGCTCTTAAGGATCCTCTGACAGGACTCTTTAACAGGGGCGGTATAGAAACAGAGATCAGAAATGCCATTGAGCTCTTTAAAAATGGCGGTTCCGATATAGCACTACTGATGCTGGACCTTGACTTCTTCAAACAGGTAAATGACACATATGGTCATTCTGCAGGTGATATGGCACTTAAAGACTTTGCTAAGATTCTTGAAAGCTCTGTGGAGTGTAAGAGCGCTTCTGTCGGAAGATGGGGCGGTGAAGAATTTATTATCATTCTTCGCAACATGTCCGGAAATGAAGCTTATAAGTTTGCCGAGGACCTGAGAAGGCGCGTAGAGGAAACTCATTTTGGCGAAGTAGGAAAGCTTACCTGTTCAATAGGACTTAGCCGTGTAAAGCCTGAGGATACCTTCGATGATGTTTTTGAGCGAATTGACAGAGCTATGTATTCATCCAAGGATTCCGGAAGAAACAAAGTAACTGAAGAATAATACAAAAAGGAATAATTGTTTAAAACGCTTTAATTTAAAACAATTATATAGTATGATTAAGTGCGGTCAAATTAGATATAACAAGGGGTAGCATGAGAGAAATCTCATGCCACTCCTTTTCGCGTGTTTACAAGTGTAAGTGGTTGGAGGAAGCGTATTTGGATTTAGAACAGCAGAGAAGAGCCCCTATATATGAAGCATTGGAGCGTTTCAGGAAGCAGAGAGTAGTTCCTTTTGACGTGCCGGGGCATAAGAGGGGCAGAGGAAATGCCGAGCTGGTGAGGTTTTTGGGAGAGAGATGCGTAGGCATTGATGTAAATTCCATGAAACCGCTTGATAATCTGTGTCACCCGGTTTCGGTTATAAAAGAAGCAGAAGAGCTTATGGCTGATGCCTTTGGTGCAGCCCATGCTTTTATGATGGTAAACGGAACAACAAGTGCTGTGCAGGCAATGGTTCTTTCCCATGTGAAGATGGGAGAGAAGATCATCATGCCCAGAAACGTTCATAAGAGTGCAATCAACGCCCTTATTTTGTGCGGAGCAGTTCCTGTATATATTGATCCTAAGGTTGATGTGAACCTGGGGATTCCTCTGGGAATGGAGATTGCTGACGTTGAGAGGGCCGTCAAGGAAAACCCCGATGCGAAAGCTATCCTTATCAACAATCCTTCCTACTACGGAATCTGTTCGGACCTTAAGGCAATCGTTGATCTTGCTCACAGACATGGCATGAAAGCTCTGGTGGATGAGGCCCATGGCACTCACCTTTACTTCGGACCCGGACTTCCTTTAAACGGTATGGCTGCAGGAGCGGATATGGCGGCCATCAGTATGCACAAGTCAGGAGGGAGCCTTACGCAGAGTTCCATCCTTTTATGCGGACCTGATGCAAATGTTGGTTACATCAGCAGGATTGTTAACCTTACTCAGACCACATCTGCCAGCTATCTTCTTCTGGGAAGCCTTGATATTTCAAGAAGAAACCTTGCCCTTAACGGACATGACAGCTTCGAGAAGGTTACCAAGATGGCGCAGTATGCAAGGGAAGAGATCAATGATATAGGCGGCTATTATGCATACGGCAATGAGCTGAAAAATGGCGGAAGCATCTTTGATTTCGACGAGACGAAACTCGTTGTAAACACCAGGAAAATAGGACTTACAGGAATCGAGGTCTATGACCTTTTAAGAGATGAGTACGATATCCAGATGGAATTCGGAGACCTCTCCAATGTTATGGCCTACATTTCAATCGGAGACAGGATCCAGGATATCGAGAGACTTGCAGGAGCTTTGGCCGATATCAGAAGACTATACAGTAAGCCTGAGCAGCAGTTCTTCTCAGCAGAATATGTCACACCTATCGTTAAGGCAACTCCGCAGGAAGCTTTCTATGCAGAAAAAGAGTCACTGCCTATAGATCAGTGCGTTGGCAGAATAAGCGCAGAATCGGTTATGTGCTATCCACCCGGAATTCCGATTCTTTCACCCGGAGAGATGATAACCGAGGAGATTTTGGAATATATAAAGACTGCCATGGAGAAGGGATGCTCCATGCAGGGACCGGAGAGTGAAGATATCTCCGAGCTTTTTGTACTAAAGTAATAAGGGAGAATGACTATGGCAGAGATGGATTATTGGTTCAGTGATATGCATACCGGTAATGTTAAGATTAGCATAAGGCTTGCCAAGCAGCTCTTTTCCGGAACCAGCGAGTTTCAGAGGATAGACGTGTTTGACTCGCCGGAGTTTGGAAAGTTCCTGACATCAGATGGAAATATTATTTTTTCCGAGAAGGATGAGTTTACCTATGACGAGATGATCGTTCATGTACCCATGGCTGTTCATCCCAAGGTCCAGAGAGTACTGGTTCTTGGTGGCGGCGATGGAGGAGTTGCAAGAGAGCTGACTCACTACGATGAGATCAAGGTCATCGATGTGGTTGAGCCCGATTCAATGTTTGTGGATGTCTGCAAGCAGTACTTCCCGGACAATGCTATCGGCCTTGAGGATGACAGGGTTCATATCTTTTATCAGGATGGCCTTAAGTACTTAAGAAAATGCGAGGATATGTACGATCTGATCATAAATGATGCCACAGAACCTCTGGGTCATGAGGCAGGTCTTTTTACAAAAGAGTTCTACGGAAGCTGCTACAAGGCACTTCATGACGACGGAATCATGGTTTACCAGCACGGAAGCCCATTCTATGACGAGGATGAGGAGAGCTGCAGAGCCATGCACAGGAAGGCTTACAGAGTATTCCCGGTAAACAGAGTTTATCAGGCACATATTCCTACGTGTCCTGCCGGCTACTGGCTCTTTGGCTTTGCCAGCAAGAAGTACCATCCGCTCAAGGACTTCAACCCCGACAGGTGGGATGAGAGAGGGATCAAGACCTGGTATTACACAACGCATTTGCATAAGGGAGCGTTCATGCTGCCTAAGTATGTAGAAGATTTATTACAGGAAGAGGAGGATATGTCTAGATGAGTAGACTTTTAGTTATCGGATGTGGAGGAGTAGCACAGGTTGCTATCCAGAAATGTGCACAGAACAGCAAGGTTTTTACAGAGATGTGCCTTGCAAGCCGCACAGTAAGCAAGTGCGACGCACTTAAAGAAAAACTGGAGAAGAACGGTACTCCTGTTAAGATCACCACAGCAACTGTTAATGCTGATGATGTAAATGACCTTGTTAAGCTTATTAAGGAGTATCAGCCTGATGCGGTACTTAACGTAGCACTTCCTTATCAGGATCTGACTATCATGGATGCCTGCCTTGAGTGCAAGGTTGATTACATCGACACAGCCAATTACGAGCCTGAGGATACCGATGAGCCCGTTTGGCGTGCAGCGTATGAGAAGAGATGCAAGGAGAAGGGCTTTACAGCTTACTTTGATTACAGCTATCAGTGGGCATATATGGACAAGTTCAAGGAAGCAGGAATCACAGGCCTTCTTGGAACAGGCTTTGATCCCGGTGTAACCAGCGTATTTGTTGCATATGCCAAGAAACACTATTTTGATGAGATACACACAGTGGATATCCTTGACTGCAACGGCGGTGACCACGGCTATGCCTTTGCCACAAACTTCAATCCTGAGATCAATCTTCGTGAAGTAAGCGCCAACGGCAGCTACTGGGAGGATGGACACTGGGTTGAGACAAAGCCCATGGAGATAAAGAGAGAGTACAACTTCCCTGAGGTTGGCCAAAAGGATATGTATCTTCTTCACCACGAGGAGATCGAGGCTCTTGGAAGGAACTTCCCCGAGATCAAGAGGATCCGTTTCTTCATGACCTTCGGACAGAGCTATCTCGATCACATGAGATGTCTTGAGGATGTGGGAATGCTCTCAACAACTCCTATCAAGTTTGAGGGAAAAGACATTGTTCCTATCCAGTTCTTAAAGGCTCTTTTACCTGATCCTGCGAGCCTTGGACCAAGGACTGTCGGCAAGACCAACATCGGCTGCATTATCCGCGGAATAAAGGATGGCAAGGAAAAGGTTATTTACATCTACAACGTATGTGATCACCAGGAGTGCTACAAGGAACTCGGAAGCCAGGCTATCAGCTACACAACCGGTGTTCCTGCCATGATCGGTACAGCTCTTGTACTTTCCGGTAAGTGGAAGAAGCCCGGTGTATACACAACCGATGAGTTTGATCCAGATCCATACATGGATATGCTGAATGAATTCGGACTTCCGTGGGTGGTTGACGAGAATCCTGTAGAGGTAGGCTAAGTTTTGAGGTGCACTGTTTATGAGATTTGAAAATATTCCGACACCATCCTATGTGCTGGATGAGAAGAAATTAAAGCAAAACCTTGAGATACTAAAGGAAGTAAGGGAGAGGTCCGGGGCCAAGATACTTCTTGCCCAGAAGGCCTATTCGGCATACCAGACCTATCCACTGATCGCTCAGTATCTGGATGGCACAACAGCTTCAGGTATATATGAAGCAAGGCTTGCCCATGAAGAGTTTAAGGTTCCAACAACGGACAGACTGGTTCATGGAGAGATCAGAAAGACTCTTGATGAAAATGCTAAAAAGCCTGAAAACCACGTGTTTGAGCCTGCCTTTAAGGAGGATGAGCTAAGGGACCTCTGCAAAATGTGCGATCACATAGTCTTTAACTCACTTAGCCAGCTTGAATATCACAGGCCTACATGGGAGAAAGCTGCATCAGAGGGAAAGGTTTCGGTAGGCATAAGGATAAATCCCGAGATCAGTACCGAAGATTCACATGAGATATATGATCCCTGCGCTCCGGGTTCAAGACTGGGAGTAAGAAATGATGACATGCCGGAGACTCTTCCTAAGGGCGTTGAGGGACTTCATGTTCACAATCTTTGCGAGCAGGGCTTTGAGCCGCTTGAGGATACATTCCTTAAGGTTGAGAGGGAGTTTGCGAGGTTCTTTCCAAGTCCTCTTATTCCTGATGACTACGATACATTTATTTTCAAAGAGTTTGAGAGGAACATGCGCATCCGCGACAGGGAGGAGTATGACGTAAATTACGGTGAGAATGCCGATAATACAGCGACTGCAACTCCTGCTCAGGGCGAAAACATCGGAAAGATCAAGTGGATCAACCTCGGCGGTGGTCACCACATCACAAGATCCGATTATGATATTGAGGCGCTTATCGGACTTGTGTCCTATATCAGGGCCAAGTACGGAATTGACGTTTATTTAGAGCCCGGAGAGGCTATAGCATTAAATGCAGGATACCTTGTTACCACAGTCCTGGATGTTGTTGAGACAGACAGAATGCCGGTACTTATCCTTGATACATCCGCTGCCTGCCATATGCCGGATGTACTGGAGATGCCATACAGACCACCTCTTCGCGATTCTGAGGAGCCTGGTGAGATGAACTACACCTACAGGCTTTCATCAAGGACATGTCTTGCCGGGGATATCATCGGAGATTACAGCTTCAATGATGAGAAAAAGCCCGGAGACAGACTCGTCTTTGAGGATATGGCGATCTACAGCTTTGTTAAGAACAACACCTTCAACGGAATGGCGCTTCCAAGCATTTCGCTTATGCATGAAGACGGAGAGGTTGAGATTCTTAGAAGCTTTAACTATTACGACTTCAAGACAAGGCTCTGATAACAGAGCCTTTTTTGAAAAGGAGACATATTGGAGAAGTTTAAGTCAAAACCAATCGAAGATGGCTTTTTTATGCCGACTGAGTTTTCACCGCACCTTGGCACTATCATGATCTATCCGACGCGCCCGGGAAGCTGGGGAAAGGATCGGAGTGATACACTTAAGTCCTTTGGAGAGGTCTTTTTGGAGATATTAAAGCGCGAGGACTTGTATCTGCTTGCCCCTAAGGGCTTTGTTAAAGAGGCGGATGCCTTCATGGACAATCTGATAACAGTTCATTGCCATGGGGATGAAGATCTGGAAAAAGAACTCTCGGAGAGATGTTTTGTACTTGAAATAGACAGCGATGATGCCTGGGCCAGGGATGTGGGACCTACTTTTGTTATTAATCCCGGCCGGGACATACGGGGCATTAACTGGAGCTTTAATGCCTGGGGCGGAGAAGTGGACGGACTCTACGCTTCCTGGGATAGGGATGATAAGGTGGCCCTTTCTTTCCTTGAGATAATGGAGTTTGACAGCTATGATGCTGCGCCCTTTGTGCTTGAAGGGGGATCCATACACTGTGACGGTGAGGGAACGGTGATGGTGACAAAGAGCTGTCTTTTGAGCAAGGGACGAAACCCGTCGCTGTCAAAAGAGCAGATCGAAGATAGATTAAAAGAGTATCTGGGAGCAGAGAAGGTTTTGTGGCTTCCAAGAGGAATTTACAACGACGAGACCAATGAGCATGTGGACAACGTATGCGCCTTTATAAGGCCCGGAGAAGTGGTTCTTGCATGGACAGATGATGAGAGCGATCCTCAGTACGAGATGTCTGAGGCTGATCTTGACTACCTTGAGAGCGTGACGGATGCAAAGGGAAGGAAGATTAAGGTCCACAAGCTTTATATTCCCGACAACCCTGTTCTTGTAAAAGAAAAAGATCTTGCAAACTACGAGTTTGAAGAGGGCGAGGATATGCGTGAAGTAGGAGAGAGACTGGCTGCAAGCTATGTCAATTTCTATTTTGTAAACGGCGCAGCTTTGGTACCTCAGTTTGGAGACGAGAATGCAGAAAGCGATAAGAGGGCTTTGGATACGCTAAAAGCTCTTTTACCCGAAAAAGAGATCATCGGCATTGATGCAAGGCCCATACTTCTGGGAGGCGGAAACATCCACTGCATTACGCAGCAGGTGCCGGTAGGAGGAATAAAGGCATGAGTGAGAAGATAAAAGTAGCCTGCGTGCAGTTTGAGTGCGGAAACAGCGCCCTTACTGACGCAGAGCTGGTTAATAGAAATATAGAAAAGGCCGGGGAGTTGACCAGGAAGGCGGCCAAGGAAGGCGCGAGGATCATTCTTTTGTCTGAGCTCTTTGAGAGACAGTATTTCTGCCAGGAGAGAAGATACGACTACTACGAGTATGCCACGGAGATACTTGAGAATCCTGCGGTTAAGTTTTTTTCAGGGCTGTGCAGAGAGCTGGAAGTTGTGATGCCCATCAGCATCTACGAGAAGGATGGGAATGAGCTCTACAACTCGGTTGTAATGATAGATGCAGACGGAAAGCTCCTTGGAATATACAGAAAGACCCATATTCCGGATGACCACTACTATCAGGAGAAGTTCTACTTCACCCCGGGCAATACCGGATTTAAGGTGTTTGATACAAGGTACGGGAAGGTGGGTGTCGGAATCTGCTGGGATCAGTGGTTCCCGGAGTCTGCAAGGTGCCTGGCTCTTAAGGGTGCAGACATTATTCTCTATCCCACGGCCATCGGCTCGGAACCAATACTTGATGTGGACAGCTCAGGCCACTGGATGAGAACTATGCAGGGACATTCGGCAGCAAACATTATTCCTGTGGCTGCTGCAAACAGGATCGGAACCGAATCGGTCGAGCCCTCAGAGGAAAACGGCGGACAAAAGTCATCTCTTTGTTTCTATGGAACGAGCTTTCTTACAGATGAGACGGGAAAGTGCATCGCAAGGGCATCCAGAGATAAAGAAGAGATCATCTATGCAGAGTATGATTTTAGAGAGATACGCAGAAACAGGCTCTCCTGGGGATTATTCAGGGACAGAAGGCCCGAGTGCTACAGTGATATTACAGGATAAGAAAAGAGGAAAAAGAATTGGCTTATAAAGATTATATGGTAAGAGCAACTGCAGGAAATGCCCAGATAAGGGCTTTTGCCGCTACAACAAAGGACCTTGCGGAGTACGGAAGAAAGGCTCACGGCCTCTCACCCATCGCAGCTGCAGCCCTCGGAAGACTTATGACAGGCACAGTTATGATGGGAACAATGATGGACAATGAGAGCGACCTTATAACCGTCAAGATGGACGGTGACGGACCACTTCGCTCTGTGCTGGCAACAGCCGATAACAAGGGAAATGTAAAGGGATATGTAAGTAATCCCTACGTCATAATGGAGCCCAACGAATCCGGCCATTTAAACGTCGGCGGCGGAATCGGTGAGGGAACACTTACCGTTATCAGAGATATGGGAATGAAAGAGCCGTATGTGGGACAGGTTCCTCTCTACTCAGGAGAGGTGGCAGAGGATCTGACGTACTATTTCACCAAGTCAGAGCAGACACCTTCTTCAGTCGGACTTGGAGTTTTGGTTGAGAGGGAGAGCCTTTCTGTTATCGCTGCAGGAGGTTTCATCATCCAGCTCCTTCCTTTTGCCGATGAAGCTACCATATCCCATCTTGAGGAAAATCTTCAGAAATTTACATCCGTGACGGATATCCTAAAGGCCGGCAAGACACCTGAGGAACTTCTGAATATTGTGCTTGATGGATTTGACATAGAGATAACCGACAGAGTGGACCTCAATTTCTACTGCAATTGCGACAAGGACAGAGTAGAGAGAGCCCTGATGCTCATCGGAGAAAAAGAAATCCAGGAAATGATAGATGAAGGCAAGGAAGTGGAGCTTAAGTGCCATTTCTGCAATAAATCATATATGTTCAGCGTAGATGAACTCAAGAAAGTTAAAGAGATGGCCAAGATCAGGAAGAAGTGATCATCAAAAAATGAGCCCTGGGGACGGAGTCAGGGGCTCATTTTTCATGCATATGTACTGTGGGCAGATTCCACTCAAAATGCATGGCTAAAAATCGCAGGATCACAATGGTGAAAAAGCCGCAGACAGAGCTGATGAGTTCGCTCTGTGTATACTTCCAGAGAAGTACGGTTACTGCAGCTCCTGCGATACAGGCTATTGCATAGACGTGCTTGACCAAGACGTAAGGGACCTTGTCGGCAAGTACATCTCTTATAAGCCCTCCGCCGATTCCTGTTATTACTCCGAGAAATGCCACCAGAAAGAGATTGTCCGAATATTCGGAGTATATCCCTGCAAAGGCACCATCTACCGTAAAGGCTGCCAGGCCCAGGGTGTCAAGCCAGAACAGGAGCTTGTCATAGACCGGAGTGATCCCCTTTGGAATGGGCTTTTTCAGATACATTACTATAAAGGCAATATTGGCTGTAATAAGGGTTATTATGGTGAGGGATGGGTTTACGAACATGACAGGCGGAATCCTGTCTATGATGACATCTCTAAGGAGTCCTCCGCCTGTTGCGGTTACAAGAGCCATCAGGTTTATGCCGAATAGATCCATGTCCTTTTTGGCTGCCACTACAGCTCCGGATATGGCAAATGCTATAAGTCCCACATTTTCAATTATTACCATTATCAGTGAGTTCATCGTATTTTAATCTCCTGATCTGTTTTACATTTAAATTGCAATACTACGACATAATATCTGATTTGGAAATAAAAGTAAATGATTGCAATTGAATGTACAAATTCAAATTAATCAAAATTTAATAAACATAAAGGCGATATTTAGTCGGTCAGTAGTATAATATATTTAGTTATATTACGTGCTTAAGGTTTGATTACGAAAGGGGCAGACATGGAGAAAAAGGTACGAAACGGAAAACTTGTATTAAAGCTTATATTTGCTGCGATCGCAGCGATCATCGGCATTTCGATAGTGCTGACTATTATCAGTTCCGTAAATATCAACAATGTATATAACGAAATGGTTGAAGAGGAACTTAAGATCGGTGCCGAGCATCTGCAGAGTGAGCTGAACTCAGTCTGGGACGGTGATTGGGAATATATTGACGGAAGGCTCTACAAGGGCGGACAGGACGTCATGGAAGAGTATGAGGAGCTTATGGACGAACTCAGTAGCAAGACGGGTATTGAGTACGCGCTCTTTTACATGGACGAGAGAGTTCTTACCACAATGTCTGAGAACGGCAAGAAGCTGACCGGATTTAAGGCAAACGCCGACAGAGTTGCACAGGTAATAAACGGAAAGCAGGAGTATTACGCACCCAAGACCAGCGTTGCGGGAACGACAACAAGTTATTTTGCTTACTATGCTCCTATGACACAGACTGACGGCACTCCTGCCGGTATGGTATTTGCAGGAAGAGGCGTCGAGGATGTTAAGAACAGGATCAACAGGATCATTATCACAATGGTTGTTATCTCCATCGCCCTTGCAATAGCTCTTTCAGCTGTAGGCTTCTTTGTAGCAAGTAAGGTTTCAGTTCAGATGAAGGCTATTGCCGATGAGCTTGGACATCTTTCAACCGGTGAACTTAAACTTAATATAGACCAAAATTCACTTAAAAGAAATGATGAGATCGGACTTCTTGCTGACGGGGCTCAGACTCTTAGCGATAAGCTTGGCGAAGTAATCCGTACTACCATGGACATGTCTGATGAACTTAAGAGAAGCGGAAGCGAGCTTTCGGATTCCGCAAGCCAGGCTTCAACTGCATCAAGCCAGGTATCCGAAGCTGTAGATGAGATATCAAAAGGAGCTGTATCCCAGGCGGAGAGCGTTGAGACTGCAGCCGGAAATACTCAGGCTATCGGAAAAGACATCGAGGAAGTATCCGATAACGTTGAGGAGCTTAATGCTTATGCAAGTGAGATGAAGACTTCCTGCGAAGCTGCAATGGAAGCGCTCAACAAACTTATTTCACAGAGTACTGAGGTTCAGAGCTCCGTGCGTGAGATTGGAGATACCATCAACTCCACAAATGATTCTGCAAAAGAGATTTCCAAGTTCTCACAGGCTATCACAGAGATCGCATCCCAGACAAACCTGCTTTCACTTAATGCCAGCATTGAGGCAGCAAGGGCAGGAGATGCAGGTAAGGGCTTTGCGGTAGTTGCAACAGAGATCGGACAGCTCGCTGTACAGAGCAGTAACTCAGCGGAAGAGATCAAGAAGATTGTTGAAAAATTGGTTGCTGATTCAGAGGCGTCCGTAGAGGTAATGCAGAAGCTCAATGCCAATTTCGAACAGCAGGCAGAGCAGCTTGATAATACAAAAGACAACATGCAGAGCATGAAGGAAAATGTAGACAATGTTTCCACCAGCACCGACAGCATCGCAAGCCATGTCGATCAGCTTAACACCGCTAAGGACAAGCTTGTGGAGATCATTTCCGATCTGTCTGCTATATCAGAAGAAAATGCAGCTTCCACGCAGGAAACAAATGCTTCCATGCAGGAGCTCAACGCAACATTTACTATAATCACAGAGTCTGCAAACAAGCTGCAGGATCTTGCAACCAACATGCAGGATGCAATCAGCTATTTCAAACCATAAAATCAAACCATAAAATATAAATAAAATTTTAAAGTCCCCTGACCGCAAAAGCGCATGGTCAGGGGATTTTTTAACGATTTTACGGAATTGACATATATTTAACGGATAGATATAATCAATTTGATGGATAATTAACAAACACAGTACTTTTTTGGAGAATGACATGGCAGAAAAAGAGATTTCTCAGGCGGTCATCAGCAGACTGCCCAGATATTTTAGATATCTTGGAGACCTTAAGGAGAGAGGCGTTGAGAGGATTTCTTCTCAGGAGCTTTCCGATATCATGAAGGTCACAGCTTCACAGATCAGACAGGACTTCAACAACTTCGGTGGCTTTGGCCAGCAGGGATATGGTTATAACGTACAGTATCTCTACGACGAGATCGGCAAGATCCTCGGCCTTGATAAGCAGCACAGCCTGGTTATCATCGGCGCCGGACACCTTGGCAAGGCTCTTGCAGGTTATACCAATTTCACAAGAAGAGGCTTTGTGTTCAAGGGAGCTTTTGATTGCAATCCTGAGCTCTACGGAACCAAGATCCGTGACGTTGAGGTAAGACCGGTTGACGAAGTGGAAGATTTTGTCAGAGACAACAAAATCGAAATAGCTGTTCTTACTATTCCCAAGGAGCAGGCTGTTCCAATGGCACACAGACTGGCATGCTGCGGAATCAAGGCTATATGGAACTTTGCGCATGTTGACCTTGAAGTTCCTAACAATATTCAGGTAGAAAATGTACATTTATCTGACAGTTTGATGAAATTATCGTATAATATAGATAGGTATGAAAAATCATTAAAACATTAGTGAGAGAATCTGATGGCAAGAGATGATAATGTCTATATGTCTGCGCTGGAGGGCAAGAGTATCCCTATTCTGACACTTGATGACAAGTGGCACCAGCTTTTCACCCAGACTGAGATGACTCCGGAGATAGAGAGTCTTTCCGATGAACTTAATGCATTGGTCGACAGGGACGGCAAGATACGCACAGAGACCAAGAAGATCAAGAAGCTAAAAAAGACGCTTCTTTCAGAGATTGTGCCCCTTCGCGACAAGGCCAACAAATCCGGTGGCAACAATGCAGCGATAGAAAAAGAGATCTCTGAGAGAACCAGACTTATCAATGAATGTAATGAGAAGCTTGATAGCCACAACGATGAGCTTTTGGATCTTTCAAGACAGATATATGATGTGGATTACAAGCTTATGATAGAGACCATGAAGGCTTGTTACGATACGCTTCACACCAATACGGAGTATATCAAGGGCCTTGATGAGTGGATATCCAAGGTGCGCGTAGAGCTCAAGAAAAATGTCATCCATCTTCAGGAAGCAGAAATGGAGAACTACAATCTCTACTCCTACATGCATCAGATCTTCGGGCCGGAAGTTATCGACCTCTTTGATATGAAATATGATCCAAACCGCAGACATCCTATAAGACGACCTCTTGAAGGCGATGAGGATGAATATGTAGAGTGATTGGAAATAATATGTCCCGGTCTGGCTTTTCAGACCGGGATTTTCGTTTAATAGGGGGGATTGGTATGGTGAATGGTTTTAAATTTGCTGTAAACAGTCAGGAGATGAAAATTTACGACAGGAATACATCTGAACACTTTGGGGTGGCGACGGAGGTACTGATGGAGAGGGCATCTCTGGCGGTGGCCGATGTTGTTGATGAGTGGAGAAACAAAAGAGAAGCCAAAAGAACATATAGGGCACTGGTTATGGCCGGCGTTGGGAATAATGGCGGAGACGGCGTGTGCGTGGCAAGACTTCTTAAGCAGAGGGGCTACGTTGTGAACCTTTGCGTTGTTGGAGATCCGACCAAGTGCTCGGAGCTTCTTTTAAAGCAACTGGAAATTGCAGAAAACTATGGAATCCATAAGGACACTTTTTCCAACATAAGCTGCAACAAATCCGAAGCGGACTTTGATATCATTGTAGATGGTTTATTTGGCATAGGTCTCTCAAGGCCTGTTACCGGAGAATATCTGGATGCTGTCAATTATATAAACAGCTGTAAGAGACAAAGAGATACAGATATGTTTCTGGTTTCTATAGATATTGCCTCGGGAATAAGTGCTGATGACGGACGCATCTGCGGAGCAGCAGTCAGAGCCGATGCCACAGTGACCTTTAATCAGGCCAAGATCGGGCATATCATGTATCCCGGATGCGAATATACAGGCAAGCTTTTTGTTAAAGATGTCGGTATTACTGAAGATAGCTTTCTTTCTAAGGAGCCGGGAGCCATCTATTACGACGGCAGTGCGAAAGCTCTTTTACCCGAAAGGGACCCTTCAGGAAACAAGGGTACTTACGGGAAAGTACTGATAATCGCAGGCTCCAAGGACATCAGCGGAGCGTGCATCTTGTGCGCAGGAGCATGCCTTAAGGCCGGAGCAGGGATGGTCAGAGTGTTCACTGCGTCGGAGAATGCAGAGGCGGTAAAAGCTCTTTTACCTGAAGCGATACTTGATACCTACGATAACTTTGAACCTGTGGGAGATAAGCTGATGACGGCCATGAAGTGGTCGACGCAGGCGGTAATAGGCCCGGGAATCGGAACGGAAGGGAAAGGACGTGAGCTCATTACAGATGTTCTTACCTTTTATGACAAGAGCCTTATTATGGACGCCGATGCCCTGAACCTTATTGCAGAGGATGAGCAGCTCTTTAAGCTTGCTGCAAACTTTGGAAGAGACGGAAAAAGACTTATCATAACACCGCACATGGGCGAGTTTGCAAGGCTGTTTGGAAGCGATATAAGGGATTGCAAGGAGCATATTACCCAGTATCCGTTTGAACTTGCCAAAAAGCTTCACTGCAGCGTTATCTGCAAGGATGCCAGAAGTGTTGTGGCTGACATGGATTCAAAAAAGATATATATTAATGTGAGTGGGAATGATGGAATGGCAACAGCCGGAAGCGGAGATGTACTGGCCGGAATTCTCGGAGCGTTCCTCTCATACGGTATGGACGGGTTTGAGACTGCAATAGCAGGTGCATACATTCACGGACGAGCAGGAGATGTGGCAGCAAAAGAGATCGGGAAGCACTCGGTGGTTGCTTCGGATATAGCTACGTCGCTCCCGGAAGTGCTGCGATAAATATTTAAACATTCAAAAGGATGTACTTAAAATGATAACAAGTAACGATGAATATTCACGCGTGGCTGCAAGGATCAGCCTTGGTGCAATTGAACATAACCTTGAGGCTATGAAGAGAAATATCCCCGAAGGGACTAAGATGATGGCAGTCATCAAGACCGATGCCTACGGACATGGCTCGGTGGAGATCGGTAAGTTTCTGGAAAACAAGGACTATATCTGGGGCTATGCTACAGCAACAGCTGAGGAAGCCTTTGAGCTTCGCGATGCCGGCCTCAAAAAGCCCATTCTGATCCTGGGTTATACCTTCCCTTACGCCTATGAGAGAATGCTGACAGAAGGCATCAGGCCTGCAGTCTTCAGGATGGATATGGCAAAAGAGCTTGATGAGTGTGCAAAGGGATTACGTGCAAAGGGCATTTTGAAAGAGCCGGCTCCCATTCATCTTGCTGTAGATACAGGAATGAGCAGGATCGGAATAACGCCTGATGAAGACGGAGTGTCTTTTGCAAGAGATGTAAGACTTTTGGAAAATCTGCATATTGAAGGCGTGTTTACTCACTTTGCAAGGGCTGATGAGGAGGACCTTACAAATGCAAGAGATAGGGAAGAGGTATTTAAGAGATTCCTTGCGGCCTTTGAAGAGGAGTGCGGATATCGTATCCCTATCAAGCACTGTGCAAACTCAGCCAGCATAATCGCTATTCCCGAGTCCTCAATGGATATGGTAAGAGCCGGGGTTACAATGTACGGAATGTGGCCTTCTGACGAGGTGCCCAAGGATATCATTGATCTTAAGCCTGCGATGGAGCTTATCAGCCATGTTGTTATGGTTAAGGACGTACCGAAGGGAACTCCTGTAAGCTACGGCGGAACCTTTGTGACAGATAAGGAGAGGACCAGGATTGCAACGATCCCTGTGGGATACGGCGACGGATATCCAAGAAGTCTTTCAAACAAGGGATACGTGCTGATTGACGGTCATCGCGCTCCGATTCTCGGAAGAGTATGCATGGATCAGTTCATGGTTGATGTGACGGATATTCCTGATGTAAAAGAGGGAGATGAAGTAGTTCTTCTTGGTACAGACAAGAAGTCCGGAGAGACCATTTCAGCAGAACTCCTCGGTGATATGAGCGGACGCTTTAACTACGAGCTGACCTGCGATATCAACAAGAGGGTGCCAAGAGTGTTTATATAGTCCCCTATAGACGGTTAAGACATGTGATGATATAATCTAAGTATCATCATATGTCTTTTTTATTGGAGGTAATTTACCATGAGTTATGGTGAGAAATCCAAGAAATCAACAATGAAGTATATAAAGGATAAGCAGCAGGAAATAAAGGTACGTTATAAAAAGGATGAATATCTACTGGAGATTCTTCCTACCATTAAGAAGTCCGGTCTGCCTGTTGCAACATATATCAAGCTTGCTATCGCTGAAAAAATCGCTTCGGATAAGGCTCATCACGAAGAATTGGAGAAAATATTAGAAGCTGTAAAAAAAGCGACAGTAAAAGAAATACCTGCTATCTTTGATGATGATTGCAGACAGATTATTCTGTTTGGTTCATGTGCAAGAGGCGATTATACTGTTAATTCTGATGTGGATATTGCGATTTTAACAAATAGTGATCGTGAAAAAGCTAAACAGTATAGTAGTCAGGTTGATGATGTTGCAGCAAAAATCGGAGTTGATACTACTGCTGTTGTAAATTTCGTCTGCCTTCCCTATAAGGAATATCAGGAAAAGAAAGGATGGTATCCTTTCTTTAAAAACATAGACAAGGATGGAATAGTATTATATGAACGTTGAGAATATGAGGGACTTGGCAAAAGTTAGATATGAGAGAGCGGTTGAGCTGGCAGAAGAGGCACAAGATTTATTGGATGACGGCCATTACAAATATGGCTTAGAATAAAAAAGATTTCAGTAAACACATTACTGAAATCTTTTTTTTGCATCAGCATATTGCGCGTTGATTTCCTGGAGAGCTGCAGTGTCGCCGTCCATGTTGTCGGGGTGATATAGCTTTACAAGTGATTTGTACTTCTTATCAACGCTTTCACGGCTGGTGCAGCCAGCAAAGAAGTCGAAGGTGGAGGAGATTACTGGTTCACGACGGGATTTTGGATCATCATAGTCATCTTCAAAGTCTTCATCTTCGAAGCCCTCATCTTCATAGTCTTCGTCATCGAAGTCTTCGTCTTCTTCATCATCCTCGTAGTAATCATCATCGTTGTAGTAGTCATTTCTGCTTCTGAAACGCCTGTTATCTACATTCCTGTCACGGCGATTGTCATAATGATCGTCTTCGTAGTCTCTTTCGTCCTCGTAGTAATCCTCTTCATCTTCGTAGTAGTCATCCGGATCGTCATAGTCTTCTTCATCGTCTTCGTCGTAGCTGTCATCTTCATAGAAATCGGCACGACTGTCTCTTTTTCGGTTTCGTTCTTCCGCCTCAAGCTCTCGATTTCTCTTTTTCATCATCCTGTCATATTTGCGCTCTTCATGCTTTCGTCCGGCCTCAGGGAAGAGACGGTAGTACCTGCCCATGAACTGGGCAAGGAAGTTCTTTCCAAATAGTGCCATAAGAACATAGAGTACAGCGTCAACTACCATTCCGATAAACAGGACATTTCCGTAAGAAGCAAAAACCGAGATGAGTAGAAGCACGCATACTACAGGAAGGAACATGAGAATGGTCAAAAGCAGCAGTGCAATATAAGCAGCCTTTCCCTTATAGGAGTGAACATTGAACATCCACCAGCGGAAGAGTTCTGCAAAGATCGCGGTAGTGACGTGCCGGCCTCTGTCCAGCATTGGTGTTGCCTGCTGAGCAATCTCGCCGCCCTCGGGAATATTGCCCGCAATACTGTTGAAGCCACCAAAGAGCATGAATATATTCACAATAAATAGCAGGAAAAAGACAATGCAGGTGATGGGAAGGGTTGCGAAAAATAGCTTAACAGCTTTAAGCATGCTCTTAAGAAACCATGAGATCAGCGAAAAAAATGCCTTTAAAGCATATAAAAGCGCAGTGGTAACTGCGTTGATGATCATTGTAAGAAATGAAACCATTTTGCCTCCAATCAATACTTTCTCAATTATAAGAAAAATGTGTCATGTTCACAAGTGAGTCAAACTGAAACGTCCTCACTGACTCACTTTACGTAGATACAGCTTTTCTCATATAATTAAGACTACAGAAGCAAATATTGCAGCTATTATCGACACCATGAATAAGGGCGACAGCCTGCGTGCCATCGTTAAACCGGCGGAAAGAATCAAAGAAACTATAGAAAACTATAAAAAGAATAAGGCATAATATGCAAAAATGTGGTATAGTGTAATTTGACTTATTTTGCAAACCTATTTAGCAGGAGGAATTATTATGGAGGGTGGCCCCTCTTCAGACAGTATTATCGCCTTTTTTGTCATTCTCATAATTGATTTTCTGATACAGGGCTTTGGTATGGCTCTTGACCATGTCAGCAAGGACGAGATTGAGAAAAAGAGCCTTGAGAACAAGGACGGTGTTAGCAGCAAGCTCCTTAAGCTCCTTGAGAACGAGACTCGTCATATAGAAGCTGTGCAGCTTCTTGCCATTATCTTAAATATGGTTCTTGGAGTTTTATGTGTTCTTAATCTCAGCAGCTTTTTTGCCAGGACCTTTGCATTTTCTCAGAGCATGGTAACATGCGCACTTGTCACCATCCTTACAGGTATTCTGGTGGCGGTTCTGATCATGAGCTTTGGAGTAATAATCCCAAGAAGGCTTGCTGCGAGAAACCCTGAGAAATGGGCTTACGGCTGCTATTATCCAACAAGCGTTTTCAGAGTGATCCTCTATCCGCTGGTTGTGTTATCGGATATTATATCAAGCGGAGTACTCTACCTGTTTGGTATAAGAGGAGATGACAAGCTCGTAGATGTTACCGAGGAAGAGATCAAGTCCATGGTAACAGAAGGTCAGGAGCAGGGCGTTATTCAGGAATCTGAGGCAGACATGATCTCCAATATCTTCGAGTTCTCCGACAAGGAAGCTCAGGATATCATGACCAACAGAAATGCCATGGTAGCCATTGATGCCAACAGTTCCCTTAAGGAAGCTGTAGACTTCATGATGGACACCAACAACTCAAGATTCCCTGTCTACCTTGATGATATTGACCACATAATAGGAATCATGCACATCAGAGATGCCATGAAAAAGCTTGCTGACAGCACGGACTCAGATCTTCCCATCAGGAAGATAAAAGGACTCCTAAGACAGCCCAAGTTTGTTCCCGAGACCAGGAACATTGATTCTTTGTTCCACAGCATGCAGTCTTCCAAGACTCAGATGGTAATTGTCATCGATGAGTACGGCCAGACAGCAGGTCTTGTTTCCATGGAGGATATCCTTGAGGAAATTGTAGGAAATATCATGGATGAGTACGATGAAGATGAGAACTACGTAAGACCTACCAAGAATGCGGGAGAGTTTACGGTAGATGGCAAGACCCCTCTTGAGGTACTTGAGAAGAAATTCAAGATCTCTTTTGGAGAGAGTGAGTTTGAAACCCTCAACGGATACATCATATCCAAGCTCGACAGGATACCTGAGAGCGATGAGGACTTTGATGTAACAGTAGATGGCTATAATTTCAAGATTCTTTCAGTTCAGAATCACATGGTTACAAGCGTTCTTCTGACCAAATTGCCGGAAGAAGCGCCTGCTGAAGAAGAAAAAGAATCAGAAATAGCAAAATAGATTAACAAGTAATACGAAAGGAAGTTTTTATGTCAGGACATTCAAAATTTGCAAACATCAAGCACAAAAAAGAAAAGAATGATGCAGCAAAGGGTAAGATCTTTACCATTATCGGAAGAGAAATTGCTGTAGCAGTTAAGGAGGGCGGCCCTGATCCTGCAAACAACTTTAAGCTTGCTCAGGTTATCGCCAAGGCTAAGGCCAACAACATGCCTAACGACACAATCGATCGTGGAATCAAGAAGGCATCCGGCGCTGAAGGCAACGTTGATTATAAGAACATCACTTACGAAGGATACGGCCCCGGCGGAACAGCTATCATCGTAGAGGCGCTTACAGACAACCAGAACAGAACTGCATCCAACGTTAAGGCAGCATTTTCAAAGGGGAACGGAAATGTTGGAACACCCGGATGTGTATCTTACATGTTTGATAACAAGGGACAGATCCTCATCGACAAGGAAGAGTGCAAGGTATCATCAGATGACCTTATGATGCTCGTTCTTGATGCAGGCGCTGATGATTTCAACGAGGAAGAGGACAGCTACGAGATCCTTACCACTCCTGATAATTTCCAGGCTGTAGTTGAGGCACTTAACAAGGAGAACATCGAGACAGCATCTGCTGAGGTTACAATGATCCCTCAGAACTATGTTGCTGTAACAGATCCTGAGAACGTTAAGTATCTTCAGAGAATCCTTGATCTTCTTGACGAGGATGACGATGTTCAGGCAGTATATCACAACTGGGATGAGCCTGAAGAATAAAACAAAACTTTAATATTGGGGGACTTAAAATGAAACTGAGACGTGCATGGCCGGCGGTAGGCATCTGGGTTATATTTCTTATATTTGAATTTGCAATGGTGGCAAGTAGCGGTTTCTTTTTAGGTCTTTTTCCCAATGAGAATAAACTGATCTATTCCATAGTCTTTGCAGTACTTAGTATTCTGCTCATGTCAGTGATCGTGATATTTGCAGGCAGATGCAGTGACAGCATGAAGGCTGGTCTATGGCCATCCAAGTTGCCCTTTAAGATTGGGTATCAGATAACCATTGCGCTTATACTCATAGGAGCTGTCTGGTACAGGATTGAGCTGCTGGCAAATACGTCAAAAGAGATCACGGGCAAGATGAGCCTGTATGAGAACGCCATGGTTGGCGGAACACCTGTAGCAGAGTACGATCTGTTATCCATCGTATATTCAACGATACTAAAAGGAATCCTGTTCTTTACCGGTAACATCATAACGGTTCCGTTCATTTTCCAGATTGTATGTTTCACAATATTCATGATCTGCGGCTTATTTACAGTGCAGAAGCTTCTTGGCTATGCAGCAGCTCTTGTCTTTACTGCTTATGTTGGCTTTATGCCGGTGTTCACGCCTGCATTTACAGGTCCAGAGCTTTCTACAGGCCCATTGTTCATGGCTATGTTTGGCATAGAGCTTTTGTTTGTGGCTCTGTTTTTGGAAGGCTCTTTTAAGAAAAAATATACTTCCAAGGCATGGATAATCTGGTACATTCTGGTTGGTATCGTTGTGGGCTTTATGTCCTATATGGATGCCGGAACCATAATCATGATCATACCGTTTTTATTTGCAGTACTGTTTATCTATGGCACTAAGGTAAAAGAGGAAGTCGTAAGGCTTATCATTGTGGTTGCAGCAGCCGTGTTGACCTTCATCGGCATGTTTATCCAGGAGCAGGGACTTATGATGGCCGATGTGCGTTTTGCAAACTGGGCATCATATTACTTCCACAACCTCAACACTTTTGATATGTTCTGGGCTTACACTGATTACAAGATCATCTATCTCGTAACTCTTATCGTTATGAGCGGAGTAATTGTGGGCTTTTGGAAGAACAGGACTGTTGAGAAGATTTCACCCTGGCTGTGGTCAATTCTCTTTATCTTTGTTTCTGTTCCTTTTATGGGCGCAACAAGGATGAATACACAGGTCTTCGTTACCGTTTACTACGCATTTATCTTAGGATGCGTTGCTTCACTTATCGCACTTCCTGCTGACGAGGAAGAGGCAGAGTATGTAGAGGAGCCTGTAAAAGAAACTGTAGAAGAAAAAGAGGCTGAGGAAATCAGGGAACTTGCAGATGATGCAACTGAAGAAGTTGCAGATGAGACTGCATCAGAGTCACCTGAAGCTGCTCAGGGTGCGCAGGAAGTTACAGAACCTGACTATGAGTTTGAGGATGAACCCGAAGAGGAAGAGCCTCACGGACACTTTGTTCCTGAGGGAATGGTGCTTCCGGAGGATGATGAAGATGTCGACCTCACACCTCGCATGAAGATGCCTGAATTTACAGGAACCATCAGCCTTGCAGAGACAGCAAGACAGGTTAACGAGAAACTTAAGGAAAAAGAAAGAAAAGCAGCAGAGAAGAGAGAAACTGAGCGGAAATCATCGCCTGTTACAGACAAAAAGCCAAGAAAAGATGACTTTGACATCGAGCTTAAGCCCGGTGATGACTTCGATATTTAAAGAAAGGTACATAAATGAGAATTGAAGATTTATCTTCGTATGAAATTATTGAAAAGAGAAGGATTGATGACCTGAATTCCGAAAGCTATTTGTTAAGGCACAAGAAATCAGGTGCGAGAGTAGCTCTTTTGTCCAATGACGATGAGAACAAGGTGTTTTCAATCGGCTTCAGGACACCACCCAAGAACTCAACAGGTGTGGCTCACATTATTGAGCATACCGTGCTCTGCGGTTCTAAGGAGTTCCCGGTTAAGGATCCTTTTGTAGAGCTGGTTAAGGGCTCGCTTAATACATTTTTGAATGCAATGACTTATCCCGATAAGACCGTGTATCCGATAGCCAGCTGCAATGATGCTGACTTCCAGAACCTGATGCACGTTTATCTGGATGCAGTTTTTTATCCGAATATATACAGCACTGACAAGATATTTAAGCAGGAAGGCTGGCACTACGAGATGGAGGATGAGACATCAGACCTTACCATCAACGGTGTTGTTTACAACGAGATGAAGGGAGCGTTCTCATCTGCTGATGACATGCTCTCAAGAGAGATCCAAAACTCTCTTTATCCCGATACTACTTACGGTATCGAGTCGGGCGGAGATCCGGACGTTATTCCTGAGCTTACCTATGAGGAGTATCTGGACTTCCACAGGAAATACTATCATCCTTCAAACAGCTATATTTATATGTTTGGAAACATGGATATGGCTGAGAAGCTTGATTATATGGACAAGAACTACCTCTCCAAGTTTGACCGCATAGAGGTCGACTCAGAGGTTGGAGTGCAGAAAGCATTTGACAAGCCGGTTAAGGTGGTTAAGCCTTATCCAATCCTTCCTGAAGATGAGATAGCCAAGAACACATATCTTTCCTATAACTTCAGCGTTGGATCACCACTTGATAAAAAGCTCTACATTGCTTTTGACATTCTTGACTATGCGCTTTGTTCAGCTCCCGGAGCTCCAATCAAGAAAGCTCTTATTGAAAAGGGCATCGGACAGGATGTCTACAGCGAGTACGACAACGGAATCAGACAGCCTGTTTTCTCTATCGTTGCCAAGAATGCAGATGAGGAACAGCTTGATGAGTTTGTTGACACCATTCAGTCACTGCTTAAGGAGCAGGTAGAGAAGGGAATTGACAAGAAGTCTCTTCTTGCAGGTCTTTCCTACGATGAGTTTAAGTACCGCGAGGCAGATTTCGGAAGATTTCCAAAGGGTCTTTTGTACGGCCTTCAGGTTATGGACAGCTGGCTCTACGACGATGAGAAACCCTGGATAAATGTAGAGGCCGGAGAAACCTTCGCTGAGCTTAAGAAGGAAGTGGATGGCAGATACTTTGAGGAGCTTGTTGAGAAGTATTTCCTTAATAACAATCACAAGAGCGTAGTAGTTCTGCGCCCCGAAAAAGGCCTTACTGAGAAAAAAGACGAGGAGCTTAAGAACAAGCTTCAGAAGTACAAGGATTCTCTCTCCGAGGATGAGATAAAGAAGATCGTTCAGGAGACCAAAGAGCTTAAGGAATATCAGGATACACCCGATGATCCTAAGGACCTTGCCAAGATTCCGCTTCTTACTTTGGCTGATATGAAGAAAGAGGCCGACAAGTTCATATATGAGCTCAGAAGTGCAGGGAATACAAAGGTTCTTTTCCATAACGTGTTCACAAGTGGCATTGCATACATAAACTTTGTGTTCGACATGAGCACTGTTGATAAAGAGCTCCTTCCTTACGCTTCATCTCTTAAGAAGGCGCTTGGAATGTTGAATACCGAGCACTATGCATACGGAGATCTCTACAATGAGATCAACATCAGGACCGGTGGAATCGGCGGATCCATCAGCACTTACACGGATTCAGAGGATGTCACCAAGTTCCAGACCAAGTTTGAGATAAACGTTAAGGTTCTTCATGACAACCTTCACTACGCCTTTGACCTGGTAAAAGAGATCCTGACAGCCACCAAATTTGATGACGTAAAGAGACTTCGCGAGATCTATGGAGAGCAGTATGCAAGACTCCAGACCGACCTTGCCTCTGCAGGCCATCAGAGTGCAGCGCTCAGAGCTATGAGCTATGTATCACCTTCTGCAATGGTTTCGGACAATGTTAGTGGAATCGGGTATTTCAGACATCTCGAGAAGATGAACAAGGCTCTTGAGAGCGATGATGGGGCAAAAGAGATCGCCAGGAAGTTTAAGCATCTCTGCAGCCTGATATTCAGACCCGAGAACCTTCTTGTGGATATCACAGGCACAGAGAAGGAGTATGAGGGTATGCCTGAGCAGACAAAGGAGTTTGTGAAGGCTCTTTATACAGAGGATGTTAAAAAGGGCACTCTTAAGCTTGTTCCCGAAAAGAAGAATGAGGGCTTTAAGACCGCAGGCCAGGTTCAGTATGTCTGCAGAGCCGGAAATTTCGCCTCCAAGGGACTTAAGTACAACGGATCACTTCGTGTACTGAAGGTAATGATGGGCTATGACTACCTCTGGAAGAATATCAGAGTTCTGGGCGGAGCCTACGGATGCATGAGCAGTTTTGCCAAGAACGGCGACAGTGCATTTGTGACCTACAGAGATCCTAACTTAAAGGGCAGTATCGATATATTTGAAGGAGCATCTGACTACCTGCGCAGCTTTGATTCAGACGACAGGACAATACTCCAGTATATAATCGGTGCGATATCAGACCTGGATACACCCAAGACACCTTCAGCCAAGGGAGCTTACGGACTTACGGCTTACCTGTGCGGTGCTAAAATGGAGAACATCCAGAGAAACAGGGATGAGCTTCTTGGAACCACCAAGGAGACCATCAGAGGTCTTGCGGACTATGTAGATGCTTTCATGTCAGATGAGTGTCTGTGTGTTATCGGATCAGCTGAGAAGATCGAGGAGAGTAAAGAGCTGTTTAACTCAGTTCAGCAGCTGGTTGGAAGGTAAATCTATCGTATCAGGACGCCCGGGGCGTCAAAAGGAGGAAATTATGAAAAAGAGAAGTGTCAGAGTATTTGGAATGGCCATGGCTCTTTTCATGGGAGCTATGCTCACAGCCTGCGGATCTTCAAGTGATTCGGCCGGATCTGCCAAGTATGCTGTAACAGAGTCGGCTGCTGACTACGGCGTATATGAAGAGCCTGCTGCGACTATGGAGATGGCAGATGCTTCTGCAGGAACAGATGGCCAGACGCAGGTCAATGACACCAGCAGAAAGCTGATCAAGACCGTTAATCTCGATACCGAGACAGAGGACCTTGATCAGACAGTATCCCTTATAGAGCAGAAAGTAACAGGACTTGGCGGATATATTGAGTCCAGCAATATCTACAACGGAACCACCTATTCCGGACGTTCATCCAGAAGCGCCAGCATTACTGCAAGAGTTCCTGCTGTAAATCTTGACTCTTTTGTGGATTCTGTAGAAGGAAACACAAATATCACAAGGAAGTCTGTCAATGTAGATGACATTACTCTTACATATGTTGATATCGAGAGTAAGAGAAACTCCTTAAGAACAGAGGAGAAGAGACTTTTAGAGATCCTTGAGTCTGCTGAGACGGTTGAAGATCTCATAACCGTAGAGGATAAGCTTGCTGATGTAAGATATGAACTTGAGAGCATAGAGTCTCAGATCAGAAGCTACGACAACCTTGTTGATTACAGCACGGTATACCTTAACATTGAAGAGGTTGTTAAGTTCACTCCTGTGGAGAAAGAGAGTGCCTTCAGCAGAATGGGCAAGGGCTTTATGGAGAACCTCTCTGATGTTGGCGAAGCCATTGTTGATTTCCTGGTATGGTTTGTATCACACATCCCCGGACTTATAGTATTTGCCATTGTTGTAGTAATTATTGTGCTCATTATCAGAGCAATTGTTGTGGGGAGCAAGAAGAAAAAAGCTAAGAAGATGCAGATGATGTATCAGGCAGCTGTGCAGAACGCAGCTCCTGTAGCAAGTAACCAGGCACCTCAGCAGGCTAAAGAGCCTGAAAAAGGAAACGATGGAAATAAGTAATTTTAAAACAGGTTTTGTAACTTTAATAGGGCGTCCCAATGTAGGTAAGTCGACACTGATGAACCACCTCATCGGGCAGAAGATCGCTATAACTTCCAACAAGCCTCAGACCACCAGAAACAGGATCATGACTGTTTTTACAGATGATGAGGCTCAGATGATATTCCTTGATACCCCGGGAATCCACGACACCAAGAATAAACTTGGCGAGTACATGACCAAGGTGGCAAAGAGTACGCTGGAAGAGGTGGACCTTATTCTCTGGCTCGTTGAGCCCAGCACCTATATCGGTGAAGTGGAAAAGTCCATTATTGAGGAACTAAAGAAGTCGAAAAAGCCAATAATTCTTGTAATAAACAAGATTGATACCGTATCTCCAGAGAATCTTCAGAAGTTTGAAGATGCTTACACCAAGGAGATGGACTTTGCCAGAGTGGTGAAAGTGGCAGCCCTTAAGGGACAGAACGTTGACGGGGTACTTGCTACCATCAAGGAATTTCTTCCCTACGGACCGGCTCTTTATGATGAGGACACCATTACAGATCAGCCCGAGAGGCAGATCGTTGCCGAGATAATAAGAGAGAAAGCCCTTAGGCTTCTTCAGGATGAAGTGCCTCACGGAATCGCAGTAACCATAGAGACCATGAGGATGAGAGAGAAGAAAGTCGAAAAGCCTAAGAAAAAGAGACACCAGCACCCTCCGAAGAAGAGCGCTCTGGAGAAACAGATGCAGGCGGCTATGGATGAAGACATTCAGGATGGCCCGGTTGTCTTTTCCTTGGATGATATGAATGCCGAGGAAGAGGTTTATGATCCTGAGGGTATCATGGACATTGAGGCAACAGTCATCTGCGAGAGAGACTCCCACAAGGGAATCGTCATCGGAAAGGGCGGCGCTATGCTAGAGAGGATCGGCAGCGCAGCAAGAAAAGATATTGAGGAACTGGTTGGATGTCAGGTTAATCTCCAGCTCTTTGTAAAGGTCAGAAGAGACTGGCGCGATGATACGCAGCAGATGAAGAATTTTGGTTACAATCCAAAGGATTTTAAATAGGAGCTTTTGATGGAAGATATCATTACCGTCAGAGGAATAGTACTAAAGCATAGTCCCAGTGGGGATTATGACTGGGTAGCAACTATATTCACCGCCGAGAGGGGCAAGATCACAGCCTTTGCAAGAAGCGCAAGAAAGCCAAACGGACGGCTCTCAGGCACGGTTGAGCCATTTTGCTTCGGAACTTTCAAGCTCTTTGTGGGCAGAAGTTCCTACAATATAGTAGAGGCGGATATAGAGAACTACTTCGAAGGATTTAGGGGGGATCTTGAAGGTGCCTATTACGGCACCTTTTTCCTTGAACTGGCCTCGTACTATTCAAAAGAGAATATTGAGGACAGGGAACTGCTCAATCTTTTGTACATTTCCCTGAAAGCTCTGCAAAAGGACTCAATTCCCAATAAGCTGGTAAGGTGCATTTATGAGCTAAAGAGCCTTCAGATAGAAGGTGAGTATCCCGGAGTTCCGGCAAATATGGAGATACAGGAATCCACGAGATATGCTCTTTCACATATAGAGTCTTCGCAGCTTGAGAAACTCTATACCTTTAATGTAAGCGACGAAGTACTATATGAACTTTGCAGGGTAACATCCCTTTACAGAAGTAAGTTTATCGACAGGACACTAAAAAGCATGGAAATGCTCGCCACCTTTGACGATGCCCTGTAATGAAGGCGCTATTGAAAAAGAAAAATGATTTGGATATAATTACTTTGTTTGTGAGGTGAAAAGGTGGTTATTATAAAGAAAAAACTTACGGCAGCTGCCGTAATATCTTTTACCATATTGGGACTGTGCGCCTGCGGAAAAGAGACTGCGGGGGGTTCCACAGTATCGGTGGACAAGGAAGGCAAGGTTGAAAGCGTTTTATACGATGCCTTCGACAAGGATTACTACAGTCTTGATGAACTAAAAAATATGGCAGAAGAAGAGATCTCAGATTACAATTCAGAGTATGAGAACCCAAGGATCACGCTTTCAGATGCCCAGGTGCTTGAGGAGGAAGGCGTGGTTAAGCTTACAATGCAGTTTGAGAGCGCCCAGGACTATTCCTATTATAACCAGGTGGATATGTTCTACGGCACCGTGGAAGATGCCAGAAGCGCAGGGTATGAGCTTAACTTAAACCTTGTGGATGACAAGGGTGACAAGATAGATCCCTCTATAATCGATCAGAATCCTGACAGACACATAATAATAACCAGTGACAAGACAAACATTAAGACCCCTTATAACATTGAGTACATGTCAAAGGGCGTCAACAGCCTTGGTAAAAAGGAAGCAGAGCTTCATGCGGTAACTGCAGAGTACGCACAGCTCCTTCTTTCAAAATAAGAAACATTTACAGGAAGGATATTTTAAACATGGAAAAATCAGCAAAGACAATGGACAAGATTGTTGCTCTGGCAAAGGGAAGAGGCTTTATTTATCCCGGATCTGAGATCTATGGCGGACTGGCGAACACTTGGGACTACGGTAATCTCGGCGTAGAGTTCAAGAACAACGTTAAGAAGGCATGGTGGCAGAAATTCGTACAGGAGAGTCCCTACAACGTAGGCGTAGACTGTGCGATCCTTATGAACCCTCAGACATGGGTTGCTTCAGGACATCTTGGCGGTTTCTCAGATCCTCTTATGGATTGTAAGGAGTGCCACGAGAGATTCAGAGCAGATAAGATCATTGAGGACTTTGCTGCTGAGAATAATATTACTCTTGAGACATCAGTAGACGGATGGTCTCATGAGGAGATGGAGAAGTTCATAAGCGATCACAACGTTCCCTGCCCATCATGTGGCAAGCATGACTTCACCAGCATCAGAGAGTTCAACCTTATGTTCAAGACATTCCAGGGTGTAACAGAGGATGCCAAGGATACAGTATATCTTCGTCCCGAGACTGCCCAGGGAATTTTCGTAAACTTCAAGAATGTACAGCGTTCATCTCGTAAGAAGGTACCTTTCGGAATCTGCCAGGTAGGTAAGAGCTTCCGTAATGAGATCACTCCCGGTAACTTTACTTTCCGTACAAGAGAGTTTGAGCAGATGGAGCTTGAGTTCTTCTGCAAGCCCGGAACACAGACAGAGTGGTTTGAGTACTGGAGAAAGTTCTGCTATGAGTGGCTTCTTTCTCTCGGAATCAAGAAAGAGAACCTTCGTCTTCGTGACCATGATCCTGAGGAGCTTTCATTCTACTCAGATCATACAACAGATATCGAGTACGCATTCCCATTCACAGAGTGGGGCGAGCTTTGGGGCATTGCTTCAAGAACAGATTACGACCTTACACGTCATCAGGAGACATCAGGCCAGTCTATGGATTACTTCGATGATGAGACAAATGAGAAGTACATCCCATACGTTGTTGAGCCTTCACTTGGTGCAGACCGTGTAGCTCTTGCATTCCTTTGCGAAGCATACGATGAGGAGAACCTCGGAACAGAAGATAAGCCGGATATGAGAACTGTTCTTCGTTTCCATCCTGCAATCGCACCTGTTAAGATCGGTATCCTGCCTCTTTCCAAGAAGCTCAACGAGGGCGCAGAGAAGATCTATGCTCAGCTTTCAAAGAAGTACAACTGTGAGTTTGACGACAGAGGAAACATCGGTAAGAGATATCGCAGACAGGATGAGATCGGAACACCTTTCTGCATCACATATGATTTTGATTCAGAGACAGACGGCAAGGTAACAGTAAGATTCAGGGATTCAATGGAGCAGGAGCGTATTGCCATTGATGAGCTTGAGAGCTTCTTTGCTGATAAGTTTGATTTTTAATGGAGGATTTATGAAACAGTTTACTGCTAATGAGCTTAGAAAGGCTTGGAAGGACTTCTACATCAAGAGAGGTCACGTTGATTGCGGAGCCGTATCACTGGTATCGGACGGTTCCACAGGTGTTATGTTCAACGTTGCAGGAATGCAGCCACTTATGCCTTATCTTTTAGGTAAGAAGCATCCCATGGGAACAAGACTTTGCAACGTTCAGGGATGTGTTCGTACCAATGATATTGATTCCGTTGGTGATAAGAGCCACGGAACCTTCTTTGAGATGATGGGAAGCTGGTCACTTGGTGACTACTTCAAGAAAGAACGTTGCCAGTGGAGCTATGAGCTTCTTACAGAGCTCTTTGGATTTGACAGAGATCACCTTGCTGCAACAGTATTTGCAGGTGATGAGAATGCTCCAAGAGATGAAGAGGGTGCTAAATACCGTATCGAATCAGGATTTAAGCCTGAGAATATATTCTATCTTCCCGCTGAGGATAACTGGTGGGGACTTGAATATGGTCCCTGTGGCCCCGACTCTGAGATGTTCTATGTAAAAGACATCCCGGATTGCGGACCTGATTGCGGACCCGGATGCCACTGCGGTAAGTACACAGAGATCGGTAACGACGTATTTATGCAGTATGAGAAGCATCACGACGGTACGCTTACACCTCTTTCACAGAAGAACGTAGATACAGGATGGGGACTTGAGAGAATCCTTGCATTCCTCAATGGTGTTGATGATGTTTATAAGATCGATCTTCACGCTCCTGTTATCGAATACATTGCAAAAGAGAGCGGAATCGCTTATGAAGCTGACGAGAAGTCAACACGTTCAATGAGAATCCTTGCTGATCACACAAGAACAGCAGTAATGCTCATCGGTGATGAGGCTAAGCTCCTTCCTTCAAACACAGGAGCAGGCTACATCTTAAGAAGACTTATCCGTCGTGCTGTAAGACACGCAAGAGCCCTGGGACTTAAGAAGGAGCAGATTCTCGGAGTAGCAACAATTTATCTTGATGAGTACTCAGAGAGCTATCCTAACCTTGTTAAATACAGAGAATTCGTATTAAGAGAGCTCGGAAGAGAAATCGACCGTTTCGAGTCAACTCTTGAGAACGGAATGAAAGAGTTTAAGAAGATCCTTGATAAGACTTCATCAGAAGGAAAGAAGACAGTAGACGGAAAAGATGCATTCTTCCTCTATGATACCTTCGGATTCCCTGTTGAGCTCACTGTAGAGCTTGCTGGGGAAGAGGGCTTTACTGTAGATAGAGACGTCTTTGCTAAGGCTATGGAAGAGCAGAAGCAGAAGGCAAGAGACAACCAGAACTTCTCAGCTAACCTCACTACCGGCGCCGGAGTATTCGATTCTCTTGATGAGTCAGTTAAGAGCGAGTTTGTTGGATATACATCTATTACAGCTGACGGCAAGATCGTTGCCATGGCTGATGAGGAGCTTTCAGATGAGCTCACAGCCGGATCAAAGGGCAGCATCATTACAGACGTTACACCTTTCTACGGAACAATGGGTGGACAGGTTGGAGATATCGGTGTGATCGAGGGCGCAAACGGTGCCAAGTTCACAGTAACAGACACCATCCATGTAGCAGGCGGAAGAACAGCTCACGTAGGTGAGGTTACAGAAGGCTCCTTTAAGGTTGGCGATGCTGTTAAGCTCTGCGTAGATGCGGAGAACAGAGCTAAGACCTGCAGAAACCACAGTGCTACTCACCTTCTTCAGAAGGCACTTCAGGAAGTACTTGGTGATCACGTTGAGCAGGCAGGTTCTTACCAGGATCCTGACAAGACAAGATTCGACTTCTCACACCATCAGGCTATGACAGCTGAGGAAATCAAAAAGGTTGAGGATCTTGTAAACGAGAAGATCGCAGCAGCCCTTCCTGTTGTCACAGAAGAGATGACAATGGAAGAAGCCAAGAAGACAGGAGCTATGGCTCTGTTTGGCGAGAAGTACGGCGAGAGAGTCCGCGTAGTCAAGATGGGAGACTTCTCTATCGAGCTCTGCGGTGGTACTCACGTATCAAATACAAGTCATGTAGGTATCTTCAAGATTGTTTCAGAGAGCGGCGTTGCAGCAGGAGTTCGTCGTATCGAAGCTCTCACAGGAAGCAATGCAAGAAACTACTACAGAGATGTTGAGAATAGACTTGATGAGGCAGCTAAGGCACTTAAGACAACACCTGCCGATATTACTGAGCATATAAAGAAGCTCCAGGAGGAGCTCAAGGCTCTTAAGAGCGAGAACGAGTCCTTAAAGAGTAAGGAAGCTCAGGCAGCTCTCGGAGATGTGGGCGACCAGGTCAAGGAAGTAAAGGGAGTCAAGCTCCTTGCTACATCTGTTAAGGGCGTTGACATGAACGGCCTTAGAGACTTGGGAGACCAGATGAAGACTAAGCTCGGTGAGGGCGTAGTAGTTCTTATCTCTGAGCTTGATGGCAAGGTAAACCTTGTAACCATGGCTACAGACGGAGCAATGGCAAAGGGTGCTCATGCAGGTAACCTCGTTAAGGCAATTGCGCCTAAGGTAGGCGGAGGCGGCGGTGGTCGTCCGAACATGGCTCAGGCCGGCGGCAAGAACCCTGCAGGTATCGCAGATGCCATAGCTGAGGCAGAAAAGGTCCTTGGTGAGCAGATAGGATAAAAAGGTAAAAGATGGGGCTATTCGATTTACTACAAATTAAGACTCAAAATGAAGACGCCTTTGAAGAAGAATTAAAAGAGCTCGAGACTCAGAAAAAGCACATCATCGAAAAGATCGGTGAGAAGTTTGCATCTGAGAATCGCTACAATGACATGTCTGGGACACAGTACGAGGAGCTGTTTCATAAGCTTTCGAAAATTGAGGGTGAAATGGACAGGCTCCTTGATGAAGGTCCCATAGACAATGTCCTTAAAGGCGAAGAAAACGAAGGGCAGTATGAAGGGGCATCAGGCAGTAAACTCCAGTTGAGGCTTGTTATCTCCGGAACAGTGCTGTTTGTTGTCGTGTGCCTTGGAATAGGGCTGGCTCTTTTATACAGACAGCCCAAAGTTGACCTTGGAAATGATGAACCGTCACAGGCAGTTATTGTAGAAGGGCCTGATGCAGCATCAGAAGAGAGCACTGTGGTTTCGCCTCAGCAGCTCATGGAAGACTTTGGCCTGTATAAATCTAACCGTGCCAACTATGAAAACTCTCAGGTGCTTGATTATACCAAGTACAAGAGATACGACTCGGAGATCACCGGATTTTCTTTTAACTATCCATCAGATATCTATAATGATGTGAAGATGGTGAACAATCAGGAAGACGGTGACTACGGCAAAACCATTAGAAGTATCACGTTCTCCGGAACAGACGGCTCAACAGCTGTCTTCAGCGTCTATGAAAACGGACTTAATTACAAAAAAGACATGGACGCCATGATGGAGAAGGTCATAAGTTCCGAGAAAGACAAGCTCTTTTCACCTGTTGTGGAAAAGAGTCAGATCTCAAAGGAAAAGGACAATGCCATTGTGATCATTACGGCTTACGCCGATGGCGGAGCTGAGGCTGAACGCGTTTATGATCTTTGCAGGATAGAAAACGAAAAGATATATCAGATGAAGCTGACCTATCCAAGACCTGTTGACGAGGAAGAGGACAAGCAGAAGGCATATTATTCCTATGTTTTGTATAATCTCTGCGGATTTAGCGGAGCAGAGGCTGACAAGCTTGAGAGCTTCGAGGAGTTTGTGGACAGAAACTATACAAATTTTCAGCTATCTCAGCAGCAGAAGGATATCTTCTGGGGAATCATGGACAACATGGTAACTTCAAGAGACCTCTATGACCAGCAGGGGAAGGAGCGTGTTGTACCGGTTGGAATCACTAAGGAGCTTAAAGATATCCTCTCAGAGGATCCACTGCTTCTTCAGATGTACTTAAAAGCAGGAATCAACAAGGACAATGAAAATATCCAGTCCGAGCGATTCGCCTGTATCGTCGATCAGGGCGATGGCACCACCAAGATGTACCTAAAGAGTGAGCTTGGGAAAGAGGAATTTGAGGAGTTTTACAGCAAGGCTGTCGGAGAGAAAGATGTGCTCGGCGGATCCCTTGCATATGCCAAGACTTTTTTCCGTGATATGTTTTCACTTGAACTTGATGTAAACAGTGTGATGCAGGATAATCCGAGTGTTTATCCTGAGGGCACTTCACTTTTGTTATACAGTCCAAGCTATAATGAACTGGTATATGCCAGCGGATACGGAAACAGAAACAGAGTAGACGGTCCGGAAGACTATGATTATAACGAAGAGCTTCAGTGCTTTGATTATCACTTCGGTCCTGTCTATGAACTTACTCCGGGCGATCTTAACTGGCAGCAGAAAAGAGATGAAGAAGATCCCGGAAACGGTATCTATATCGCGCATATTCGTCCATATCTCAACAATTCTCTTGGCTTTAAGCTTTTGGGAATTGAGAGAGTGGAATAAAATAACCAAAAGAAATTTAAATTTTCCCTTGACGGAATTTGGGTTTTATGCAATAATATGTGATGTTATGTGAGCAAATGGCTCAAAACATAGCAAATAACCCAATCAGTCATGTACTTAATGGGACTGAAGGGAGGGTAAGAGTAGAGATGTCAACTGTAGTAGTAAAAGAAAACGAGACTTTGGATAGCGCACTGCGTCGTTTTAAGAGAAGTTGCGCAAAGGCTGGTATCCAGCAGGAGATCCGTAAGAGAGAGCACTACGAGAAGCCAAGCGTAAGACGCAAGAAGAAGTCTGAAGCAGCAAGAAAGCGCAAATATAACTAAATCAATTGGAAGGGTCCCTGGATTTTCCGGGGACCTTTTTATGTATTGTAAAACTCAAAGTACAAATCTTTGCTTAGCTGTGATAAAATACTTTTTGTTACGTTTGAAATGGGATAAGTGCCTATGTCGATTTCTTCTATTGTCATAATTGCATTACTGATAGTTTTATCCGGTATTGTCATCTATCACGACACTCATAATTTCAAGATTTATGAGTACGAAGTTACTACTGACAAGCTGGATCGGGACTTCGTATATGTATTTTTGACGGACCTTCACGGATATTTTTACGGGAAGGGCAATGAAAAGCTTATAGAAGCTGTTGATAAGATATCACCGGATGCCATATTCTGTGCGGGTGATATGATCACTGCAACCAAGAACCATCACAATGTAGAGGTGGATTCGGGGCTGCGACTTTTGGAGAACCTTTCATCCAGATATCCCGTATATATTTCAAACGGCAATCACGAGGAGAAGATAAAAGCATACAGAGGTTCCTTTGGGAATCTCTTTGAAAGATATAAGAACAGATTAAAAAGAGCCGGAGCAGTGTATCTTGAAAATGACTCTGTGATGATAGAAGGAACCAATATCAGAGTTACCGGCCTTTGCCTTGACCTTGGCTTTTTTAAGAAGGTTGTTAAGGCCAATATGGACGACAAATATCTCGATAATCTTTTAGGCCGCGTAAATACTGCCGAGAAGGAGAATTATCAGATACTCATAGCTCATAATCCAATCTATTTTAAAAACTATGCCGACTGGGGAGCAGACCTTGCTCTTTCCGGCCATGTTCACGGCGGGATCATAAGACTTCCGCTTCTTGGAGGTGTAATCTCGCCTGCAATAGCTCTTTTCCCTAAATACGATGCGGGAAAGTATGAGAAGGACAAAAGCACCATGATACTCAGCAGAGGCCTCGGAACTCACACGATTCATGTGAGAATGTTTAATCCGGGTGAGGTTTCTGTTATAAAACTACGAGGAAAAAAGAATGTCACTTGAGGTCAAACTTCAGGTGTTTGAAGGCCCCCTTGACCTTCTGATGCACCTTATCGATAAGAATCAGATAGATATTTACGATATTCCCATCGTTACCATTACAGAGCAGTATATGGCATATATTAATGCCATGCAGAGGGAAGACATGGATGTTACCTCTGAATTTCTGGTTATGGCAGCAACACTTATTGACATTAAATGTAAGATGCTTCTTCCTAAGGAAGTCAATGAGGACGGCGAGGAAGAGGATCCCAGAGCTGAGCTTGTTGAGAAGCTTCTTGAGTACAAGATGTACAAATATATGGCATACGAACTCAGGGACATGCAGATGGATGCCGACATGCAGTGGTTCAGGACAAAAGACCTGCCTAAGGAAGTCAAGGACTACGAGATGCCCATTGACTTTTCAGACCTTATCGGCGATACAACACTGACCAAGCTCAATTCAATCTTCCAGGAACTCCTTAAAAGGCAGGAGGATAAGGTGGATCCGATCAGAAGTAAGTTCGGAAACATCGAGAAGGAAGAGATCGACATGGATGCCAAGACTCTTTATATCAAGGCATACATCAGAGAACACGAGAAATTCAGTTTCAGACAGCTCCTTGAGAAACAGCACAGCAAGACCGAGATCATTGTGACCTTCCTTGTTATGCTTGAGGAGATGAAGCTTGGTGAGATAGAGATCGAGCAGGAGACCACATTCGGCGACATAATAATAACATCCAGAAAGGCAAACTAAGATGACCAGAGAAGAAGGCGCAGCCATTGTTGAGGCTATTCTTTTTACCATGGGAGATTCCGTTGAGATAAGTTCCCTCGCTAAGGCAATGGAGGAGGAGCCCAAAAAGGTTAAAGACTATATTGCATATCTGAAAGAGAAATATGAGAAAGAGGACAGCGGAATAGGCATCATTGAACTTGATAAAGCCGTTCAGCTCTGCACCAAAAAAGAGATGTACGAGTACCTGGTCAAGATTGCCAAGGCACCCAAAAAGGCAGTACTGACCGATTCACTCATGGAGACTCTTTCCATAATTGCTTACAAGCAGCCTATAACAAGGCTCGAAGTTGAGAAGATCCGTGGTGTAAACAGCGATCATGCAGTCAACAGACTTGTTGAGTTTGGACTGGTTCAGGAGCTCGGAAGACTTGATGCACCGGGAAGGCCACTTCTGTTTGGAACCACAGAGGAGTTTTTAAGGAGCTTTGGAGTTCGTTCCATCGAAGAACTGCCGGCAATAGGCACTGTACAGGTGGAAGAGTTCAAGGCACAGGCAGAGGCAGAGGTTAATTTAAAGCTTGATATTTAAAAACCTAGGGAGAATGCGAAATAATTGGCATTCTCCTCTTTTTTTTGCCGATTTTTGTGATATACTATACTGTGACTAAAGTTGCGGAATTTATGCATAAAAATATATTCATGGAGGTAAACAAATGAGTAGTTCTTCACAAGCGAGTCAAAGAATAAATGCTTTGCTCGATGAAAACAGTTTCGTTGAAATTGGCGCACTTGTGACCGCAAGAAGCACAGATTTCAATCTGAAACAGGAAGAGACACCATCAGACGGTGTGGTAACCGGCTACGGTGTCATTGACGGAAATCTGGTGTATGTATACAGCCAGGATTCGTCTGTACTTGGCGGATCTATTGGTGAGATGCATGCGGGGAAGATCGTTCGTCTTTATGACCTGGCTATTAAGACCGGATCACCTGTTATCGGACTTATCGATTCAGCAGGCCTTCGTCTTCAGGAAGGCAGCGATGCACTCAATGCATTCGGTGAGATTTATCTTAAGCAGGTGGAGGCTTCAGGTGTAGTTCCTCAGATAACAGCTGTCTTTGGAACATGTGGTGGAGGACTAGCTTTAATACCTTCAATTACAGATTTCACATTCATGGAGTCTGACAAGGCTAAAATGTTTGTCAACTCACCTAACGTACTTGATGGCAACTATAAAGAGAAACTTGATACATCAAGTGCCAAGTGGCAGAGCGAGAACGCAGGCAACGTTGATGTTGTGGCTGATGAGGCTGCAATCTATGCTCAGATCAGAGAGCTCGTTTCACTTCTTCCTTCTAACAACGAAGACGGTGATTCTTATGACGAGTGCACAGATGATCTCAACAGAGCGTGCGAGAATCTAGACGGCTACACAGCAGACCCTGCTCTTATCGCAGGTCAGATCGCTGATAACGGCGTATTCTTTGAGACAAAGAGAGACTATGCAAAAGAGATGGTTACAGGTTTTGTTAAGCTTAACGGATCAACCGTTGGTCTTGTAGGAAACCGTACAGCACTCTTTGACGAAAACGGCAAAGAAGCAGAGAAGTTTGGCGACAAGCTCACAGCTCATGCATGTGGCAAGGCAGCTGAGTTCATTAACTTCTGCGATGCTTTCGATATTCCTGTTCTTACACTTACGAACGCAACAGGCTTTGGCTCAACACAGTGTGATGAGAAGCACGTTGCAAAGGCTGCAGGCAAGCTTGTATTTGCTCTTGCAAACGCAACAGTTCCAAAGGTTAACCTTGTAACCGGCAAGGCTTTTGGAAGTGCTTATGTTGTTATGAACTCTAAGGCTCTTGGCGCAGACATCACCATCAGCTGGCCTGATGCTCAGATCGGAACAATGGATGCAAATATCGCAGCCAAGATCATATGTGACGGCAAGGATGCTGAGACAGTATCCAAGACAGCTACAGAGTATGCTCAGCTTCAGAACAATGTTAAGAGCGCTGCAGCAAGAGGATATGTAGATGAGATCATCGAGCCCGCTGACACAAGAAAGTATGTCATCGGCGCTTTCGAGATGCTTTTTACAAAGAGGGATGAGCGTCCTGCCAAGAAACACGGCACAGTTTAATGAAGGGAGCACTCAGAATGAAGCATAAAATACTTGTTTTGGGACTTGTTATGAGCTGCCTCCTTGGTTTAACAGCCTGTGGAAAAGAGATTACCTACAACACTGTTGAGGGTAGCAGATACAATCCCGATGAATTCAACCAGGATTTCATGGCTAATTACGCCAGCATATTCGAGGACAGGTTATTCGAACAGTGGTATCTTCGCGACATAACCCCAGAGAACTTCGAGAAGGAGCTGTACTTTGATATAGCTACAAGTCAGCAGGGCGGAACAATCACCTATGACGATGACTTCTTTGAGGTTTGCAGATCCGGATATGATAGCTGGTATAAGGCTATTGAGGATATCGGATTTACTTCAAAAGACACACTTGCTGATGAAGTAAAGGTAACCGATACAACCTATTACATCAATGATGATGGCGTTCTTGTACTTGACGCCACAGTTACAGGAACCAAGCACTCCGCTCTTATGGAGATGTATTTAAACAACAGTGGTCTTCCTACAGACGTAGGTATTACAGTCAATAAGACCACAGGAGAGAAGCTTGAGAATGCCGGACTTAATACTCTTCTCGGAATGGGAATGGCATTCGCAGTACTTATCATTATTTCTCTTATAATTTCATTGTTCCCGCTTATCTCCGGAACAGGCAGAAAGAAGAAAGAGAGCGATAAGGAAATTGCCGAGAAGGCAATGGATAATACAATCACTCAGATTGCTGACAAAGAGGATCTTTCCTCTGACGCTGAGCTGGTTGCAGTTATTGCAGCAGCTATCGCAGCATATGAGGGAAGCGCATCTACAGATGGCTTCACAGTAAGATCTATCAGAAAAGTAAATTCAAAATGGAAGAATAACAGATAAGCTTTGGGCTTTGAAAGGAGAAACAATGAAGAACTATACAATAACCGTTAACGGAAACGTATATGATGTAACAGTAGAGGAAGGCGCAGGCGGAGCTGCTCCCGTAGCAAGAGCAGCAGCTCCCGCTCCTAAGGCTCCCGCAGCTCCTGCCAAGAAGGCCAGCGCAGGCGCAGGTTCTATCAAGATCGAGGCAGGTGCAGCAGGTAAGGTTCTCAGAATCGATGCTAACGTTGGCGCTGCAGTTAAGAAAGGCGACACAGTTGTTACTCTTGAGTCTATGAAGATGGAGATCCCTATGGTAGCTCCTCAGGACGGAACAGTAGCAAGCATTGATGTTGCTGCAGGTGATGCAGTAGAGGCAGGAAGAGTACTTGCAACTCTCAACTGATAAGGTCAGAGAAACTTAAAGTTTGAAAAAACAGAAAGAGGATACGAATGGATTACATAGTTAATACATTATCTAATCTCTGGCAACAGACAGCCTTTACAACAATGGAGCCGGGCAACTACATCATGATCGTGGTAGCGCTCGTGTTCTTGTACCTGGCCATTGCCAAGGGATTTGAACCTTTGCTTTTGGTACCGATTTCTTTCGGTATGCTTCTTGTAAATATTTATCCTGAAATCATGGCAGAGCCGGCAAATGGTGCAGCCGGTGGACTTCTCCATTATTTCTATATTTTGGATGAGTGGGCTATCCTTCCTTCACTTATTTTCATGGGTGTAGGTGCTATGACAGACTTTGGTCCGCTTATTGCCAACCCTATCAGCTTCCTTATGGGAGCCGGAGCTCAGTTTGGTATCTTCTCAGCTTACTTCATGGCCATCGCATTTGGTTTCAATGATCAGCAGGCTGCAGCAGTATCAATCATCGGAGGAGCAGATGGTCCTACATCTATCTTCCTTGCATCCAAGCTCCACCAGACATCAATCCTTGGACCTATCGCCGTTGCAGCTTACTCTTACATGGCTCTGGTTCCAATGATTCAGCCACCTATTATGAAGCTCCTTACAACACAGAAGGAAAGAACCATCAGAATGCAGCAGCTTAGAGAAGTTTCCAAGCTTGAGAAGATTCTTTTCCCTATAATCGTTACGATCGTTGTATGTATGATCCTTCCCACAACAGCACCTCTTATCGGTATGCTGATGCTGGGTAACCTCTTCAGAGAGTCAGGCGTTGTTCGTCAGCTCCAGGAGACAGCTTCCAACGCACTTATGTACATCGTAGTTATCCTTCTTGGAACATCTGTTGGTGCTACAACAAGTGCTGAGGCATTCCTCAACAAGACAACACTTATCATCGTTGTTCTTGGACTTATTGCATTCGCCTTCGGAACGGCTGCAGGCTGTCTTTTAGGTAAGCTCCTCTGCCTTGTTACAAAGGGCAAGATCAATCCGCTTATCGGTTCAGCCGGTGTTTCGGCGGTTCCTATGGCTGCCCGTGTATCACAGAAGGTTGGTGCAGAGTATGATCCATCCAACTTCCTGCTCATGCATGCGATGGGACCTAACGTTGCCGGAGTTATCGGTACTGCCGTAGTAGCAGGTACCTTCATGGCGGTTTTTGGTGTATAAGATTTAGATAATAATTATCTTAGAAAGGATATTAGATATGGCAGAATTAGAGAGAAAACCAGTTCGCATCAATGAGACCGTTCTGCGTGACGCTCATCAGTCTCTGATCGCAACCAGAATGCCTACAGAGAAGATGCTTCCAATCGTCGAGACAATGGATAAGGTTGGATACAACGCTGTTGAGTGCTGGGGCGATGCTACATTCGATGCTTCAATGAGATTCCTTAAGGAAGATCCATGGGAGAGACTTCGTAAGCTTAGAGCAGGATTTAAGAACACCAAGCTTCAGATGCTTCTTCGTGGACAGAACATTCTTGGATACAAGCATTATCCCGATGACGTAGTTGAGTACTTCGTACAGAAGTCAATCGCTAACGGTATCGATATCATCCGTATTTTCGACTGTCTGAATGACCTTCGTAACCTTGAGGCTTCAGTTAAGGCCTGCAAGAAGGAAGGCGGACATGCTCAGATCGCTCTTGCATACACCCTTGGTGATGCTTATACAGAAGAGTACTGGATGAACATTGCAAAAGATATCGAGAACATGGGTGCAGATTCAATCTGTATCAAGGATATGGCAGGACTTCTTCTTCCTTACGAGGCAGAAAAGCTTGTTAAGGCTCTTAAGAGAGCAACTAAGCTTCCTATCGACCTTCACACACACTACACCTCAGGCGTTGCCAGCATGACATACATGAAGGCAGCTGAGGCAGGTGTTGATATCATCGACTGTGCAATTTCACCATTTGCTCTTGGTACATCACAGCCTGCTACAGAGGTTATGGTTGAGGCCTTCAAGGGACAGCCTTTCGAGACAGGACTTGATCAGAAGGTTCTTGCTGAGATCGCTGATTACTTCAGACCTTACAGAGAAGAGTGCCTTGCAAGCGGACTTCTTGATCCTAAGGTTCTTGGTGTTAACATCAAGACTCTTATGTATCAGGTTCCCGGCGGAATGCTTTCCAACATGGTTAGCCAGCTCAAGGAGCAGAATGCAAGCGACAAGTACACAGCAGTGCTTGAGGAGATTCCTCGTGTTCGTAAGGACTTCGGTGAGCCACCTCTTGTTACACCTTCATCACAGATTGTTGGTACTCAGGCCGTTATGAATGTACTTATGGGCGAGAGATACAAGGTTGCTACTGACCAGACTAAGGACCTCCTTGCAGGTGCTTATGGTAAGACAATCAAGCCTTTCAACCCTGAAGTTCAGAAGAAGATCATCGGCGACAGAGAGGTTATCACATGCAGACCTGCTGATAAGCTCGAGCCCGGACTTCCTGAATTCGAGAAGGAAGTTGCTCAGTGGAAGGAGCAGGATGAGGACGTTCTCTCATATGCACTGTTCCCTCAGGTTGCTACAGACTTCTTCAAGTATCGTGCAGCTCAGAAGGATAAGGTTGATATTACAGCAGCTGATACAAAGAATGGGGCATACCCAGTGTAAATTAAGCCATGCCGAAGACTCGGAACGATAAAGCTGTTCCTCGTTTTCGCGGCTGCGCCATATAAAACAAGAAAAGAGATGAATTTTAGCCATGTAAACATGCAAAATTCATCTCTTTTTTGTTTTGCATGGCTTAATTTACACGAAATTTCATCTTTTTTTATTCTTTGCAAAGCCTAGTAGTGGTAGAATATATATATGGACGAGTTTAGAAGACATGCAAAGCCTAAAAAACCAGTAGAAATCGGTGAAAGCGCACCCAGAGAGCTCAGAAAAGCAGATATGGGAAGGCAGCTCCTTGCCCTTAATGAGGTAAACGGCTACAGGATCAGACCCGGCTTCTACAACATAAATGGCGCCACCATGCTTACTGATGGCGTTAATTTTACTGCCTATTCCAACGGGGCAACGTCTATAACTCTTCTTTTGTACAAAAGAGGCGAAATAAAGCCCTTTGTGCAGATTCCTTTCCCGGAGAGCTACAGGATAGGTAAAGTGTATTCAATGATTGTTTTTGGCCTTGATATTGAGAATCTGGAGTACTCCTACAGTGTTGATGGACCATGGGAGCCGGAGAAAGGTCTTTTGTTCGATAAGAACCATCTGCTGCTGGATCCGTTTGCAAAGGCTGTTTCAGGCCAGAGGATATGGGGACAGAGTCCCAACAAGGACGGGGCTTACAGAGCCAGGGTTGTAAGGGATAATTTTGAGTGGAATGATACAAATGCACTTGGAATACCAATGTGCGATTCTGTCATATATGAGATGCACGTAAGGGGCTTTACCATGGACCCTTCCTCGGGAGTGAAGTTCAGAGGTACCTTTGATGGCATCAAACAAAAGGTTGAGTACTTAAAAAGACTTGGTGTTACAGCTGTAGAGCTGATGCCGATTTTCGAGTTTGACGAGACCAGAGACAAGAGGGAGGTCAACGGAAAGACCCTTCTTGACTATTGGGGATATAACACCATCAGCTTTTTTGCACCAAATACCAGCTACGCTTCTCAGAGAGAGTACAACAAAGAGGGCGTTGAGCTTAAGCATATGATCAAGACCCTTAAGGATAACGGAATCGAGGTTATCCTTGATGTCGTGTTCAATCATACGGCAGAGGGCAATGAGAACGGCCCCTTTATTTCTTTTAAGGGCTTTGATAACAACATTTTCTATCTTCTTACCCCCTACGGACAGTACTATAATTTCAGCGGCTGCGGAAATACCGTAAACTGTAACCACCCAATGGTTCAGGAATTTATTGTTGAGTGCCTCAGGTACTGGGTAGAGGAGTACCGTGTGGACGGCTTCAGGTTTGATCTTGCAAGTATTCTGGGAAGGGATCAGGACGGCGCACCGATGGAAAAGCCTCCCCTCATTCAGAGACTTGCCTATGATCCCATACTGGGCAATGTTAAGCTTATTGCAGAGGCCTGGGATGCAGGCGGAATGTATCAGGTTGGAAATTTCCCTGCCTGGAAGAGATGGGCTGAATGGAACGGCAAATACCGCGATGACATAAGGTCCTATCTAAAGGGCGATATCTGGTCGGCTCCGGAGGCAATAAAGAGGATAACGGGCTCCATGGACCTCTATGGCGGCTCCTATCTTGGATATGACTCCTCGGTTAACTTTATCACCTGTCATGACGGCTTTACCCTTCACGACCTGTACACCTACAACAACAAGCACAACGAGGATAACGGCTGGAACAACACGGACGGCGCCAATGACAACAGGAGTTGGAACTGCGGTATTGAGGGAGAGACTGACGATCCGGCAGTCAATTCCCTGAGATTCAGAATGATGAGAAATGCCATAGCTGTGCTTATGTGCAGCAGAGGAACCCCTATGATCTACGCCGGGGATGAATTCTGTAATACACAGTTTGGCAATAATAACGCATATTGTCAGGACAATGAGATATCCTGGCTCAACTGGGATCTTCTTGAGAAGAACAAGGACTATTTTGACTTCTACAGGAACATGATCCAGTTCAGGAGAAAGCACCCCTGCATCAGAAAAGAGCTCACACCGGCCGAGTGCGGATATCCTTCGATTTCCGTACACACCGAGAATCCCGACCATGGCAATATCACCAAGGATTCAAGAGTTATATGTGTAAGGTATGCAGGCTACATCAAGAGAAAAGGGCATGATGACATAGTCTATCTTGCCATAAATGCTTACTGGGAAGATATACAGATGATGCTTCCGAATCCTCCGGAGGGAGCTTTCTGGGCTCTTTGCGTTGATACCGGAGATGAGAGTGGCAAGTATTTCTACAACAGGCCAAAGCCTATGACATGGCGAAACAAGACCCTTAAGGCCAGAAGCGTCAATGTATTCATAGCATCTTACGGAGCTGAATATGGCGGCTGATGAAGAAAAAGGCAGAGAAAAATTTATAGTTGGCGGGTATGAGTTTTTATCTGAAAACGACGCACAGAAGGCGTCAATGGACCTATCAAAGATTAATCTTCTTGAAGCAAGGGTCAAGGCATCAAGACCTGTCGATATAAAAGCCGTTTATGAGAAATCAATTGAAAATAAGATATTTAAGACTCCCATAGGCTGGGAATATCTGGTAGGGCTAAGGCGCAAACTCCTTGAGAGCGGTTATAAGGAGGAGGACCTGATCCCTATCCCTTTGAATGTTTCCATGACAAGGCACTCCGCCATGGACACTCTTAATGTGAAGCAGAGGATCCTGCCTCAGGAACCCAAAAAGGAAGCGAATTTTAAGACTATCTTCTCGATAATCCTGAACATTGTGCTGCTTATTCTGGTTGGGGTGATGTTTTATATAACAATCACTGCGGAGACCGATAACATCATAAACTATCGGAAAAACATCACAAATCGCTACGCCGGATGGGAGCAGGAGCTTTCTGACAGGGAAAAAGCCGTCAGGGAAGCGGAAAAAAGACTTGGCATTGAAGGTTCGAAAGGCTATGATGAGGATACAGGAACAAATTAGACAGGAGGAAACCTTCAGTGGACGATTTAAAGATACTTGTAGTAGATGACGAGAGCAGAATGCGAAAGCTTGTAAAGGACTTTCTCACAAAGGACGGCTACATTGTCCTTGAGGCTGAGGATGGACAGCAGGCCCTTGATACATTCTATGCTGACAAAGATATAGCACTTATTATCCTTGATGTAATGATGCCAAAGAGAGACGGCTGGGAGGTATGCAGAGAGATTAGGACAACTTCAAAGGTACCGATCATCATGCTGACAGCCAAGGCAGAAGAGAGGGATGAGCTTCTTGGCTTTGAACTTGGCGTTGATGAGTATATTTCAAAGCCCTTCAGCCCGAAGATCCTGGCAGCAAGAGTTTCAGCAATCCTGAGAAGAACCACAGGCAAGTCCGTAAATGACAAAGTGTTAGAGGTAAACGGTATTGTTCTGAATAAGGTTGCGCACAGCGTTTTGGTGGATGGAAAAGAGGTTGAGCTCAGCTACAAGGAATTTGAGCTTTTAACTTACTTTTTTGAGAACAAGGGAGTTGCTCTTTCCCGTGAAAAGATACTTAACAACGTTTGGAACTACGACTACTTTGGTGATGCACGTACCATTGATACCCATGTTAAAAAGCTCAGAGGAAAGCTCGGCGATAAGGGCGAGATGATCAAGACCATCTGGGGTATGGGCTATAAGTTCGAGGCATGAGTACCAAATGAAAAAGAAAAAAATCCATTCGCTGAGATTTGAGATTAGTGCTTTATTCATTGGCATTATGGTAGGCACATTTTTGATGTGCCTTATTGTTAACCTCTTCTTTATGGAGAAGTTTTATATCCAGAACAAGAGAGAAGCTATTATAGCTGCCTATAGGAGTATTTCTCAGGCCATAGGAAGCGGAGACATTACTTCTGAAGAATTCGATGTTGAGATTTATCACATCTGCGAGAGATACAACATCGAGATGATAGTACTGGATGCGGATTCAAAGACACTTAAGACCTCCAGTAACAATGCAGAGCTCCTTGCAAAGGTTTTGTGGGACAACATGATCAGCTCTGCAACAGGAACAGCCAGTGATATGTCCGACAGGACAATTATTGATTATGGAGATGACTATACCCTCCAGATCACTGTAGATAAGGGCACCGGCAGACAATACCTGGAGATGTGGGGAATTGTCGGAAACGGTAACCTGGTCCTTGTAAGGACCACCATGGAGAGTATCAGAGACAACGTTAGTATATCCAATACTTTTATGGTATATGTAGCTCTGATTGCCATTGTTGTAGGTTCTGTCCTTATTCTCTATATATGTAAAAAGGTAACTGACCCCATTAAGAGGCTCTATTACATCTCAGATGACATGAAAAAGCTGAACTTCGAGGCTAAATATGTACCTGAGAATGAGTACCGAAATGAGATAGATGTTCTGGGTCAGAACATGAATGAGCTTTCCGAGACCCTTGAGTCAAACATCAAGGAACTCAAGAATGCCAATATCGCTCTGAAGAGGGATATCGCCCGCAAGGAAGAAATTGATTCCATGCGAAAAGAGTTTCTCTCAAATGTATCGCATGAGCTTAAAACTCCAATTGCTCTTATACAGGGCTATGCAGAGGGACTAAAGGAAGGCATTAACGACGACGAGGAGAGCAGAAACTTTTATTGTGAAGTCATCATGGATGAGGCATCCAAGATGAACATCATGGTAAAAAAGCTCCTTACACTTAACCAGCTTGAGTTTGGCAATGAAAGCGCCAATATGGAGCGTTTTGACATTGTCGATATGGTGACCAATTACCTTAAATCCGCGTCAATGCTTGCCAAGCAGAAGGATGTAACGGTTAAATTCGGAGATTATCCGCCTATATTTGTATGGGGGGATGAATTCAGGATCGAGGAAGTGCTGCAGAATTACTACAGCAACGCCATCAACCACATAGACGGAGATAAGGTGATCGAGGTCAAGATTACCACAACTGAGGACAATCATGTCAGAGTATCCGTCTTTAATACGGGAGAACCTATTCCTGAGGACAGCATAGATCACATCTGGGAGAAGTTCTACAAGGTAGATAAGGCAAGGACAAGAGAATACGGAGGAAGCGGAGTAGGACTTTCGATTGTTAAGGCTATTATGGAAGGCATGCACCAGAAATACGGTGTTATTAACTACGACAACGGCGTGGAATTCTATTTTGAACTGGAGACAAAATAGTATGATGAAAAAAAGGTATTTGCAGGCGGCAATAATAGTTATGACAGCGCTCATGATGACAGGATGCGGAACGAAATTTCCGGATCTGACTGACGAGCAGTACAAACAGACCGTAGAATATGCTGCGGGGCTTTTACTTAAGTATTCAAACAACGGTCAGAAGAGGCTGGTTGTAGTGGATGCAAAGCAGGTCCTTAAGGATCGCCAGAAAGAGGCTGCCAGAGCAGCAGAGCTTGAACTTGCCAAGGAAGAGGCAGCAAAGAAAAACAGTCAGGAAGTGGCTCCGGAACAGGTTCAGCCAACTGAAACTGAGGAATACCCGGAGGCAGAAGGACAGGAACTTACCACAGATCCGGCTCTTACAGCTGAAACTGGTGAAAACACCGAAGAGGAAACAGGAGCTGAGAGCACCGAGGCCATCGATCCCGATGCGATCACCTTATCATCGGACGAATCCCAGGAGATCATGCCCGATATATTCCTTTCATATCAGGGATACTCAGTATCAAGCACATATCCCGAGAGTTCAAAGAGCTATGTTGTAAATGCAGATAAGAGTAAAAAGCTCCTGGTGCTCAGATTTGATCTCTACAACGGGTCTGATGCCGGCAAGAATGTAAACCTCATACCATTGGGGCTAAGCTTTAAGATACTTCTTAACGGCACGGATATAGGCTATTCATCGGTTACATTCCTTCCTAACGATCTGTCCTCCTATGTGGGAACTATTGATTCCAGAGCCCATGAGAGCGTAGTGGTCCTTACACAGATCAGCGACAAGGATTCAACCATGATAGAGAGTCTTGGAATGATAGTAACCATTAACGGACAGACTCAAACTGTTATATTAAAATAACCTTATAATAAAGTTTCATTTATAACTGTGTAAAAAGAATTAAAACCTCAAAAGGATTGTTAATAATCTGTTTATTATCATATGCTAACGCTTGGAAAATCTTAAAAATGCCTAAAATAAGCGCTTTATGGGTTGATTTGTGCCTAAAAAGACTTAAAACTAGTATTATCAAAAAAATATATCTGAAAGGGGATATGAATTATGAGCGAAGATAAGAACAAGATTATAGATAACGAGCAGTTGGAGAATGTTAATGCTGGATCTCTGGGAGATGTGATCAAGAAGGTAACATCAAAGGTTAAGCCTGAGGAAGAGGATCCTACATATGTAGCTTTGAACGTTGACAATGTTCCACGCGGTGGCAGTACATTCCTTGCCTGATCAGGAGGTAATAATATGAGTGATAAAGAAAAATTAGAAAAAAAGCCAAAAACAGAGAAAGAGATCCACAAAGAGGATCTTAAGAACGTAAATGGTGGTATTAAGGCTGTTACAATTGATGAAACTCCCCAAAACCCCGATAATATTCCTTATCTCATTTAAAAGAACATTATGAAAGACAACTTGGAAGGACTCAAAAAAAAGAATAGAAAATCCTTGGAAAGAATGGCGTTTTACGCCATTCTTTTTGCCATGCTTACCATCCTGGTTCTCGCTATCATAGTTGAGTACATAATGTTTGTATTTCCCACAATGCAAAATTACAAAAGGGAGATGAATCATGAGGGTGAGTTTGCAGCAGCCATGATTGATCAGGAGTATCTTGCAGATTTCTGCAGTCAGGTAAAAGATCTTTATAACAATACTCCTGAAGAGGTAAGAGCCGATCAGTCAGGAGATGCATATATCGGAGAGATCATCCCTCTTTTGGACGAAAGATTTGCAGATGCCAGAGAAGTGCTTAAGGCTGCCAGAGAACATGCTCATATGGAGAATGTGTTCCTTAGCTTTTTTGACGAAGAAAATGAGCGCCTTGTCATGATATTGGATGGTAATGTCAAGGAGAAGGCCTTTTTACCGGGGCAATGGATATCCAGGGAAAACGGAGATATTGACTCGCCGGATGTCATAGACAGGATACAAAGCTCAGACTGGTTCATGCCTGTGGGCTATGGAAAGGTTTCAGGCTGGACAGCCACCAATTATCTTGCGATAAATGATGCAAACGGAAATTTCCTGGGATATATGGTAATGACTGTCAGGATCAATGATCTTGCAGATCAGGTCGGTACCTTTATTAAAATCTATGTTCCTGTAATGATTATAATGCTGGCAATCGTGACTATCATAGGCGTTAAATTTGTCAGAAAAGAGTTTACGGGGCCCATAAACGGACTGGCCCAGGCAGCAAGAGAATACACCTCATTGGGCAAGCTTGATGTCAGGGATGATACCAATGTCTTTTCCAAGCTGGATATAAAAACTGGAAATGAGATAGAGGAGCTGTGGGATACTATGGTGGACATGGAAAAGGATGTATCCCATGCTCTTGTTCAGATAAGAGATGCGACAGCCAGAGAAGAAAGAATTGCAACAGAGCTGGATCTTGCCAAGAGCATTCAGCTTGCAGCACTTCCTACATCGTTTATCAACAATGAAAAAATAGAGATCTTTGCCAGAATGACTCCGGCCAAGGAGGTCGGTGGTGACTTTTATGATTTCTTTATGATCGATGATGATCATCTTGCCATGGTCATCGCTGATGTGTCCGGCAAAGGAGTTCCGGCAGCTCTTTTCATGATGATCAGTAAGACACTGATAAAAAACAGGGCTCTTCAGGGAGGAAAACCCTCTGAAATCCTGAAGTTTACCAATGATTCCCTCATAGAGGACAACATCAACGATATGTTTGTTACCATCTGGATCGGAATCCTTGACACAAATACAGGTATTGTCACAGCCTCAAGTGCCGGTCATGAATATCCTTTTTATACGGACCTGGACGGAGAGTATCAGATGCTTCAGGATCCTCACGGAGTTGTATGTGGTGCCATTGACGGTCTGGAATATGAGGACTATACCTTCAGGCTTCCTGTAGGCGGAAGGATATTTGTCTACACAGACGGAGTGGCTGAAGCCCAGAACGAAGCTGAGGAAATGTTCGGCATTGAGAGGATTACTGACTCCCTGAACAGCCATAGGGATAAGGATCCGTCAGAGCTTGTGTCCTTGGTGAAAAATGATGTTGATGCTTTTGCAGGTGGTAAGGAACAGTTTGATGATATAACAATGCTAAGTCTTTGGTACAAAGGCTGCTGATGAAAAATATTTTCAATTTTATAAAAAAAAACTAAATTATTATTAATGACACACGAAATATGGTACAATTAATTAGATTTTTTGTAGCATATTTACAATATGTAGGGGGAAAGATATATGGCCAGCAATCAAGTGTATCCTTTTGAACGAAATCGTTACTATCCGGGGAAGATGCTTACCACTGCGGATTTCCAGGCAGAGCAGAGTTATCATATCAATAAAATGAGATTTATGAATTCCCTGATGTATGGAGCGGGAATTGTCTGCGGCTGCAGCGTTGTAAACCTTGATGACCTTTCAATCCTTATTGAGAGCGGAGTTGTACTGGATGGCGATGGCAGAGAGATCATCATTGATTCATCTATCGTAAAAAAGCTTTCGGCAATTGAAGGCTTTGATATGTTACAGGGAAGTACTGCCTGTCTGTGTGTTCGATTCAAAGAAAAGGATATTCATTCCGTCTACGCTGTTTCCCATAAAGAATCAGATCAAGAATATGAGTATAACCGTATCAGCGAGGGTTATGAGATCTTCCTTGTTGATAAGGATGATTTTGATGAGTCTTTTGAGGTTGAGTCCGAGTTTCTCCAGAAGGAAAATCTGTTTAAGAGCGCCAATTTCACCGGCACTATTACAATTCCTGCAATAGCCTGCAAGGGCAGGAATGTCAAGGCTAAGATTGAGATCAAAAAGATTACGGGAGCTGATGTGAGACTCTCCTACAAGGGCATATTGGATATTCCCAATTTCACTTCTCCTGATGGCCAGCAGTTTATTGAGATTTCAGTGGATGACCTTGAACTGGCTGAGGACGGCGTTTACACCAAAGACATTTGGATGAATGTCCAGAACCAGGTTGCACTTGAAGGCAATGTGATCCTCAGGAGCGGTTCGGTTGCTGCCTTTGAGAATGACAAGGCGATTCCGGCAGAGAACAGCTTTGCGTTAAAGGTCAGGCTATCAGATGAGAATCCCGATTCCCTCATCAAGAGAGAAATGGGCAAGCTCTCTCTGGAGATGAGAAGGATTGCCGATAATTCATCAATAAAGCTTGCAGAGATCGATCTTATGCGCACAGAGAGCGCTTATGTTATTGAGAATGTAAGAGAGGTTGAGAAGAATCAGTACATAGATCTGCCCTCCAACAGTGCTCTTAAAAACGACTATCTTGAGTTCTTCAAAAAGGATGTTGAGCTCGCCCAGGCCCAGAGCGGACAGGTAGAGAACATCATCCAGAGAGCTCCTATCGTAGAGCCCATCCAGAATGAGCTAAAAAATGTTGCCACAGGCATTCTTGAGATCCCTCTCGGAAGAGATGCCAGAAGCGGAGATATAAGGTATTCGGGAGAGATAACCCACGGCCTGGGACCCGGCAATGTCTATGTTTCCATCGGATATGAATATTTATCACAGGATCAGACCATCGGCGCCAATGCCAAGAGCACAGTCTACGGCAATCCCGAGCTGTTCTCAAGACAGTCACAGCAGCTTGCAGACACAGAAACTGCTGTAAGGGTTCTCAACGATAAGGGAAGCTTTGTTGTGGCAGCCAGACTTCTTCATGATGTGGACTTCCTTGTACTTACCTACAGATGGGTTGCCATCAAGTTCCCGTCAGGAGAAGAGCTTGAAGCAGCCGACTACTACGGCAAGTCCATCACAGCCAAGACACCTACGGTTGTCATGAGGCCCAGAGAGAATTACTACTTCGGTGTTGATTTCAACAATATGGCACCATGCAGCATTACTTATGAACTTACAGCTCCGTCCAGTGGTGAGGTTACAACGGACGGTGTATATACAGCTCCTGCCAAGGAAGGCGTATACGAGATCAGAATTTACTGCTCCGACATGCCTATGGTATGCACTTATGCCTACGCCATCGTCAAGGCTACAGCCACTGAAGAGGATGCAGGCAGCATAGAAGAACAGGAAAAAGAGCCCATGGTAAAGCTTCCTGAAATAAATATTTGAGGGATGAATAAATGATCTACGAATCCGATAAAATGCGGCTTTTGCCTGTTTCAACCAAATTTGTCGGTCCGGTCAACGACTGTTATATCTGCAGGGATCTCAAATCCTCAGGTGGTATCCTGTACACCACCATCGTGATCCATGATCACGATGTGGTCAGGAGAGTGCTTGAGATGTTCAGGCTTTCGAACAGAAATGGCAAAGAGATCCTTGTGGATGAATTTGCTATGTCCGACAAGCATATTCTGGTTTTTCCATATCACAACGAGCGGCCGTTATTTGATTTCTATGAGGGGGAGAGCCTTACACTTTCTCAGTGTGAGGATGTATGTATCAGTACCATTCTTGCATGTATCACTTGCGATCTTCCTTATCCAATTGTATATCTGCTTCTGACAGGAGGCATGCTGAACCTTGCCAGTGACCGTTCGGTGTATTTCGGCTATGAGATGGATCTTTCCAAATTGGAGGATACTATTTCCGAAAAAGAGTGCACTGACATTTGCGCCAAGATCCTCCTTAAGATGCTTGAACCAAAGGCAGGTCAGAAGGCTACCAGCTACTATCTTCTTCAGAAGAAGACAGCTAATTCAAGTTATATGAGATTCCCTGATCTGTACAGAGATGTTACCATCGCTGCCGTATCAAAAAAGAAGATCACGGTATGGTTTCTCATCAAGCTATGGATCAAGCGCAATTCGGATACCATTATCGGAGTGCTGTTCTGGATCAGCGTGATACTGGGGCTTGTAACCCTGAGCATTATTTTCTCAAGGCTTTTACTTGGGGGTAATTCATGGTTCAGGCTTCTGTTTAATACATTTAAGAAAATCGGAACTGAAAGCTTACTGCAATAGAAGGGGTGTTTTGCATGGCACAGCTTGGGCTTAAGAAAAGACTAATTATCATATTGTACATTATCAGTTTCACCATTTCGCTGTTTATTTTTTCCGCATTCATGAATGGTGTTTCCATTGATGTTGAGTGCACAACCTACTCATCATACGCAGTGGATGGATCTGATATATATTATGCCCAGAACATAAAAGACAAGGGCGTTCTTTTTAAGCTTAACAGTAAGGGCGATGCATCCAGAATGTTCCTCACGGACGGAATGGCCGACACCCGTATCCTTGGTGTTGATACAAGCGGCGAATATGTCTATGTCATAACCTCCGGCTTTACAAAAGAAAAGAGCAAGGATGATGAGGATGCATTTGAAACCACTACCTGCTATCACCTGCTTGAGTTGGACCATAAATTAAATCTTATCAGAACCACCAGAGCTTTCTATCTGGATGAAAACGACGTATTTACAGGGTTTTCCGCTGATGCCAACGGCCTTTACATTACCTGCGTTACATCCGACGGAAGCAGAGTTACGGCTTACGGAACCGATTACGATCAGTTAAAAGACCCTGATGATATGAGTCTTGACTCCATAGCAATGAATATCATCAGAACCAAGACTGCTCTTGAAGGAAGGATGTACTCGGATGCCCTCTATGAAGAGGGGCAACTCTATGTTCGAACAGATGCTGATGTTCCGAGTTCGGTGTTTGCCATTGATCCATTTATAAAAGAGGTTGTCTCCCGGCTTAAGCTGACACTGGGAATGCTCTTTAGGCTTTACGGTGCTTACATTGTTTGGTACATCGTACTCTTTGTTATCTGGTGCATATTGCTCAGCCTTGTGGTCAGGACTATATCCAACAGAAACAGGTCTTTTTACTTCATTCTTATTGCCGAGGGTATGCTGCTTGCAATAACACTTTCAGCGGCCATTGCCGTTGCAGCCAATAACATGGATGCCAGAAGTGTAGAACATTCCAGGTTTGCTGTCACCTCACTTATCGGACTTGCCGATGAAGCGGGGCTTAAAGAAGACATTGACTATGACAGTAGTGTGACATACGACGATGTAAGATATATACAGATAAGAGATAGTCTCTCGGAGTTCGTTCAGAGAGCGGGAAACAACGATATCTTTTACGATGTATTTGTGTACAGGATAAGGGACGATTATATCTGTGCCAGCGCCAGCGGCAGAAACAGACAGTCTATCAGTGATATTTACGGAACCGAAATGGGCCGTATTGACGATGAGATCAAGAGAGGCAATATTTACACCGCTGTGGATGTGAACATAGAAGGCCAGAAATACAGGGCGGTTGCGGCTGCGGTTGACAATCTGGCTCCGCAGTACGCTATTGTGGGCATTATAAACACCACAACTCTTGATAAGAGCGTATTTGTAGGCAATACAGGAACATTTCTTATATTTATTGCCGCCTTTGCCGTAGGCTCAGCCCTTGTAACTCTTGCATGGTACCTGCACATGAGAGACCTTGTCTCCTTCGAGGAGGCGCTGTCTGCTTCAGCTGCAGGAGAGGCTCTCCCTGAGAGACCTGCTGTTATAGGTTCCGATGTAAAAGACATGTGGGATTCCCTGGCAGAGATCCACAAGAGGGTAGATGAGATTGAGTACACAAAGATCAAGATCCTGGAGGCATATTACAGATTTGCACCCAAGAACGTTGAAAAAGCTCTCTTTAAGAAGTCAATCATAGAAGTTGAAAACGGAGACAGGTCAAAGCTAAACGGATCTGTATGTCTTACAAACATAGATATCTCCGGAGGAAAGAGGCTTAAAAAGCTTGATTCCTTTATCGGAAGCATAGGAGAGTACCAGAAGGATCACGACTGTATGATCATCGGTAAATCTCCCGACATGTCATCACTTCAGATGCTGTTTTTGGATACTGAGTCTGCCACGGTTCGCTTTATTACAGACCTTTATACACAGCATACAAGGAGTGAAAACGCGATCCATCCGTCAACGGTTATCTTCTTTGATGAGTGCAGGTTCGGCGTTATGGGTAATGAGGACGAGGCTACAACCTATCTTCGTTCCATGAACCAGGATATCTACAGAGGAATACTTAAGTTTGCCACACAATTGCGGCTTGGTATCGTCATTTCAGAGGATATCAAAACAAGAGAGAATCTCTCTGCGGCCGTCAGATTTATGGGATATGCCAAGAGGGGCAATTCAGGAGAGGACATAAAGCTCTACGAGGTTCTGGATGCCTATGCGGTAAATGTCAGAAATGCACGTATAGCTTCTCTTCCAAGATTTAACGATGCTCTTGAGTCTTTCTACGAGAAGGATTTCTACATAGCAAGAAACAAGTTCTCAGACATACTGAAAGAGAACCCTGATGATTCTCTTGTGAGATGGTATGTATTTGAGGCTGACAAATATCTCAATGAGATAGTTGACGATGAAAATTACAGATACATTCATCTTTAAGCCTTGACTCTAGGAGGAAACAATGGGCGGTGGTGACCTTTTAAGTATTTTAATACAGACCGTCAAGTCCAAGATGACCGGACTTGTCACCAAGTTCAGGCTTTACACCAACTGGAACTTCATTAAGACCAAGATCTTTAGCAAGATCAGGGATTTCTTTTCAAATCTCTTAGGTGTAAAACCCAGAAACAAATACGATTACTTCACCATCGGAAGATGGATGTTCTCGAAAAGGCTTCTGTACGCTCTGGTTATCATCATCGGCGTACTCAGTATCTGGTATATATCAACAGAGACTACACTTTTCAGGAACTTTTCCGAGGACGGGATCGTAACCTACAAGTACAATTCACTCAGGCTCAGAACTGCCAAGGGCCATGTCAAGATAAAGGGCAAAAGCGGTTATGTAGCCTATGACGGGGATGTGAGCGCGGGCTACGTCAACGGAAACGGTACACTTTTTAACAAGTATGGCGGAGTTGTTTACACAGGAACCTTTGCCCAGAACAAGTATGAGGGCATAGGAACCCTTAATTACGAGAGCGGCAATGCCATGTATAAAGGCTCTTTTCACGAGAATCTCTACGAGGGAGAGGGGACTTTGTACAGAGAGGATGGAACAAGGGAGTATGTAGGGGAATTCTCCAAGGGGAAAAAGAACGGCGAGGGCGTCCTGTACGACACCGGAGAGAATGAACTCTACGAAGGCATTTTTGCCAGCGACTCAATAGTTTACAGCGAGATGCTGGGTAAGACCGTTGAAGATCTGTCCCAGAGCTACAAGGGACACAGAGACCTGTATACAACAAGCTATGATTCCGTAGGCGTCATGAATGATATAGATGCCCTCTACCACGCCAGGATCGATTCGGAAGCTCTTGATGATTCCGAGACCATCGATTCGGTGTATGTACTTACAGATACCTTTAAGTATGGCAATGAGAGCATAAATACAATTGACGGACTTGAAGAAGTTCTGGGTAAGCCTGTTTATGAAGGAAATTCAATGGTTCTTCTTCCCGAGGCTGTATCCATCAACGAACTGAGTAAGACCAAGACCGTTATAAACGGGCCGGTAGAGATGGAACTGGACCAGACCTTCTCGGATGTGGCAGAAGTAAAGAGCATTGATTATTCATACGTTGTTTATATCTATTCCTATAGAAAAGGAGATGTGATGTACTCCTTCGTGGGAGATGGAACAGACAATACCTTTGATTTCTATTATGTATCGGGAGTTAAGACGGGTTGATAAAAAGAGTGTGGAAAAACAAAAGAATTACAAAACGAACTCTTTCCACAGTACTCTTAGGAGCACTGCTTTTAGAGCTTTGTGCTCCGATCAAGTCAGAGGCAGCACTTCCCGAGCAAAAGACACTTACCCTCAAGGCGGCAAGAGCTCTTACGATCCAGAACTCGGATGCCATTGAATCCTGTGAGGATGAGATTTTGTCAAAGACTGCAGCCTACGAGAGTGCAGTCAAGGCAGTATCCCTTAAGGAGAAGGCTCTGCGTGAGTTCAGATGGTCGCCCCTTCTTAGCTTTAAATTTCCTGAGGATCCTAATTTTTCGGAGGCCTCCGAGTTTCAGTACAAGCCCCTGGCTGCCAAGTATGAGATAACGGTGGCAGAGCACAAGCTGCAGGACAAGATGTATGAGGTCAATGAAAAGACCAATAACCTCTATACCGAGATAGTGGTTCTGCAGGAGACCATAAGCTTTAACGAAAAGAGAGTAGCTTCCCTGGAGGAAGGACTTGCTAGAAATCAGGCAAAACTCAGGTCCGGTGAAGCCACCAAGGCCGATATTGATAAGATCGAAAAAAAACTGACCAGCACCAAGAGCAAGATCGCTGCTGACAAGAGAACTCTTGAGGCGGATCTTAAGAAGCTATCGGATATGGTGGGAATGGATGTCACCACCGGTTATAAATTTGAAAAACCCTATGTGGAAGCAACAATTGAAAGATCCATGCTTCCGGCTCTGATGCAGTACACCGAGGACAGGGACGAGACCTATTTTGAGGCCTGCATAGCAGAGACCACAGCAAGGGCAGAGCTTAATACAAACTCCGGACTTATCAGAAACAAATTCGGAGGAGATTACAACATAATCGCTTCCTACGTTTCCTCCGGACTTAACGGAGAGAAGGTTAACAAAAAAGCATTTAAAGCCGCATACAAGAATTTCCTTACCAAGATCGACAGCTATTGGGAAGGCAGTAAGAGAATCCTCTTTATCAAGATCCCGAGGCTTTGGTTTAAGGGAGATATGGACGGTACCAGATATATCAGTGACGACCCCAACATTCTTTATCAGAATGTTATTGACTATACCAGTGCAGTAAAAGATAAAGAAGCTGCAAAAAAGGAACTTGACCAGAGCGTCGAGGATGCCTTTAACAATTATATTTCAGTCCGTAATTCCTATAAGCAGTTCCAGACAGATCTGGATTCTGCCGAGGCGAACCTGAAAAAGGATGAGATCAGAAACAGGGCAGGAGAGCTCTCCTTTGAGGAATACAATTCCGAGATGGAAAGCTATGAAGAGCTCCAGAACAGTATGCTGGATGCCATGAAGCTTTACACCACCACACTGTATTCTTTTGACAGACTTACCTGCGGAGGCATCAGTGCTATTCTTTCAGGTACCGATTCCGATATGCAGACAGCTGTAGTGGGAGAGAGCTATCCTGAGAAGCAGACCAAGGATGGTGCATATTACACCCTCACTACCATTATCCAGAACCTTGAGTTTGAGCTCGCTGTCATCATCCCTGATGGCTTTGAAGTTGAAATTACAGATTATGAGCTCTGGGTGGATGGAATACAGGTAGGAACAAGGCTCAAGACAGATCAGAAGCTGAGGCACCTGTCACTTATTGTAAACAGTGTGACGGAAGCCAAGATCAGGCTATACAACGGAGATAAGTTCGTTGATGACTGTGTCATCGATCCTTCCAAGGAGTCAGGACCTCTGACTGTAACAAGCGGCTACGATATAAAGAAGAACGAGGCTGCCAAGATTGGAACCTATACAAAAGAAATATTAGAGGATCTTGGTCTGGTAGAGCTTAAGTTTACAATGGATGATGCCAAGATAAAGAGCTTTAAGATATTGCTTGAAGATGGCAAGGCTCTTGGCGGAGACGAGAAGGTGAGCATTGATAAGAACTTCAGGTATATTGAACTTCTAAACAGCTCCCTGGAAGATCTGACAGTAGAGTTCTACGACGAAGGCGGAGGACTTCTGTATAAAGCAAGATTTGATACAGCAAACGGCAGTATGATCAAAAAGGATGAAGAATAAATGAAGAAAGTTTTAAGTGGTTCATCCAAGTTAATAAAGAAATTTTTAGTGCTTTCGCTGATCGCAGCTCTTTTGGGCACCATGTTTGGGAAAACCATAGAGACCGAAGCCGTATTTGATAAGGACCAGGCTATCACATATCAGGATTTCGCTTCCAAGGTCACTGTGGATGACTGCGTGCTGTTTATCGGTACCTATATCATCCACAAGGATGCCCTCAACAATCAGCTCAGCGAGAAGGCAAAACAGTCAGCAGCTGAATCCGGACAGAGCAATGTTTATTACAAGTCTGAGGCCGGAGATGGTAATTGGTTCAACATCGGTGATATTGAAAACGGTGTAAAGGGAATATCCACAGAAGGTAACCCGGAAAATATCCAGACTATCAATCCTCTCTATGTGACCTATTACGTAGGCAAAGACGGAATACTGAAGGATGCCAAGACAATGGCTTCAAAGAATCCTTTTGATATTCCGGATCCTTATGATCTTTCATCCCTGATCGAGCTTGAGCCCATCAGAAGTCAGTACACAGACTCACAGACGGCCACAAGTATATCTCAGTCAGACTTTTTGAGCAATAAGGGATCAAAAGACAGCGGAACCATGAGATCAGATGTCTATTACTATCAGATCCTCAGCACTTTCTTTTCTCTTGACCTTAGGGATGCACAGACAAATAAGTGTGACCAGCAGCTGCAGAGTTTAAATGGAATTTATTTGTCTCTTAAGAGTCAGGGAAAAGAAGAAGAGGCAGCTCTTGTCTTTTCACTTATGGAAAAGGTTGATGCCACAAGAAGAGCTCTCATCATGGAAAGACTTGCAATGCTGGATGAGAATCTTTTAAATACTCTCAACACTCTGGCAAGCGGAGATTACTACACGCCCTACGGAAACTTTAAGGATTCAAGTTCGGCGAATTCTACGGCGACGTATGACTACACAATAGAGCTTCAGGATTCCCTTAAGCATAACTTTACAGGTACAAACAATGCAAGCAGCTTTGTTCAGTCCCTATTTAGCAGTATTGGGGTTACAAGCTCTTCATCAGGCTGGTGGACGGTGCTTGAAAAGTATGAGTCAGACAGGAGTAAAAGGGATCAGGAAGCCAATAAGGATAACGAAGATTATGTTCAGGACAAGTCACAGAACGAGTATCCCTTCTCTGCCGACGAGCAGTTGGTTGAGGCCATCGGAACAGCTATAGGCAACTGTGCAAACAGTTACACCACATATCTTTCCAAGGCACTGGTGGATACTGATGATATATTGGGGCATGCCATTTACGATTACAGTTCCCAGGTAATTGCACAGACTTCCGGGACTACACTCTCAGGGCCCATTGATAACCTTAAGCATGCAACAAATATCAAGGACAATAAGATAAGTGACAAGGAGGGAGAACTTCAGCTCCTTAAGAATTCCCTTATTGACATGGCAGCCAACAAATACTTTGCATCTGCAACAGAAGGGGCCGGTCCGGATTATTCACAACAGTCATCCGAAGGTTCCAAGAAAAGTTATCTTGAGGATCAGAAGGCTAAGGAAGAGTCCTACAGAACCATGCTTGAGTATCTGATCGAAGCCAGAAGACAGAGGGAAACCCCGGCTGACTGCCTCGAATATGTAAATCAGAGAATCAAGGATACAGAATCGCTTTTAACAAGTATTCCGGCGGATGATTACAAGACATACTCAACATCCTCGGTTCAGGCACATCTTGCATGGCTGAGGGCTGAGGTTCAGAAGATAATAGACTCTGATGAATCTTTAAAGAGTAAGACCCAGAAGCTCCTCGATAAAAAGAAAGAGCTTCAGGCAAAGAGAGATGCCTGCCTTGATAACAACGATCTGTCCGGAGCAGCAGCCTACGACGCCAAGATAAAGGCTGTTGATCAGGATATAGCTGCAGAGGGCGGAGATACATCTTCTCTTACAGATAAGCTTGTAGACAAGGCTATGGATAAGCTGGCAGATAATGCCAATGCGGATCTTTCGGGAATAGCGGATGCTCTTGCACAAGTGGGGGCTAATGACAAGCTCAATGACCTATCCAAAAAAGCTGCGGATTCCGGCGCATCTGCAAATACCCTGGCAGGTATAAACAGTGCAAAGAACAGCCAGACAAACTCTGTTGATTCAGATGCTCTGCTTGCTCAGCTGGAAGCTCTTTTCGGAAAGTCTCTGGATGAGATGAAGGATGATGAGCTTGCAGTTGCCGGAGCTACAGTTTCAAGGCTCTCAAGAATGGGCATCACACCGGCTGAGTCCCTCACCAAGCTCATTGTAAATAAACTTGTGGACAACAAAAACAGATTTACATACCTTCAGTACACCGGCAGCAAATCATATGAATATATCAGTATGTCCACCCTCTCAAGGTGCAGCAATTTCAGATATTTTTATGATGATGCCAGGGCTACCGCCACAATGACGAAGGGTTCTACGATCTACATTTTCAGAAGGGGCTCAGATGAGATGTACAAACAGAGCACCGAGACTGAACCTGAGAAATTAAAGCTGGCCATTGTCAGTGACGGAACCGTTCACATAGGTGAAGATGATGCCAATACATATTTCAAGTGCATCTCCGAGTACTGCTACGGAACAAATTATGCAATATGCCTTACAGCTTCCAGGCAGACCAAGGTAGAAGAGTATACAAAATCTTTGCAGGAATTCTTTAACCAGCAGTAAGAAAGGCTAAAAACATGGCTGATTACCCTATAATTTCGGATGTAAGTCAATTTATAGTTCAGACACTTAGGGAGAAGATGTGCCCCGAACCGATCCCGTCTCCCAACAACATCGAGGTTTCATCACCGCTATCGCAGGATGTTGACTATCTGGTGGGACTGTATCTCTACGACATTAAAGAAGACATGGAGGTTACAAGACCCAGATTTATCCAGAAGGGAAGGGCAGAAATAACCAAACCGCCAACACCATATGCTCTTTATTATATGGTTTTTATTAACGGATCCGGCCAGATGGGCCTCAAGGATTCGGATATGCAAAAAATCATTGGGAAAATCGCGCAAATAGTGAACGACAACAGTTCCGTACTTCCCAATGAACTCCAGTCATGGCTCGACACTCAGGAACCTCCAATTGTACTGTCTCAGGCGAAGATAAGTCTGGAGGAGAAGGTGAGGGTGTGGCAGGCCATCAACAAGCCTTATCAGATGAGCCTGTTCTACAGGGCGGCCCCGGTGTATCTGTCAAGCGGAGAGATCATCAAGACTCCTCGCGTAACCGATGCGAGCTTTGAACTTGGAATCACTGGCGAAGAAAGGGGGATATAGCAGATAAGTGACAACACTGATTTCAGCTAAACTCACACTGGCAGTAAGACTTATCGATACCACAACAGGTAGAGATATTACTGAACCGAATGTTCGTTTCACCATTGATGGGAATGACTTTATGCCCATGAAAAAGGGAGACGGCTTGTATGCATTCGTAAACGTAGGCAGGGATGACTTTCTTATGCAGATTGACGTTTACGGATATGATACTAAGGTTATTCCGGTGATTAAAGAAGAGCTGGATCAAAAACTCCCTATGCTTGATGTTTTCCTGATGCCATCAGAGAAAAATCGGGCGTACGGTGAAGTACTTGAAGTATACGGAACCCTTTCGGATCTTTCGTACATCGAGGCGATAAATTTAAATCGTCCGATAGCTCTGTTCCATAGCAGTCAGACTAAAAAAGAAGTACACAAGATATCGCTTCTTTCCATGACTCCCGGAGGAGGTGTTAGCCTGGATTCACTTGAGTATGCGCTTTTAAGTGAAACGGGAAGCTTTTATGACACCTTTAAGGTTTTGGAACAGGACTCCACAACAACTGTCCGTATAAGTAAAGCCCTGAGAAATGAGCACAAACTTAACGACAGGATCTTCCGTATCCTATACGGAGATGTAAAACCCGAAGGTGATTTTGTTTTGAAAGTACGGGATGACGCAAGCTCTCTCCCTCATCTGCTGCATTTTGTCGCAGGTGAAAAAGAATATTTCAGAGAGATTGATATTCACCTCGAAACCGGAGAAATAGATTTACTTGAGGGAGCAGTAGAATATAAGCCTATTGAGCAGGAAGAAGAACAGGATAAGGCGGAAGGAGGCACTGAACATTGAGTTTACTTGTAACGGCTACCGGAACTTGTATGTGCACTATGGGAACAGCTCCGGCACCGATCAAAGTGACAAGTCAGGCTAAGGTTTTGGCAGGAGGAAAGCCCTGCGGAACAATTCAGGATGCCACGCCAATGGCAAACGTAGGACCCTTCGGGATGTGTACATCCCTTGCAAATCCTCAGGTTGCAGCAGCAACAGCAGCGGCTATGGGAGTACTTACTCCTCAGCCATGCATACCGGCACCAGCCGGAATGTGGATTCCTACCAAGCCCAAGGTACTTATCGGCGGAAAGCCCTGTCTGGCCCAGGACTGCAAAATGATGTGCGCCTATGCAGGCCAGATATCAATTGTAAATCCCGCTCAGGCAAAAGCAAATGCACAGTAAAATCAAAGAAAAGAGGTAAAGTATATGGCAGAGTATTTATCACCAGGCGTATACGTTGAAGAATATGATAATTCTCCCAGAAGTATCGAAGGCGTTGGTACCAGTACCGCTGGCTTTATCGGACTTGCGGAGAAAGGCCCCGTTGAAGGAGCACCACAGCTCGTAACCAACATGAGAAGCTTCAAGCAGCAGTTTGGTGGCTTTCTTTCAGAGTTTGGATATGGCGAGTATCGTTTTTTGGCAAACAGCGTTGAGCAGTTCTTTGATAACGGCGGAACAAGATGCTATGTAATGCGTGTTGCTCCCAAGGATGCAAAGCCTGCATCTGCCAAGAAGGGTATTCTTAACGTAACTGCATCAAGTCCCGGAGCATGGGGTAACAAGATTCAGGTTATGCTCTCTACAAATACAAAGAGAAAAATGCAGATCATCGAGAAGACCGATGCCGGTTTTATCGCTAAGTCTGTAGAGGGCTTCAGAGAAGGCGATCTTGTTGAGTTCGAAGGAACATATACAAGGATCAAGACCATCTTTGACAGAGAAGTAACCTTTGAGGATGATCTTCCGGACAGCGTAGTTGATACAGATATCATCCCTAAGGCAGTTATTTATCTCGTTACCATCGACATGACAATTCGTTATGGCGATGATGTTGAGAATTATCCGGAACTTTCGGTAAACACTCAGTCACCGAGATTCATAGGCGCAAGAGTAGCTTCATCTGACATCGTTAAGATCGAAGTAAATCCTATGAAGAAGGCTGCAAATCCTGTAGCTGATATTCTTGGCGAAGAAGTAACAGACGGAGTATTCTTCCTTGAGGGCGGATCAGACGGTTCTGTTTCCAAGGTAGATCCTTCAACCTTTATCGGTGAGGACAACGGCCCCGGAAAGAGGACAGGACTTGCGGCTTTCGTTGAGAACAACATTGTCAGCATGCTGGCAATCCCCGGCATAACAATGCCCGAGGTTGTAGTTGCTCTTGTAGGACACTGCGAGAGACTCAGAAGCCGCTTTGCAGTTCTCGATATGCCTAAGGAAATGACCAAGACGGCAGATCTTATCGGATACAGACAGATGGTAGATTCCACATACTGTGCTATGTATCATCCATGGATCCAGGTATTTGACAGATCTTCCAACAAGTCAGACTACATTCCTCCGTCAGGAGCTGTAATGGGTGTTTACTCAAGAACAGATATTGACCGCGGTGTACACAAAGCACCTGCTAACGAAGTTGTATTCTGTACAGGTCTTTCTGTTAACTATACCAAGGATGAGCAGGATATCTTGAATCCTGAGGGAATCAACCTCATCAGAACTCTTCCCGGACAGGGCATCAGAATTTGGGGCGCAAGAACAGCTTCCAGCAACAGCGCATTCAAATATGTCAACGTCCGCAGATTGTTCATCTTCGTTGAAGAGAGTATCAAGGCCAATACTAACTGGGTTGTATTTGAGCCCAATGATCCTACTCTTTGGCAGAGGGTCAACCTCACAATTTCCAACTTCCTCGACGGACTTTGGAGAAACGGAATGCTCGCAGGCAGCACCTCTTCAGAGAGCTATTTCGTAGAGATCGGACCTTCCACCATGACAAGAGATGACATCATGAACGGAAGACTTATCTGTAACATTGGTATAGCACCATCCCGTCCGGCAGAGTTCGTAATCTTCAGAGTAACTCAGCATACTTCAGAAGCCGGTGGTGGCTCAGAAGAATAATAAACGGGAAAATAAAAATAGAAAGGAGTCATAGAATATGGCTACTGGAGCATATGATAATGGTAATCAATCAGCTTATCCATTAACCAAAATGAACTTCCTCGTGACGGTTGATTCCATCGCGGGAACAGCTGCTTTTTCGGAGGTTACCGGAATTGAAGCTACGGTTGATGTTATTGAGTTCCGTCAGGGCAACTCAGGGTCACTGGCACCTGTAAAGGTTCCCGGACTTGTTAAACACGGAAATGTAACTCTGAAGATGGGTTATGTTATTTCAAGCCCCTTCAAGACATGGGTTATGGAGTGTGTATCAGAGATGCGTGGACAGATCCCGCGTCAGAACGTTACTATCGAGCTTATCGATATTAACTCCGGTGCACCTTCAGGGGCTGTTACATCTTCTCAGGGCACACGTCAGTGGACACTGACCAATGCCTGGGTTACAAAGTACACAGCACCTGATCTTGATGCCAAGAACAGTGATATCGCAATCGAGTCTGTAGAGATTGCATACGAAGAGCTGGTAATTCCTAACTAAAGATATTTACTTGTTTTTAAGGTGCAGGAGCTGTGGCTCCTGCATCTCATAAAGCAAATAAGACGATAAAAAATGGAGGAAAGTATGGAAACTATTTATGAATTTACACTGCCAAAGGGATATATGGATTCACAGGGAGAACTTCACAGAAGAGGAAGGATGAGGCTGGCAACAGCAGGTGATGAGATATCTGCAACCAGAGACCCCAGAGTTCTTGCAAATCCGTCATACCTTACGATAGTTCTTTTGTCAAAGGTCGTAACCGAGCTTGAGGGAATGGATTCAGTTACCGCAACAACCATTGAGCAGCTCTTTACAGCAGATCTTGCGTATCTTCAGGATATGTATCAGAGGATAAATGATGTGGAGCCACCGGTTATGCAGTGCATATGTCCGGATTGCGGAAGAGTCTTTGAGGTACCGATAAATTTTACACAGGAGGGATAAGGCTTTATCCGAAGGATGAGTTGTACCGGGAGATGAGTTTTATATCTTATTATTTCCACTGGAGTCAGGAAGAAGTACTTAACATGGAGCATGCCGAGAGGCGCCGGTGGTGCAATGAGATATCCAGCATAAACAAGAGTCTTAACCCCTCTAAGAAGAGTAAAGAAAAGAGCATTCTTGATATGAAACCAACCAGATAAGAATGTTAAAGAGGTAGTTATATGCCAAGAACCTACATAAACGTTGATGGACAAGGGAATTATAAATTTAATGCAAAAGCTTCAGATGTCTATGGCAAAGCGGAAGCCGTTGCACTTGGAAATACCGATTAGGATGCCATCAATAATCCCCTCACAGCCTTTAACTTTGTACTGGAAGTGGAGCTGTTATACTTCCTGCCCTTAAAGAGCATCAGAGCATTCACTAAAGAGAATGAGTATGAGTACATAAGAGAGGGCGGTGTCAATGATTATGTTCACATGAAGAGAAAACCCATATCAAAGCCTTTTACTTTTCAGGTGGAGAGGTATATTGGTACGGAGCGTTTCCTTGATCCTCTGGCCACGGGAACTGAACTCATCGCACCTCTTTTTCTGTACATTTACAGACACAAAGCTATAGGTGGATTTAACGATTCTGCCCCCAAAAATCCGGCCCGTGTCTATATTTTTACGGGCTGTACAGTCATGGGCAAGGAGTATGGAGAGCTGAATGCAGAAAAGAGTGGTCTGCTTACCGAGACTACAACCATCGCCTACAGAGAGCTTATAGTTGTTCCTAATCCAACCCAGTCTGCCTCTGAACTTGAGGAGTGGAAGTTTAAGGGTGAAAACGATGCGGCTGCGACCGGTAACGTTAAGCCCAAATATGCAGCATACAATCCCAATGATGATATTGAAAAATCCTTGGATTATGAAAAGAAAAATGGTGTCATAAATCGTAAAGAAAAGTCACCGGGCAATAGACCGGCGAATTTTTGGACTAAAGAAAATAAGAATAATTATAAACCAAAGTATGCAAATCATGACAGAACCCAAAAAGAATATCCGGAGGATAATATTTATAAAAAAGAAGAAAAGAATGGAAAAACCATCATTACCAGAAACGATGGTGAAGCTAAGGCGCCTAATCTGCTTACAGAGGATAACAAAAATAATTATATGCCTGTACATGTAAGAAATTCAGAAGCAATAAAGAATGATAAGACTTACAGTAAGTCCACTGATACGCATGGCGTCTCTACAATAACCAGGACTGACAAGTTTGCCAAGGCGCCTAACGTGCTTACAAAGGACGGTTATGAGCCTAAGTATGTAAGTAATGCTGAGGCAATAAAAAATGACAAGACTTATACAAAAGATTTCATGCAAAATGGTAATCCAACTATCATAAGGGTTGATGAAGCCGATAATAACAAGGCGCCAAATCTGCTCACATATGATAACCAAACTACTTACCAGCCTAAATGGGTAAGAAATAGTGAAGCAATACAGAATGACAATACTTATAAGAAGATCACTGATATGCATGGCAATCCTACAGTATTCAGGGCCGACGCCGGTGATGCAAAGAATACACTTAACAAGCCTCAGTATGAGATGAGTGTTGATAAAGGTAACACCAAGTACGCAAAAAAACCTGAAAATGATTCGGCTAAGCCCAAGCAGGTAGGACCTTACAGCTATAAGAAAGACGGCACCAAGAATGTGGCAGCCAAAAAATCGCCTAAGGATTCAGATAGGGCAAAGCAGGTTGGGCCTTATAAGTACAGTGACGGCACCAACAATGTAGCAGCAAGGAAGTCTCCCAAGGATTCGGAAAAGCCCAAGCAGGTAGGGCCATACAAGTATGGAGATGGAACAAGGAATGTAGCAGCCAAGTCCTCGCCTAAGGATTCAGAAAAGCCCAAACAGGTAGGACCTTACAGCGTAGGTAAGGACGGAACAGGTAACGTGGCAGCCAAGACTTCACCCAGGGATAAAGAGAAGCCTGTTGCGTCAGTCTTTCCGCCTTCAAGAAGGGCCCTGATGGCAGATGCCCTAAAAAAGACTTAAGACAAGGAAGTAAGTAATGCTTACAATTTCCGCACCAATTGAGATAAAAGCCAAAACTTCATACATAAATGACCCGGAAGCTTTCTATCACAGAATTGTAGCTGGCTACTCCCTGATGGAAACCAAGGTGAATGAAGAGGATCTTCTTCATATCGCCTCAACTCCGCCGGAGATATACGTATCAGAAGGCGAGGGGATGACCAGTGTCATCAATCAGAACCAACGCAACGAGGTCAATCTTCAGAAGGTAGATATCCTTAACAATGTCCTTAACAGGATAATAGCTTCCGCTACAGTTGAACTTACTTATCAGGACAGGGTATTTATAACCGATGCCCTCTACAAGCTGGGAGTAAAAGATGACAGAAAGTTCATGAATGCTTTCTACAGAATGGCTGAGGAGACCCAGAACACCAACACTTTGATAAATCTGTATCTTCAAAGAGGCGGTGAGCTGAGGGAACTGGTTGAGACCATTGAGGAGAGGCAGAGAGAGATCACAAGGTCAGAAAGTATCCTTCAGGATAAAGAGAATATAAATAATCTCTACAGCACTGTATTTAACAGACTTAATACCGGTGAAATCTATCAGATTGTTTCCAACTATAACCGGTCTGTCAGCGAAAATGCTCTTGAGAAGAATGAGTATTCACTCTCGGATCAGACCTACACCGCACAGCATATTCTTTTATCTGTGCTCAGGGAAAGGGCAGGGGTTTCCGGTGAGAGCCTCACTTTCCTAAACAGCAATATCTATGAGGAAACAATTGAGGATGACAGCAGTGAAGTTACAAATGTAAGAAATGAGTTAACTGCAGCAGTCCTTATGGATATGCTAAAGAACATTTACCACACCTCTTACGATAAGTTTTATAACAGGAATGAAGCTTTTTACAGTTTTGAGGATACATTCTTTAAATCCTCGGATCAGACTTTCCTTCGTATCATGGGAAAGACCTTTGATGAGTACAATATAAATGTGGAGAACACTGAGTATACAACAGAGAACAACAGGCTGACTTCCACAGAGATAGAGCTTCTTGCAGGTAAGGATGAGGGAGAGCTGACTGAGGAAGAAGCTCTTAAGATCACAGAGACTGTAAATGAGATAAACATTCAGAATGAGAGGCGCAGACAGGAATACGTAAGGACTTTTGAAGAAGTAAGACAGAAGCACGTAGAGCCGGAAAAGAACATCGGAAGCTTTGAACAGACCAAGAAGGATGCAATCCTTGCCCTCTCGGATCCTGAGAAGCTTAAGGAAGAACTTGAGGAGAGGGAAGAGAGAAGAGTTAAGAGGCAGAACGACATTATAAGGGAAGTACAGACTCTTTTCCCTGATCAGAGCTCAGAGATATATCAGCTGGTCAACGAATATTACCAGGGAAATACCAATATCATTGAAAATAACCTGTTAAGACCTGCTGAAGTGGGTGAGCTTATATATGATATAAACCAGACTACAAACTATCAGAGCGAAGAAAGAAAGCCGGAGGCGCTAGTCAGGGACAGGGAAGCTCAGGAGTTTCTGGATTCTATCAAGAAGGCCAGGGAAGAGGAAGGACAGAAAAAGAGATTCAAAGACAGCTTTGAAAATCCTGTGGAAACCATCCACAGAAGGACTGAGACCCTGACTCAGGAAGAGCTTAATGACCAGATCTCACTTCTTGAAAACAATATAACCAAAAAGATAGACAGAGAAGTAAAGACAGAAACCATAACAGAACAGAATGTCATAAACAACAGGACCATCGAGACAAATGAGACCATAAACAGCCAGCTAACCACCTACGACATCGAGAAGATGATCGAAAACGGTGTAAGGAGCCAGATGGGAACAATAAGCAATAAGGTCATCGGTAAGTTAGAGAGACAGATGAGGAATGAGAAGATAAGAAGGGGTTATCTGTAGAATAAGGAGATTCCCCGGAAAGGAGGCAGAAGATGGGCGTTTCAGAAAATATAGGCGGTATGCTGGGAGATCTCGGCACCAGTGCCAAGGGTATGTTATTTGAAGGCGGTGGAGAAAAGGCCCTTTTATATGTCTACCTTGTTGATCTCTTTGACGACATAAGTGACGATACGCTTCAGAGCAAAGAGATAGAAGCTTTTAAAAATGAGGAAAAAGCTCTTGAAAAGAAAATAAATGAAAAGCTTGGCATCAAAGACACCTTAAAGGCAGGTGGGAAAAGTGTTCTGAAGGGCCTTAAGGATGCTATTACTCCCGGCAGTTTTGATCCGGAGAAGATCGGTGAGCTGACTGAAAACAAATTGTTTGTAAAGTTTCCTGTTCAGTACAATCCTCATACCATAAGGCTTACTACCCAGAGCGGCAGACAGGAGAGAAAGATCAAGGAAGATGGTGCCAATGACCAGATCAACAAGTTTAAGGTTGGAGAGGGAAAGACAAAGCTCTACATAGATCTGGTTTTTGATGATGTAGATAACATGAATGCATTCATGCTCAATGACATTACAAACTTAAATATTACCAATGCTCTTAACAAGGGCTACAGCATGTATAAGCGCAAGGGGAATAACTACACGGTCAGAAAGAAGATGGATGCTATAATGTCTCTTTTGTCTTCGGCAGCCACACAGCATGTCATATTCTTCTGGTCAAAGATGTACTTCAGGGGACAGGTTACTGACGTGACCAATAAGTTTACAATGTTTAATCCCAAAGGAAACCCCGTAAGGGGCGAGATGCATATAGAGATAACCCAGGATGCCACTCAGCAGGAGGCATTTGGCTATGATGACCATTATTGGAAAAAGGCATTTGAAGAATGCTTTAAGGATACCTCCAAGATGGGCGACGGATTTGCGGGCAATCATTCTGCATCTACTCTTCAGAAGGTCCTTAATAACAGTTTGATGAATCTTAGCTTTTAGTTTTTTTAAGGAGATCCACGTATGGGAATTGGAAGTGCATTAGCAAGTGCCGGCAAGGCAGCCGGGAATACTTTGGCAGATGGTGCCAAGGCAGCACTTGGAATCGTTGAAAAAGCGGTTATTATCATAGCGGACACATCAGAGGTTAAGGTGACCGAGTCCAGTGCACCAAGCCCAAGCGCAGGAGCAGGGGCCGGCATCCCAAAGGCTCCGTCGATAAAATCATCGGTTGCTGCAAAACAGTTAAAATCCTTTAGTGCCGGGATGATTTCCGGTATAGCGCAGACGGAAGCGCAGAGGTTGTCCGATAAGCATTATACGGCTATGAACGAAGGACTTATAAAGAAGTACAGGTTTGAAGTCCAATTTAACCCGGCTGAGATATCCATCGCAGGTTACGGTGGTGAGCGTCTTCCGTTGCAGCATTTTGTAGGCGAAAAAAATGAGGACGGAAGCTCCAAAAATGGCGCGAATGCTGCAAAACCGCACCCTAAACCTTCATCCCGTATGGCAGCAGCAGATACTCGTATCAATATGACTTTCAAGGTTGTATTTGACAAGGTTGATCCACAGGATTCCTTTTACTCAGATAAGTTTACCTTTGGACAGTCCAGTCTTGTACAGGGAGCAGCAAAGGCAATAGCAAAGGGTGCAGGCAAAAAGAACAACTCGGTTCAGAATGAGGTTGAGGCTCTTCACGCAGCAGCCAGAGATAAAAATAAGAGACTTGCCATGTTTATCTGGGGAGATATGGTATACGAAGGAAAGATAAACTCGGTAGACTCCGAGTATGTGATGTTCAATGTCAGCGGTCAGCCTGTGAGAGCAAATGTCAGCATCAATATGGTTCTGTTTGGCAAGGAAGATCTTGGTAAGAATATCACTAACTGGCAGAAAGAGTATGACACAGACTTCTTCAAGCTGAAGTCTCCTACTGCAGGACTCAACATCGGATTGGGAAGCTGATAAAAAACCTAAGGAACAATAAATGGCAGCTATAAATTTAAAAGATCTATATACTAAATACGAAGGTTTTTATTCTCCGGTGGCAAGAGTATATCTGGCAGGAGAAAACATCGAGGAGAACAAAAAGCTCGGCGTCACCATTATCGATTATCTGGTGGAGATCACCAGCGACTTAAAAGCCGGAATAGCATCTTTTTCCGTGCTGAATGCTTATGATCTCAGGTCCGGGGGCTTTCGGACAAAGGCTCTGAAAAAATACATCGCGCTGGGAGTTGACGTGAAGATCCTTATGGGACATGGCTCCAGCATAACAGAGGTATTTAAGGGCTATATTGCAAGAGTTGATTTTATCTATGATTCCGACGAGGTGGAGGATGCAGTCCTTAGGATAACCGCCATGGATATCAAAGGGATCATGATGGCCAACAACAGCTCCAAGAGGCTCAAGGCCAACTACTACAGTGATGCGGTAAAAGAGATCCTGGATCAGGCCACCTATCAGAATCTTAAAAATAACGGAGTAATTGACAGTATAAACATATCTGCAACTCCGGATAAGCCCCAGGGGGGAGCCGGTGGAGAGACTCCTGATATCAGAATTGAGATGGTGGCTGAGAGTGACTATGACTTTATAGTCAAGGCTGCCAAGAAGTTCAATTTTGAGTTCTTTACCATAGGCGGAAATGTAACATTCAGAAAGGCCAAGGCCAACACTCAGGAACTGGCGGAGATAACCCCATCCGACATGATCATCTCCTATAATGTGGGATATGATATCACAGGACTTGTGGGATCGGTTGTGGTCAGGACATTGGATGTAGGTAAGGCCTCCAAGATAGAGACAAAGAAAAAGAATGCTGGAAAGATATCCCTCGGCAACAAGGCAAAGCCTCTCATATCCGGTCAGTCATATGTATATATAGATTCGACCATAGAGACTAAAAATGATGCGGATAAAAGAGCTGAATATCTTTTGGAGGATATGTCCTACAGACTCGGGCACATCTCAATGACTCTCAGGGGAATGCCGGAGTTCGTACCCGGAAGGTTTGTAAAGCTCAAGGGCTTTGGGGATGCTGTTTCAAACAAATATTATATTACAGATGTTATACATGAGTTTAATCATGGCGGAGCGTATTACACCACAATCGAAGGTAAAGCGTCGACGCTTTAGTTAACAGGAGGATTAGATGCCATTTTTTGACATAATGGATGATGTGGCAAGGCATCAGGTAGAAAAAACAGCGATGGGTGACAACCTTATAAACGGCGTCATGGTCTGTACGGTTGTCAAAAATTACGATGAGAAGAAGCAGGGCTTTGTTCAGGTCAACATTAACACCAGGGACTACGAAGAGAACAAGCTTATCTGGGCCAGAATGGCTCTGCCCTACGGGGGAGATAAGTGGGGAGATTACTTTATCCCGGAGGTGGGAGATCAGGTTCTTGTGGTGTTTGAACAGGGCTGTATTGACAGAGCTTATGTGATAGGTGCAGTACCTAAGGCAGCTTCCGGTTTTATGAAGGGTGCCTTTGATGAAAACAACAAGATAAAGAGGATAAAATCAAGAAACGGAAACACCATTGATATCATCGATGAGAAGGAAGGCGAAGGAGACAAAGACAAGATAACCGTCACAACCTCCAAATCGCTTCACACCTTTCAGCTCGATAATGAGAAGAAAAAGATACTGATCTCGGATAAAGAGGGCAACAACAAGATAGAGATAAAGACCGAGGATGGCCAGATGGAAATAATAGCGAAGCAGAAGCTGACCATCAAGGTGGGTGACAACATAAAGCTGTTCATGAATGGCAGTAACGGAACCGTTTCTTTAGAGGCTCAGAAGCTGAAGCTTGAATGCAGCGACACAGCAGAGATTAAGAGTAACAACCGTGTTACCCTTGAGGGCGGAAATGTATCTGCCACAGGCAATTCGATGCTGAAATTGACCAGCAGCGGTCCGGTCACTATTGATGGAACACCGATCAAACTAGGATAAGGAGCTTTATTATGGAACAGGCATTTCTTGGTACCGGGGTAGCTTTTCCGCCTCAGATAGACCCGGCTACAGGGAGATTTAAAATGAGCAGTGGCTCTCAGAGTGTCAAGGAGAGCATATATCTCATACTTATGACCCAGGTCAGCGAGAGACTTACAAGGCCCGGCTTTGGTAGTCAGACAGCCTCCTATATTTTTATGGATGTGAATCTGACAGAGCTGACCATCATGGAAAGAGACCTTACAGAGTCAATCCTTCAACAGGAACCCAGGGTACGGGATGTTGATATTTCAACACAGATGCAGGAACAGCAGGGATATATCATGATAAGTATAGAGTTCACTCTGGCTGAGAATAATCAGAGAGACAACCTGGTATTTCCGTTTTATTTAAATGCTGAACCGGAGCCGGATACAGAAGAGGAGTACTTCGATCCGGACATTATAGATACATGAGAGTAGGGGAATAGATGGAGAGTGCATTCAAACCTCAAAGTGCTGAGGATATCGAAAACAGAATAGAAGAGCTTAGAAAATCCTATACCCCGGAGTGGAAGTTTGACAGGGATAATCCCGATGCCGGCTCTGTGATCGCGCAGATCTATGCAAGGGAGATGGAAGAAAACAACAGGCTCATGAGCCAGATGCCGGAGCGCTATCACATGGAGTTCGTAAACATGCTTGATTCAACGCTTCGCCCTGCCCAGCCTGCGGCCAGTATGGTCATCTTTAACATGGACGGAGGGACTATTGCCGGCAC
>JAGBMP010000065.1 GCA_017634825.1 Butyrivibrio sp.
ATCTTAGCGTTCTTGAAGCTGAATGCAAGATCGCCTACTGCTGCGCTGTTACCGAAACCGAAGTTGAGGTGAACAGCATCAACTGTTGTATGTGCAGTAAATACTCTCTCATAGCTGTTGAACTCACCAAGTGAAGGATCATATGTTACAGTCTTTTCACTTCCGTCAAATACTGTCCAGCTTCCGCCGTTTTCCTGTACTATGTACTGGAATGTATTATTGGATGTTCCTGTAAGCTTATAGTCAAAGCTGAGCTTATAAGTCTGTCCTGCAACAAGCTTGAAATCGCTACTTGCAAGCTGAGGTGTGTACCATGTTCCACCACTTACGATGTTAGCCATAGTTACAACGCCATCCTGTGTCTGAAGTGCAATCTCGCCGCCATTGCCGTTGTCTCCTCTGTATGTTGACTCACCGTTAAGAGGATACTCGTCTACAAATGATGCCTGGTTCTCACCTCTCATAAATACATTGTCGAGCTGAACATTTGCACCCTTGCCGAATGAAAGAACAAGAGCTGCGTTTTCTGCATCTTCTTTTGTTGCAAATACAAGTGTGTATGATCTTACACCGCTGTCCTTGCTGTAAGAAGCTGCTGCTGAGCCAAGCTCTTTTCCAAGAGCAACCTCGTCGCCGTTCATCTCAAGTGAGTAAACAGAAGCCTTAACAACTGTGTCCTCTGCGCTGTAAAGATCAAATTTTACAGTGTAGTTATCAGCCTTAAGGTTAAGTCCCGGCTGGTAAACAGCAGGTGACTTGCCGTTTGTTGAACTGATCTGTGCACGTCTCTCATAGAACTTAACACCATCTGCAATGTTCTCATAGTTTGACTTTGAAGCTACATCTACTACAGCCTTGTCGCCGTCCTTAAGAGCCTGTGTTGTATATCTTGGAACAACTATTGTTGTGCCGTTTGTTGCATTCCAGTATCCCAGATGGAGGTCTCCCTGATCAAAGGATCCGTTGTAAATGATGTTACCGTTTGCAAGAGGTGTTCTTGGTCCGTCGCCTGTACTTCCGATCTCTTCAGGATCAACGATCTCAACCTTTACATTTGATATGTAAACATCACCTGTTCCTCTTGCACCGAGGTTGAACTCGATTCTGCATCTGTCAAAGTCTTCTGTCTGCTGGAATACATAAGAATACTTTGAAGGTGTATCTGTAAGCTTAAAGGTCTGGATGCCATATGCGCTCCATCCTTTCCATTCCTTGGCATCGCAGTTAACTTCCTTGCCAAGGATAGAACCTGTACCGTAAGCATCGAAGGAAACCTTGTAAACGTAGCCCTTCTTTGCATTGTAATGACCGATCAGCTGTACTGAGTAGTCGTTTGCACCGGCAGAGTTAACTGTAACATTAGCCCAGTCTTTGCCGTCTGCATCCTTGTAAGGAGCAATCTTTGCATCAGTTGCATCGCTCTGGTATGAGAGATACCACTTATCCATCTCAGCAGCTGCATCATCCATTCCGCCGCCAACACAAGTTTCGATATTGTCAGCCTTGATTTCTGTGATCTGGTTGATTCCTGCAAGGTCAGCCCAGTTGTCATTACCTGCAGCTGAAGCTGCTCTTGTTACGCTATCAGCATATCCGTCTGACTTCTGATATACACGTACATAATCAACATACATGTTGATGTCATCCTGGAAAGCTGCCTTGTTAACTCCGCCGCCGAACTGTCCGCTATCTACAGCAAGGTTAAGGAGCATGTGGAAAGGCATATCAAATGGTGCATCGAATCCAAGAGATGAAGATGCTCCTGAGATTGCGCTCTCCCATGTGCTGAGTGTATTGATTGCTTCGCCGTCGTAGTACCATGTGATCTCACCGGGCTTCCAGTCAATAGCATAGGTATGGAAGTATGTATAAGGTGAGAAGAGATCAACATATCCGCTTCCCTTGTAAGTGTGGCTTGGAACGCCCCAGTGAAGTGTTCCGCAAGCGATATTGTCTTTCTCATTTTTAAATGCACCGCAGGTCTCCATGATATCGATCTCACCTGACACAGGCCAGTTGCCATAGATATCATTGCTCTGTGGAAGCATCCAGAATGCAGGCCATGCTCCTGCTGTCTGAGGAAGTGAAATCCTAGCCTCTACATATCCGTATGTTGTGCTAAAGAGCGCCTCTGTTCCCTTTGTAGTACGAAGTCTTGCTGATGTGTAGTTCTTAGCGCCTTCACCTGCATAAACATATCCGGGCTCGTAAGCTGCTGTGATTCTAAGAACGCCATCGCCTACGCCGTCACCTGAAAGATCTTCGTTTACACCAACGTTCTTGCTGTTGCCTGTATAGCATTGAAGCTCTCTGTTGCCCCATCCGGGATTGCCACAGTCAGTTGAGCCATCGCCCCACTGAGGATACCAGTTATCAAGGTTAAGTCCTGTGGCGCTGTCTACATTTGCTCCCTCATAATTACCGTCAAACTCATCTGCCCAGATCAGATCATAGCCATCTTTTGATGTGCCGGGATCTGCATAGTTGTAGAGTGCGTTATCAGGATTATTGAAATCATATTCGTTGCCCTTTACGGTTGAACCACCGGCTGCATTTCCATTAGCCTTAAGGGTCATGTTTTTAACAGAGATAGTCTTGCCTGCATTGCCTGATCCATTACCAAACATAAGCGCAAGCTTGCCGTTAGTTACAAAGTTAGCTGTTGCAGGTGCTGTCACAAGCTTAATGTGAGTTGTTTCTCCACCTTTTATTTCAGCTATGTAAGGGCTTGGATCAAGGATTGATGCCCAACTCGTCTGCTCCTGAAGGTTTACAAATACCTTTGCATCATCTGCACTGTAGAAGTCACCTTCAAGGGTATATGTCTCACCCTCTGTAAGGAAAAGCTCATGTGTGTACTGAACTGCATAGTTCTGACTACCTTCTGCGTATACTTCGATATCAGCATCGCCATTGCCCTTATCGGTAAATTTTCCTGCTCCGCCTTCTCCTGTCCAGAAATCCCATCCGTCTGCTGTAAGGAGATTATCACCTGATACTCCTGATTCTACAGCATCAGTATCGATCAGGGCCAGATTTGCGATGGTTACAGTCTTGCCTGCATTGCCTGTTCCGTTTCCGAACATAAGAGCAATCTTACCATTTGTCTCAAAGTTAGCGCCGGCTGCAGAAGTTGTAACATTTAAGTGTGTTACTTCTCCGCCTTTGAGCTCAAGCTTGTATGGATTACCTTCAATTATAGAATTCCAACCAAGGGTCTCCTGAATGTTAATGAGAACTACAGCATCATCTTCACTGTAGAAATCACCTGAAAGCTTGTATGTCTTACCTTCTGTAAGATTGAGCATCTGTGGCAGCTGAACTGACCACTGCTGACTTCCTTCAGCATCAATCTTTACAACGCCTGCTCCATCATCGTTTGTGCTAAATGTAGCAACTCCGCCTTCTCCCGTCCAGAATTCCCAAGCATTCTTCGTCAGCTCGTTGTTTTCATTATCAAGTACAAAAGCAGCTTCCATAGAACCCGGAAGTTCAGAAGTCTCTTCTGTTCCTTCGCCGGTTCCGCTCTCTCCGGAATTTTCGCCCTCTCCGGTATTTCCACCCTCTACGGGCTCTTCCTGTCCGGATCCGCTTGAAGCTGCATCACCTGCAACAGTTACTGTAGCTGTGCATGCATTTGACAGCTCATCGCCTTTCTGTCCCTGGATCTCAATGAGATATTCCCCTGCAGCATAGCTGTCAGGATACAAATGATATCCTAATTCCTGATTAGCATATACCTTTTCATAGCCATTTGCTTCACATGAGATTGTCACAGTATACCGATCATATCCTGCAGCTCCCCATACGACCCCTATGCCCTGCTCTGCATTGTAATCAGCCACCAGTCCGAAGGGTGTAGTCAACTCTTCATTGACCGGTACCTGTGCTGCATAGGCCTGCATGCCTGTCAGTGTCGGTGCCGAAAGTGACAAAGTCAGCGCAAATGCCAGCGCTATGGCCATCCGGGTCTTATGATTTTTCTTCATCATTACAAAAACACCTCCCTATTAGAATGTCCCCAAATTGTTATCACCATTTTCGCACAATCCCCGATAACGTTTAAGGTCTCATTTTTTAGAGAGGTGTTATAATTTTATAGATTTTTCATACTATTTTCCGACTGCATATTAGCTGTCAGCACCCATGTTTTTCCTATATTCACTGGGCGATACGCCGACTATAGCCTTAAAGCTCTTCATGAAATGTTTCTCATTATCATACCCGACTCTTGCGGATATTTCGTTCACCTTAAGAGGCGTTGTGGCAAGGAGCTTTTTCGCTTCGCCGATCCTCAGATCTCTTACAAATCCCACAAAATTGGTTCCGGTATAATTCTTAAATGCCGACGAGAACAGCGAATAGTTCATTGATACTTCATTGGATACCACTGCCATGTTGATGTCGGTCTTATAATTTTCCTTGATATAATTTATTGCTTCCTGAATCTTAAGCCTTGTCTGATCTGCGCCATCAGGCTGCTGATGCTCTGCTGATGCCCTTCTCGCAAAGTCCATAAAGCACTGTCTGTAGTCCTCGATGGTCAGAAATGAAAACGGCATAAGCAGCTCTGAGTCAACTTCCTTCTGATATACCTTAAGATATTCAGCTGCAAACTCATCCATGGCAGACCTGAAATCTTCAGGAATTATCTGGCCTCTCTGAACTGATGTGAAGAAAGCGTTCCACTCTTTTTCAAGATCGTCACTTCTGCTGGTTCCAATCAGCTGGACCCTTGCTGCGACTGCTTCTTTTTCGCAGAGTTTTTTGCCGCTCTCTAAAAGAGATTGTGCCACGCCCATGTTTCTGTCTTCGCTAAAGAGCGCCACCTTCCTGCAAAATGCATTTTCTCTGCGTAAAAGGGCCTCTTTATAGGCTCTCTTTAGCTCTTTTGAATCCGAGCACACATCGCTTAATCCGGCAAAAGAGCTTGTTCCTTCTATAGACTTAAGTTCCTCCACCTTCTCTTTTCCCAGAATAAAAATGTCCATTCCATCGGGCCCGGATATGGCGCTCTGATCGTCAAGATAAGGCATAAGAGTATCTGACCCTGCTGCAATCATGCAGTAAAAAGTATCGCCTGCCGTGTCCCTTATGTTCTTGCTGATAAGCTCAAGCTCATTCTCCGAAGCCTCGTCATCCATGAGAAGATACTTTATCAGCTGCCTTCCGGCGTGCTCAGTTTTTTTTTCATCCTCGAGCTTCTGACTTATCTCTTCGTCGAGCTTTTCCATGATAGCCTTTAGCTTGTCTCTCTCCACAGGTTTTAAGATGTATTCACGAACGCCCTGTCTCATCATCTCGACAGCATAAGTGAAATCGTCATAGCCACTGACTGCCACAGATAAAGGTGGATTACCAAATTCCTTCATGGCCTTCACCAGCTCGATGCCGTTCATCTTGGGCATTCTGATGTCGGTGAAGCAAACGTCGATGGTCTGCTCCTTAAGTACCTCAAGAGCCTGAAGACCGTTGGCGCACTCTATGACTTCCTCCACCGGAACTCCGCACCTCTTTATCATGGTGGCAATTCCCTGCCTTATGAGTTTTTCATCTTCTACTACCAAAACCTTGCGCATAAAAAGGCTCCTTTAATCTTTTGATATACTTACTCTTTTCATTGGTATGCGCACGCACACCTTGGTGTAGCATCCCTCCATGGCTGCCACTTCTATTCCGTACTGCTCGCCGAACTCCATGTGGATCCTGTCCTGAACATTCTTAAGACCGATGCCGTTGCTGGATCCGCCTTTGGTCTCAATCTCGCCGGATATCTTTTTCCTAAGGACCTCAAGTTCCTCGTCATTCATGCCTCTGCCATTGTCGGTGATCTCTATGGTGCAGCTCTCACCCTCAGGAATTCCCTTAACATAAATGGTAGTGTCATCGGCCAGTTCTTCAACACCGTGAATGATGGCGTTTTCAATTATCGGCTGCAGACTCATCTTAGGAATGCTCTGCTTCATTACCTCCTCGGGTACGTTGAGAGAAAGGTAAATCTCATAGTCAAATCTGAGGTTAATGAGGGCCATGTAATCCTTGATATACTCCAGTTCCTCTGATACAAGGACCGTCTTGGAAGTCCATCTCATACTGTAGCGAAGGAGCTTGCCAAGGCTTGTGATGGCATCTGAAATATCGTACTCCTCCTGCATCTCAGCCATCATCTTGATTGACTCAAGAACGTTGTATATAAAGTGTGCATTGATCTGGTTCTGCAGTGCACGGAGCTGTGAGTCTTTTACCAAAACCTCTCTCTGAATGTTCTCATTCATAAGAGACTGGATGTTATCCAGCATTCGGTTAACCTGGTGCGCAAGCTCTCCCATCTCATCGTTTCGTCCATCCTCAGGAGTTCTGATGTCAAGGTTTCCGCCTCTGACTGCCCTGATGGTAGAAAGGACTTCGTAGAACTTCTTCAGTACATGATTGACCAGAATATTAATGATAAAGGCCATCATGAGAAGGATCAGGGTCATGCCGATGATGTAATTGTTCCTGAGCTGATATACCTGTGAGAGGCTCTCTGAAATGTCATTTACCGACACCAGCGTTCCGCCAAGTTCCGAGATGTACATTCCGGAGATAACACTCTTTTTCTCTTTGTCATAAAAAGTTGTTATACCGGGAGCTTCGCCTTCCTGAACAATATCTCTCATCTGCTGTGAAATAGCCGTAGCTATCGGCGTGACCGAGGTATCTTCATTACTTCCGAATATGATATTCTCTGTGTCTGTCACAAAACAGCTGGTCTCACCCGGCACATTCTCGTACATGGACGGGAACATAGTCTTCATGGCCATGTTGGCTTCAATGGTTCCGATATTTCCATACTGTCTGTTCACAACAGGAGTTATCAGCGCCAGCATCGGCGTTGTGTCCGAGTTGTCAAAGAGCTTGTCGGTATAATTAAATATCCATCCACCGCTCTCTGCCATAACTGCCCATTCCTGCCTTAAGAGCCTGTCGTGATTATAAAGGACGGGCATCATTTCCTGCACATTGTCTGTGACAGCATAGTATCTGACGCCGCCAAGCACCGGGTTGGTGTTTATAAGTCTCTCAAGAGCAGCAACATCGCTCTTGTAGATTTCAAGCCACTCTTTGGTGCTGTGCTTGTTGCCCACCCGGGCGTCGATGAGAACAGAATTGAGTTTATCATTGGATAGGAAGAACTGCGTGGACATGTTGATGGAATCAACGTTGTTGGTGATACTGTCCCGCCTTCTCTCCATGGTAGCCTGAGTAAAGCTCACGTTCTCCCTGATTGTAGACTGCTCCATATTGTAAAAGACAATTCCACCCAGGATAGCTACCGGAATGATAACAAACAAAAGCACAATTCCGGTAAGTCTGATATTCAGTTTTTGGCTGTTAATAAAGCCCCAGCTTTTCCTTGGCTTCAATGACATACCTGTACTTTTTCTCCATAAGTTCCCTGTAGCCCAGGGCATCTCTCTTTAGCTTAAACTTCGCCAAAGCAGTGTCAAATTCATCGTCACTTTCGGCAAGAAGCAGCTCTTTTAACGTGCTGCCCCATAACCTGTCTATGGCTTCATCCGTATATTCTTCATCACTTCCGGGCGGGAAACTCACATCATACTGTCCTGTATATGCAGAGTATTGGTAAGTCCACTCCTCCAGCTGAGCTGTCGGGCCTTCATTCTTCTGGCGCCACTTCTGTTGCATTACGTTGTCCTGGAACATCCAGTAGGCATCATCCGCGCCGTAGAGTTCATCATAGGCTGCCCTGTCTGTGTTTAAGAGTTCCAGCACATCAGGCCTTACCACTTCTTTCCCATCAATAACATCGTAGGTCACACCCTCAATTCCGAGATATACCATCTTCTGGCCTTCCTCGGATATAAGGTAATCAATAAACTCTATGGCTCTGTCCGGATTCTGACAGTTCTTGGACACCATGGTTATGGTCCAGCCGTTTACCGTGTTTGTCGGAAGAACATGATCATCTCCGTTTTCATTCTTGGGCCCGTCAACCGCTATATAGATGCTGTCAGGGTCTTTTGAATAAAGAGTCTTCTGCTGGGCTGACATATCTGTGTACTGATACAGCATGCAGAAATACCGGCCCTGAGCAATCTTCTCCTCCATCTGAGTTCTCTGATCTATGAAGACATCTGTGGAGAGATACCCTTCTCTTGAAAGGCGGTTGAACATCTTAAGCCATTCAAGATATTCCGGATCAGTATCCCTGTCATAAAGCTTGCCGTCCTTCTCATAGGGGACAGCTAAAAAGTTCTGCAGATACTGGTCAAAAGACACGTTACCTATATCGTCAAAGTAATGCGCACCGATAGGGATAAGAGGCTTGCCATCGATAGTCGGAAATTCCTTTGCAGCCTTTTTTACCGCATTTTCAAAGCCCTCAATGGTAGTCATGTCGGGAGAGCCGATTGCTTCATAAATGTCTTTTCTCACAAGGAATGTCTGATTGGAACCGATGTTGTTATCGGTGTTTATGACATCATCGGGAGTTACTGATGAACATGGATAACCATAGATATTTCCATCATCCTGGGTATACCAGCTCACAGCCTGATCATCGGTCACTGTCCAAAAGTAAGGATCATACTTATCAGCCAGCTCACCCAGGGCATAGACCATGTCCTTCTGAATGATCTCATTGACCTGTGGCTCCCACCATCCTAGGGTTATAAGGTCAGGAAGAGATCCGGATGCTATGAGCGCGTTAAGCTTCTCCTCCTCGTTTCCCTGGGGAGTGATGAAATTTATATTTACCCCTGTCTTCTCTGTAATAGCCTTGGATACAGCATTCTGTCCCCACTTGGTGTTAAACCATGAGTAGTTGATGTACCAGTCAAAGGTCACCAGATCTTTATCAGTGGTTATAACATCAGAAGTATCTGCCGGTTTTAAAGCTTCACCGTTTCCCTGATGAGCCTCTCCACATCCGCCAAGTACAAGGCTTGCAAGAAGCACAGATATTAGGTTTGTTTTCAAAAGTTTCGTTAGTTTCATAGTCCATATTATACCCCATGATAAAGACTGACGCATTAAAACAATGCGTCAGTCCGGGGGTAAAATTATTCTTTTACGCTTCCTGCGGAAATACTGCTTATGATGTATTTCGAGAAGAAGCAGAAAGCAATGATTATAGGTACAACTGAAATTGCAACTCCTAAGTAAATAGCACCCTGATTCTTTTGCAGATCTGTTGCTGCATTAAGTGTAGAAATCATAACCGGGAGGGTCATTTTCTTTGGTGTGTTAAGGAGGATCAAGGGTAGCAGATAGGAATTCCAGTTACCTATAAATGTTCCAATTGACATTGTCGCTATACCCGGTGCCATGATGGGAAGTACTATCCTGTGGAAGATATGGATCTCACTTGCTCCGTCGATCCTGGCTGCTTCCATAAGTGATTTTGAAAGCGTAGCCTTTGTGTACTGCCTCAGGAAGAATACAATTCCAGGTGATGCAATGGCCGGAATAATAAGCGGAATGTATGAATCGATCAGGTGCAGCTTCTGGCAGAGGTTATAAAAACCGATCAGAGAAAGCTGTGCCGGGATCATCATAAATACTACTATAACTCTAAAAAGAACGTTGTTTCCTTTCCAGTTGTACATAGCCATACCAAAAGCTGTGATAGCTGAGAAGTAGGCTGTTAGGAGAGTTGCCGGAACAGCAACCTTGAAACTATTAAAGAGTCCCAAAAAGAGATTCACATAGTCAAAGAGAACTTTCCAGTTGTCTTTCAGACTGTGTCCCGGCAGAAATGAAAAGGAATGCGTTATTTCAACGCCTGACCTTGTTGAATTTACCATCATCAGCCAAAAGGGAAGAAGGCACATCAGACCAAGTATTATGAGAGCTATATAAAGAATTGCTCTTTTTATTTTGGTTGCCATGCTTTAATCCTCCTTTCCACCGATGAATTTAAATTCCATAATTGATACAAATAAAATGATAAAGAACAATGTGTATGCTATTGCTGAAGCAAAGCCTACCTGATGGGTTTCAAAACCGAATTTGTACAGATACATAACTACTGTCTGCAG
>JAGBMP010000009.1 GCA_017634825.1 Butyrivibrio sp.
CAGACAGCTATGGGTGACTACATCAATGGCAACTATGCTACATATGATGAGGCTCTTGAGCAGTTCTACACACTTGCACTTCAGAGATATCCTGAGCTTACAAGATAATTTCTGCTAAAGTGTCAGAGTTTTAAAATTAAGTTGCCTGCCGGTTTATCCGGCAGGCAATTTCTTGAAAAACCAAGGGTAAAGAGTAAAAATATTTGCGGAGGTAAGGGTATGGACAAAAATAAGTCCAATAAAGCCAATCATAATGTGGTTAAGTTCAACCGCTGGGGATATATTTTCCTTATACCATTCTTTGTGACATATATCATCTTCAGTCTTATTCCACTTTTTTCAACTATATATAACAGTTTCTTTGAAAACTATCGTTCCGGACTTAAGCAGATTGGACCTAACTTCGTTGGCGGAGCTAACTATGTGAACCTGCTTACAACACCGGAGATTTGGAAATATTTAGGCAACACACTTATCATGTGGGTTGGTGGTTTCATCCCACAGATCGTTATAGCTCTTTTACTGGCTTACTGGTTCTCAGATCCTTCACTCAGACTTAAAGGTCAGAGATTCTTTAAGACAGTTATCTACATGCCTAACCTGATCATGGCATCAGCGTTTTCCATGTTGTTCTTTGCACTGTTCTCAGACAGTGGTCCTGTTAACCAGATTCTTTTGAGTCTTGGTGCTATCAGAGAGCCTTTCAAGTTCTTCCAGTTTGTTACTGCTTCAAGAATTCTTGTAATGCTCATGAACTTTTTGATGTGGTTTGGTAATACCACCATCCTCCTTATGGCAGGTATGCTTGGTATCGACTCATCACTTTATGAAGCTGCTCAGGTTGACGGAGCTACAGCTTCGCAGGTATTCTTCAAGATCACAATGCCTATTCTCCGTCCTATTTTCATCTACGTGCTGATCACATCTCTTATCGGTGGTCTGCAGATGTTCGATGTTCCTCAGATCTTGACAAACGGTCGTGGTAATCCTATGGATGCCCTCACCACTGTAATCATGCTCCTTAACAGATACCTTACAAGTAAGGATGTTGGCCGTGGTGGTGCTTTGTCAGTATTCTTGTTTATTGTAACCGGTATTCTGAGTCTTGTTGTATTCAGAATAAACAGTTCAAAAGAAAAGAATTAAGGAGGAAATAGGGATGAATAACGAAACAACAATGAAACCCCATGGAGTCCCAATTGGAGTAAGAAGAACTATTGCTTACATAACACTTATATTCTTTTCGTTCCTCTGCCTCATTTGGTTCTACATTTTGCTTATTAACTCAACCAGATCACATTCAGAGATGACACTGGGATTCACAGTACTTCCCAGCACACATCTTTTGGATAACTGGTCAAGCCTTATAAACGGAACTATTCCTATTGCAAGAGGCTTTTTAAACAGTATTATCGTATCAGTTTGCACAGCAGTGCTTTGTACTTACTTCTCAGCAATGACTGCTTATGCTATCAATACATATCAGTTCAAGGGAAGAGCTGCTATTGCAACATTTATCCTGGCAATCATGATGATTCCCGGACAGGTTACCGCACTCGGTTTCCTGCGTTTGATCGTTAGACTTGGAATGGATGACTCAATTGTTCCTCTTATCATTCCTGCAATCGCTTCACCTGTTACATACTTCTATCTGAAGCAGTACATGGAGAGTAACCTGCCTCTTTCACTGGTTGAGGCTGCAAGAATTGACGGTTCAGGCGAGTTCAGAACATTCAATACAATCATAATGCCGCTTATTAAGCCGGCTATCAGTGTTCAGATGATCTTTGCTTTTGTAGGAAGCTGGAATAACTACTTCACACCTGCCCTGATCCTTCACACTGATACCAAGAAGACACTTCCTGTTATGATTGCTCAGCTGCGTGGTGCTGACTGGCTCCGTTTCGATATGGGTCAGATTTACATCATGATAGCTGCATCCATTTTCCCGGTTATCGTTATCTACCTCCTTCTTTCAAGGTACATTGTAGGTGGCGTATCAGCCGGTGCAGTAAAGGGATGATCAATTAGCTATCCTCCTATTTTACTCTTTCCTTTTATAAGCGTTTTTGAAAAGCCATGGCGTTCCCCGACGTCATGGCTTTTCGCTTTAATTTACGGAAATACTCCCGCCGGAGTCCATCTTGATTGACGCAGCCAAATGGCTATCCTCCTCGCGGACTATTTTGTCGGAATTCATGGCCTTCATAGAACGCTTTGCAACTTCTACGGATGATCCGTGGACAGAAGATGCAAAGCGCCCTCTGAAGACTCATGAATTCTCGAAAAAATACTACGCTGCGGGTCTAGCCATTTGGCTGCGTCAGTCGGGATGGTCATCGGCGGGAGTATATGTCCGTGGCGAGTGACTCAAAAAAGTGATAAACTAGAGATGGAAACATGACTAAATTGTGAGGTGGTTCTCAAAATGAAGGCGAACAAGATTATACTGGTGCTATTTTCATCTGCGTTGATTGCATTTTCCGCGGCGTTTATGCCGGCGCCTGTGGCGGGGGTTGTAAGGGCTGAAGAGGCTACTGCTATAGAGAATACGGAAGATACTCAGGAAGAAAATAAGGAAGATGAGCCGGAGTTATCTGAGGAAGAGAAGGCGGAAAAAGAGGCTGAGGCGAAGAGGAAAGCGCTGCAGAATGACCCGACTCACAAGCACCACTTTAAGTGGGTTGCATTCATGAATGAGAGTGAGTCTGCAGAGGGTACCATCGATTATATGTGTCCTGAGTGCGGTAAGATTTGGTATTTCAGGCCGATATCTGCCTACTATGCTTTCCAGGGTGATGTTGCAAGACGTATAGAGATGGCTCCGGAGAATGCGACAGTTAAGGTTAAGACATCTGTCTTTATAAATTTCAACAAACAGGTAATGCAGGCACTTGAAGAAAGACCTGACGTTTCGCTCTATGTAAGTTTTCTTGACGGGGAATACAAGGGCAATCGTGTTAGCTTTGTGATCCCTGCGGGAGAGGATACTGTTTCTCTTCTTGATGAGAACGGATATGCCGGATTTCTTTTCCTGGGCGGCAAATACGGACTGACTATGGAAGAGCCGGTAGTAGATGAGGGAGCGGAAGAAAAAGCTTCAGAATAGGTAATATGATGTTTTGGGACCATGGCAAAGGCTGTGGTCCTATTTTTGTCATAATGTACAAAGAAAAATGTATAAACTTTGAATATTTATAAATATTTCTGCTTGTCTTTAAAACTTCACTGTGATAAAATCTTTCTCATGCAGACAAATGTCCGCGATACAAAAACACTTATGGAGACATAGCAGTGCAGCAGGATACAGGATACTATGTAATCAGAAAGCAGGCGGTACCTGAGGTTTTGCTCAAGGTGGTCGAGGCCAAGAAACTCCTTGAATCCGGGAAGGTGAAGACCGCCAGTGAGGCAGCCCAGCAGCTTGGAATCAGCCGCAGTTCTTTTTACAAATACAAAGAAGATATATATGAGTTCCACGACAGCCTTCAGGGCACAACGCTGACCCTGACATTCCAGATGAATGATGAGGTGGGACTTCTGTCATATGTGCTTAATCTCATAGCTGAGTTTGGAGCAAACATTCTTACCATACATCAGTCCATACCACTAAACGGTGTGGCATCTATTTCAATCACCATCCAGGTACTTGAGACAACAAGAGATATCATGGAGATGATCTCCATCATGGAAAAGACTGAAGGCGTGCACAAGGTACATATTACCGGTCGAAGTGCTACGCTTACATAAGGAGGAAGATATGGCAAAGGTAGCAGTATTAGGGTACGGTACAGTAGGAAGCGGAGTAGTTGATGTTCTCGACAACAACGCAGCCGAAATCGAAAAGAGCGCAGGGGAAAAGCTTGAACTTAAGTACATTCTTGATCTTAGAGACTTCCCCGGGGACAAGCATGAGACACAGGTCGTTCACGACATCAACATCATTCTTGACGATCCTGAGATAGAAGTTATCTGTGAGACAATGGGCGGAATTGAGCCGGCATTCTCTTTTGAAAAGAGTGCTCTCGAGAGAGGAAAGAGTGTCTGCACCTCCAACAAGGAACTGGTTGCAGCACGCGGACCCGAGCTTGTCGAACTTGCCAGGAAGAACGGAGCAAGCTATCTGTTTGAGGCAAGTGTAGGCGGTGGAATTCCACTTCTTAGGACTATCAATGATTCTCTTAAGCATGAGAAGATCGATTCCATCACAGGTATCCTAAATGGAACAACCAACTACATCCTCACCAAGATGGACAAAGAGGGTGCAGGCTTTGCAACAGTCCTTAAGGCAGCACAGGATAAGGGCTACGCAGAGAAGAATCCTGAGGCCGATGTGGAAGGTTACGATGCATGCCGTAAGATAGCTATCCTCTCAAGCCTTATGAGCGGAAAACACGTTAATTATGAAGATATTTACACAGAGGGTATCTCCAAGATAAGCATCGAGGATTTCGCCTATGCAAGAACCCTTGGAATGGCGATCAAGCTCCTTGGAATGTGCAAGAAGAATGAGAACGGCTTCTTTACTATAGTTGCACCGTTCCTTATCCCTTATGAGAATCCTCTTGCAAACGTAAACGGTGTATTCAATGCCATCAACGTTCACGGAAACATGGTCGGCGACGTTATGTTCTACGGCAGAGGCGCAGGCAAGAACGCAACAGCAAGCGCAGTAGTAGCTGATCTTATCGATATAATCAAACACAAGGGCAAGCACATCGACGTAAACTTAAATGCTGAGAAGGCAGTTCTTTCTCCTAAGGACAATGCTGTAAGAAAGTTCTTTGTAAGAGTTGCAGCTGAGTACAAGGAACAGGCCTTTGAGATCTTCGGACACGGTATCGAGGAAGTTACAGGCGATAACGTATATAACGAGTTTGCCTTCATTACAGATGATATTTCGGAAAAAGACTTTGATGAGAAACTTTGGAAGTTTGACAGCGTTAAGGGTTACATCAGACTTTACTGATGAATAAATAACATAGAAGGAAGATGGAGCAATGAAAAAGGTTGTAAAATTTGGCGGAAGTTCACTGGCCAGTGCAGAGCAGTTTAAGAAGGTAGGTGACATCATTAAGTCCGATCCGGACAGAGTATACGTAGTACCTTCAGCACCCGGTAAAAGAAATTCCAAGGACACTAAGGTGACTGATATGCTTTATAAGACCTACGCCCTGGCAGAGGCAGGCAAGGACTTTAGTAAGCAGCTTTCAGATATCAAGGCCCGCTACGATGAGATCATCAAGGGACTTAAATTAAAGCTGGATCTTTCAGGTGAGTTTAAGACCATTGAAAAGAACTTTAAGGCACAGTCAGGAAGTGATTATGCAGCCAGCAGAGGTGAGTACCTTAACGGAATCATAATGGCAGCATACCTTGGCTATGAGTTCGTTGACGCTGCTACCGTTATTTCTTTTGACAAAAACGGAGAGTTCGATGCAGAGAAGACCAATAAGCTGATGGCCAAGAAACTGGAGAAGACTCCCAAGGCCGTTGTTCCCGGATTTTACGGTGCATATCCTGACGGAAGCATAAAGACCTTTTCAAGAGGCGGATCCGATATCACAGGATCCATCGTATCAAGAGCAACCAAGGCAGATGTTTATGAGAACTGGACAGACGTTTCAGGATTCCTTGTTGCAGATCCCAGGATCATTGATAAGCCTCCGTATATTGAGACCATCACATACACAGAGCTTAGAGAGCTTGCATACATGGGTGCCGGTGTTCTTCACGAGGATGCGATCTTCCCCGTAAGAAAAGAGGGTATCCCGATCAATATCAGAAATACCAATCAGCCTGATGATCCCGGAACATGGATCGTTGAGTCAACAGCTAAAAAGTCCAAGTACGTCATCACCGGAATCGCCGGTAAGAAGGGCTTCTGCTGCGTGAACGTCCTCAAGGATCAGATGAACTCCGAGATCGGATTCGTTAGAAAAGTCCTTCAGGCTTTTGAAGACCAGAACATTTCCATCGAGCATGTTCCTTCAGGAATCGACACCATGACTGTATTCGTACAGCAGGACGAGTTCATCGAGAAGGAGCAGGCAGTTGTTTCAGAGATCCACAAGCTCGCTCATCCCGACATGCTTGAGATCGAGTCAGACCTTGCACTCATTGCAGTTGTGGGACGTGGAATGAAGTCAACACGAGGAACTGCAGGAAGAATCTTCTCTGCACTTGCACATGCCAGTGTCAATGTCCGCATGATCGATCAGGGATCTTCAGAGCTTAACATTATTATTGGTGTTGAGAATAGGGATTTTGAGAAGGCAATCGAGGCAATCTACGATATTTTTGTTTCAACTGTACTTTGATTAAATTAAAGAGTAAGTGAGTCAAAAAGCGAGTCAAAAAGAACCGCCCCCCCTGACTTGGTGGGGACGGTTCTTTTTGCATCTGGTTTTACTGCATAAGATATTCAATAAATAATTTCGCGTTATCAATTCTCTGAGAGTTTACTGCAATACCCACAATCGGAGCTTCATCAGGAAAAGCTTCGCAGCTCTTAAGTGCTTCAGAGTTATCAAGAATGATTCCAACGGGAATCGGGTCATCCATATCCTCTTTTGCAACCTTCTGGTAGGTGAAATCCTCTTCGTATTTTGCAGCCATCACTGCGTATTTGTTGTTCTTGTCATATTCACCTGAAGTGATGTAATTTGTGTACTCATCGGAGTTCAGGTAGTCAATGTATCCCTGATCCACGTAGAAAACTCTATCGCCAAAACTCTCAAGTTCACTCTCGCTGTATAAAGTTCTAAGATCAATAAATGTGTCCTGTGAAGCGTAGCGCCCGAAGGTGTTTTCGTCTGCAACTATTGTGTCAAGTTCATGTGCTGCAAGCATTGCCATGAGCTTTTCGCTGGTTGCAACAGAAGTAGTATCTACTATAGAAGACATGAAGTTTGATGATGTATCAACTATAACTGCGTATTCTTCTGTATCAATACCTGCATATTCTGCAAAACCATCCTGAAGAATGGTCTGGGTATCCATGCCACGGTTGTTTATAAACATGGAATACATCGCGTAAGGTTTGTTATCCGTAACATCTCTTATGGTAATGATCACAAAGATCAAAACTACAATGGCTACAATAGTGTGTATCTTGTAGTATTCCCAAAAGTAATCCCAGTGGGCTTTAAAGCCCTGTCCCTTTAGCTTTTTCTGTTGTTCTTTTATCTCATCACGTACTGACATGTAAATTTCCTCCTGAATTTCTTAGGACTCATTCGAGAATTTTACGTTTAATAAAGAAAACTGTCAAGTTAGCTATAAACAATAGTTTACAAATAAATAATACATTTTTTACGATAAAACAGATATAATAGAAATGATAGGTAAGAACGGTGAAAAACGCTTGAAAGATTGGGAAAAGTAAAGTAACATAATCGTTAAAATTGATATTTTTTAAGGAGGATGAGTTCTGTAATGGGTATCGATAACAATTATGTTGAGTGCCTGGTAGAGAGCAAAGCGTCACCAATGGTGAAGATTCTCAGCTTTTTATCTCTTGCTGTGGCAATTATTTTCTTTCTTTTATCAGTCATCAGTCCGTTAGGAATCGTAGGTCTTATCCTGTGCATAGGTGCAGGAGTTTTGTATTATTTCCTTACTTTGAATGCAAATATCGAGTTTGAGTATCAGTACTGTGAGAGGGAGATCACAGTTGACAAGATCCTCAATAAGAGCAGACGTAAGAATGTAGCCAAGTACGACGTCAACAAGATTGAAGCTATGGCTCCGTCTCGTTCCTATCATCTCGATGAGTTTAAGAATAAAACCCTGAAGGTGGTTGACTTCTCCGCAAGACAGAAGGACCGCCAGCCTGATCCTACATATACCTTCATATATGATGGAAAGGAAAAGGTTATATTCGAACCAAATGCAGAATTTGTAACAGCTGTTAAAAACGTAGCACCTCGCAAGGTGTTTACTGACTGAAAAGAATAAGGGAGAGCGAGACAATGGGACAGATTATCGGCGAAGGAATTACTTTTGATGACGTACTTTTAGTACCGGCATATTCACAGGTTATACCTAATCAGGTAGATGTTAGCACATATCTTACCAAGAAGATCAAACTCAACATTCCTATGATGAGTGCGGGAATGGACACAGTTACTGAGCACAGAATGGCCATCGCCATGGCTAGACAGGGCGGTATCGGTATCATTCACAAGAACATGTCTATCGAGGCTCAGGCTGAAGAGGTAGACAAGGTTAAGAGATCAGAGAACGGCGTAATCACAGATCCATTCTCACTTTCTCCGGAGCACACACTGGCAGATGCCGATTCTCTCATGGCTAAGTTCAGAATTTCAGGTGTGCCAATCACTGAGGGCAAAAAGCTTGTAGGTATCATCACAAACCGTGACCTCAAGTTTGAAAAAGACTTCTCGCAGAAGATAAAAGACGTAATGACCAGCGAAAACCTTGTTACAGCCAAGGAAGGCATTACACTTGAGGAAGCAAAGAGCATTCTTGCAAAGAGCAAGAAGGAGAAGCTTCCTATCGTAGACGATGACTACAATCTTGTTGGACTTATCACCATCAAGGATATTGAAAAGACCATCAAGTATCCTCTTTCAGCCAAGGACGACCACGGCCGTCTTCTCTGCGGAGCAGGTGTTGGTATCTCAGCAAACTGCCTCGACAGAGTTGCAGCCCTTGTTGATGCCAAGGTTGATGTTATTGTTCTTGATTCAGCACACGGACATTCAGAGAACGTTCTTAAATGTCTTCGCATGATAAAAGAGAAATTCCCTGATCTTCAGGTTATCGCAGGAAACTGCGCTACAGCAGCTGCAACAAAAGACCTTATCGAGGCAGGAGCAGATGCTGTCAAGGTAGGTATCGGACCCGGATCTATCTGCACAACCCGTGTGGTTGCAGGTATCGGTGTTCCTCAGATCACAGCAGTTATGGACTGCTACTCAATGGCTAAGCAGTATGGTATTCCGATCATTGCTGACGGCGGTATCAAGTACTCAGGCGATATCACAAAGGCAATTGCAGCAGGCGCTAACATCGTAATGATGGGTTCAATGTTTGCAGGCTGTGACGAGGCTCCCGGAGACTTCGAGCTGTTCCAGGGAAGAAAATACAAGGTTTACCGTGGAATGGGATCCATCGCAGCCATGGAGAACGGCTCCAAGGATCGTTACTTCCAGGAAGATGCTAAAAAGCTTGTTCCCGAGGGCGTTGAAGGACGTGTAGCTTACAAGGGAACAGTTGAAGATACAGTATTCCAACTCATGGGCGGACTTCGTTCAGGTATGGGATATTGCGGATGCGGTACTATCGAGGAACTCAAGGAGAACGGACGGTTCATCAAGATGACTTCCGCAGCTCTTCGTGAGTCACATCCACATGATATTCAGATCACAAAAGAGGCTCCTAACTATAGCGTTGACGACAAGTAATCACCGGCGCGAGAGCAGAACTACCTTATGTTATAAAATCTAAGTGCAAGGAGAGCTTGCATGCACGACACAAAAGCATCAGCAGAACTTATGCAGGCACAAAGCAAGGGCTCTGGCTCTAAGGAGATGGGAGCTCTTGGTCAGCTTGCGCCAAAAAACAGGCAGGAACTGCAGACCTGGCAGGATATGTTCTGTGAGATGGCAGGTGTCTATGTGCAGTGTCTTGACGGGAATGGCGTTCCTATTACAGAGCTCTCCGGCAATTCACACGAGATCGATATAATTCAAAAATATGTAACCCCCATCAGGATCCACAACATCTGTATGAGGGTTTCCGAGAGCGACCTTGAGGATCAGGCTGTGGAGATCACAGAGATCCCCAATCTCAGGCTCGCTGCAGTAGCAGTTGTTGGTGCGGACAGGATTGAAGCTGTCTGGATAGTCTGCGGACTCTTCACAGATGCCCAGTATGATCAGAGCTTTTACCACTATCCGCCAATTGACAATTTCCAGTATCAGATTTCCGAGACCAAATTTTATAAGACTCTGGATCTTTTAAGAGAGACCTTGGACATCCTCATCAAAGTTGAGACATCAAGGTCTAAAGCTGTTGCCATAAGTGAGGAGAGCAAGGCTCAGGAAATGGAGATGACAAGCTCCTTCCACAGAGCAGAGACCATGACCGAGATCGTGTCTCTCCTTGACAGCGACGAGGGCATAGAGGAGGTAATGGCTCAGGTTCTTTCAAGGCTCTGCAGTTATCTCCAGATAAGTAATGCCTTTACCTGCAAGATCCATCACGGGACTCTCATGGACATTATCGTCCAGTGGACACAGCCCGGAGTTCCAAAGCTCTTTTCCAATACCACCGATCAGGAGGTCTGCTGGTTTCTTGGAAGTTCCAAGGCGATAGCTATATCCAGCGACACTCAGATGAATGCCGGAGAAAGAGAGCAGATCGATAATCTTGGAATCAAGGCTCTTGTGGCCATGCCCATCATGATAAACGGAAATCCTGCATTCTATGCGTGTCTGTCAGAAAACAGGGAAAACCGTATCTGGTCTATTGATGACATTAAATTTATAAATGACTCCATAAGGATCCTTCAGAGTATCATAACCAAGAGACTGCAGACCAATTCGCTGGCAAGCTCTTTTGCCTCCCTGGAAGCGGTCCTTGATAACGTGGGAAGTTCAATCTACGTAAGGGATATAGGCACGGGAATCCTGCTCTTTGCCAACAGGAGTTTCAAAAAGAACTTTAGCAAGGAGCTCACAGAGAACAGACTGGTGGAGCTCTTTGAAGGAAATATTCCCTCAAGAAGCCACAGCGGAAACTACGAAGTACATCACAGAGACAGAGAGAAGTGGTATGATGTCTACTACACAAGGATCAAGTGGGTGGACGGAAGACCTGTTTCACTTTGCGCTATTTACGATATCACTGAAAAGAAGCTGTACCAGAAACGTATGGAGCAGCAGGCATATACAGACTTTTTGACAGGTCTTTTCAACAGAATGTGCTGCGAAAAGGATCTGGCAAAATATGTGGATGAGGCAAGAACTACCGGCAAGACCGGCGCTCTTATGTACCTCGACCTTGACGACTTTAAGCATATAAACGACAGTTTGGGTCACCAGTACGGTGATACCCTTCTTCAAGATATCTCAAAGGCCATCAGCAGGATAGAAGGAATCACGAATTCCTGCTATCGTATGGGCGGAGATGAGTTTGTAATCATTGTTCCCCCTGAGAGCTACCACAGAATGGACAAGATTGTTGAGGAGATAAAGAATGCCTTCGCAACGCCGTGGTATCTCAAGGACAGCGACTACTACTGCACCATGAGTATGGGTGTTGTCAAGTTCCCTAAGCACGGCGACAATGTATCCGAGCTTATCAGAAAATCAGACGTTGCCATGTATGAGGCCAAGAAGTCCGGCAAGAACAGGATTGCGGAGTACTCAGATAACATCGATTCCTCCAGCATCCATAGGATCGACCTTGAGAAGAACATGCACAAGGCCATTTCCAAGAAGGTTGATGAGTTTGAAGTTTTCTTCCAGCCTGTCCTTTATAATGACAAGGCAAAGGGCAAAGGAAAGAAGAGCAAGATAAAGCACCTTGGAGCAGAGGCTCTTGTCAGATGGAACAGCGAGTCGCTTGGATTCTTAAGTCCCGATGAATTCGTGCCTCTTGCTGAGTACCTGGGACTTATCACTCCTATCGGTAACCACGTGCTCAGAAAAGCATGCGAGTGCTGCAGACAGTGGAACGAGACCGGAAACGGTGATTTTGCCATCAGCGTAAATGTCTCAGTTGTGCAGATCATGCAGAACGATATCCTGGATATCATACGTAGCTGCCTTGAAGAGAATAATCTAAAGCCTGAGAACCTGATCCTTGAGATCACAGAAAGGCTTGCCATAAACGACCTTGCAAGGACCAAGCAGACCATCCTTGATATAAAGGATATGGGAATAAGACTTGCCCTTGATGATTTCGGAACAGGCTATTCTGCTCTTTCCAGCATAAGGGCTCTGCCTTTTGACATAATCAAGGTTGACAGAGAGTTTGTAAAAAACATAGATAAGGATGAATACTCTAAGGCATTTGTCCGCTCTATGGTCGATATGGGAAAATCCATCGGTGCGGATATCTGCATCGAAGGCGTTGAGACCAAAGAGCAGATGGAGATCCTTGTGAGCATGGGCGTTACCTACATTCAGGGCTATTACTATGATAAGCCGCTGCGCCGTGCAGCCTTTGAGGAAAAGTATGTGTATAACCGGTAGGTTTATGCTACAATAGAATGTAAACATTTTTATAGAAAGTTGGTTTAATAAAGTAAATGGCAGATGAAGTAATTACAAAAGTAAATGAAAATCCTGAGGAAGAAAGCGGCTCAGGCAGGCACTTTATAGAAAGAGCCATCGACAAGGATCTCGCGGAAGGCGTATACGATCACGTAGTAACCCGTTTCCCACCGGAGCCCAATGGCTTTTTGCACATCGGTCACGCCAAGAGTATACTTCTCAACTACGGAATGGCCAAGGAGTATAACGGCAAGTTCAACATGAGATTCGATGATACCAATCCTACCAAGGAGAAATCCGAGTTCATGGATGCCATCATCGAGGATGTTAAGTGGCTTGGTGCAGATTACGAGGACAGACTTTTTTATGCATCCGATTATTTTGACGAGATGTATGAAGATGCTGTCAAGCTCATCAAAAAGGGCAAGGCTTATATCTCAGAGCTCACAGCAGATGAGATCAGAGAATACAGAGGAACACTCACAGAACCCGGCAAGAACGATCCCGGAAGAGACAGAAGCGTAGAGGAGAACCTTCGTCTCTTTGAAGAGATGAAGAGTGGCAAGGTCGCTGACGGAGCCATGACTCTTCGTGCCAAGATCGATATGGCATCACCTAACATCAACATGAGAGATCCTATCATCTACCGCGTTGCTCACATGTCACATGCAAGATGCGGAGATAAGTGGTGCATCTATCCTATGTACGACTTTGCTCATCCTATCGAGGATGCCATCGAGGGTATCACACATTCGCTCTGCACACTGGAGTTTGAGGACCACAGACCTCTTTACGACTGGGTTAAGACAGAGTGTGAATACAAGAATCCTCCACGTCAGATTGAGTTCGCCAAGATGTACCTCAACAACGTGGTTACAGGAAAAAGATATATCAAGAAGCTTGTAGAGGACGGAATTGTTGACGGATGGGATGATCCAAGACTTGTTACCATCGCATCACTCCGCAGAAGAGGCTTTACACCCGAGTCAATTAAGATGTTCGTTGATATGTGCGGAATCAGTAAGGCACAGGCAACAGCAGAGTATGCAATGCTCGAGTACTGCATCAGAGAGGACTTAAAGCTCAAGGCAAAGAGAATGCAGGCAGTTCTTGATCCTGTTAAGCTCATCATCGACAACTATCCTGAGGGCGAGACAGAGTACCTTGATATCGAGAACAACAAGGAAGTTCCTGAGATGGGAAGCCGTAAGATCCCATTCGGAAAAGAGCTTTGGATAGAGAGAGAAGACTTCATGGAGGAGCCTCCAAAGAAGTACTTCAGACTCTTCCCCGGCAACGAAGTAAGACTCATGAACGCTTACTTTGTAACATGTACAGGCTTTGAGAAGGACGAAAACGGCAATATCACCGAGATCCACTGTACATATGATCCTGCAACCAAGGGCGGAGACAGCCCCGATGGCAGAAAGGTTAAGGGAACAATCCACTGGGTAGCTGCCAAGGAGGCAGTTAACGCAGAGGTAAGACTCTACGAGAATATCATTGATGAGGAGAAGGGCGTTTACAACGAGGAAGACGGATCTCTTAATTTAAACCCCAATTCCATCAAGGTCATTAAGAATGCTAAACTTGAACCAGAGCTTGCAAACGCCAAGGTCTTTGAGAAATTCCAGTTTGTCAGAAACGGATTTTTCTGTGTGGATTGCAAGGACTCAAAAGAGGGAGCACCGGTATTTAACAGAATAGTTTCACTTAAGAGTTCATTCGTGCTACCTAAAAACTAACTTTTAAGGAGAGGTGTAGGTATGGGCATATTTTCCGGATTTGAAAAACTTGGGCTTGGCAATATCGAAGGAGAAGCACTTTTTGAGGACCCCAGAAAAAAAGAGGTGGTAGTCAAAAAGGAAGAACCCAAGAAAAAGCTTCAGCTGGTGAACGAAGAGGATTACCTCTTTGATAAAAAATATAAATGCCCGGTCTGTGATTCTGATTTTGAAGCAAGGACCGTAAGAACAGGTAAGGTCAAAATTAAGAACGTGGATATAGATCTTAGACCTGACTATGAGGAGCTTGATCAGAACAAATATGATGTAATTGCCTGCCCTGCTTGCGGATATGCTGCTCTTGGCAGATACTTCCCGAACCTCACCAAGTACCAGATTGATGACATCAGAGTTAAGATCTGTATGAACTATAAGCACGAGCCCTGCAAAGCTCCTGTCTATACCTATGATTATGCCAAGAGGCTCTACCAGCTATGCCTGGCAAATGCTGTGGTCAAGAAGGCCAAGAACAGTGAAAAGGCATATATCTGCTTGAAATCAGCCTGGGTTATCCGAGGAGAGACCCAGAGACTTGACCCTAACGATGACAATTACGAGACCAGGAAGGCAGAGAATGATGCTCAGGAAAAAGAGCTTCTGGTAAATGCCCTTAACGGTTTTGCAATGGCCAGACAGACAGAGGAATTCCCCATTGCAGGAATGGATGCCACAACACTTGACTATTTGATGGCTGCCCTGGCTGTTGAGACAGGCCAGAGGGATATGGCATCCAAGATGATAGGAGAGATACTTACATCAAGGGTTGCCAACAGCAGGATAAAGGACAAGGCAAGAGTCCTTAAGGAAATGCTGATGGAAAAAGAATAAATATAAGCAAAAAAATCCCTTACAGATCACTCTGTAAGGGATTTATTCATGTTCATGATTAAATTATTTGTCCTCGTCGTCGAAGAATTCTTCTGACTCTTCAGGATCCTTTTTAGCCTCAGTCTCAGCTTCAGGCTCTTTCTCGGGCTCTGCAGGAGCTTCTTCGGAATCGGAATCTGATGCGGACTTTGTGATATCTACATATTTACGTGAACCGAACTTCGAGTCTGAGCTTGTATCCTCGTCATCATCAAAGTCGTCGAAATCGTCGAAATCATCGTCATCAAAACTGTCTGCGATTTCTTCTTCTCTCTTGCTGAGATAGTAATATGCTCCGGCTGCAGCAGCTCCGGCAGCGGCACAGAATAAAACGAACTTACCGAATGCGTTGTTCTTGGACATTTTTAGCTCCCCTCCTATTTCAAACGGTTATTTAAATTTTAATACAATTTGATTTTAAATAAAAGACCTGAGTATTAAAATTTGATAAATAACGAAAAATCGTTTGATGTGTTTTTTTATAAATGGTAAACTAGTTTTAGACTGATTTAGTCAATTCGCTCGGAATGAGGATATTCCATGAACGACAGGTTTTGGGAGTTAAAAAAAGAAAAGCAGGACAGAATGATAAATTCAGCTCTAAAGGTCTTTTCCCAGTATGGCTACAAACATGCCAGCACGGATGAGATCGTAAAAGGAGCGGGGATCAGCAAAGGGCTTCTGTTCCACTACTTTGAGAGCAAGATAGGGCTCTATGCCTTTTTGTATGACTATGCAACAAGGTTTGTGACACTGGAGCTTACAGCCAATGTGGAAAAGAGTGAGAACAGATATTTCGAGCTCTACAAGCAGATCCTGTCTGCCAAGGCTAATTCTATGTCTCAGTATCCTTTCATATTTCTTTTCCTTAATAAGGCGGATGAAGAGACCGATATGCAGGCAGTGTCGGTCATAAGTGAGAGGCGTGAGAAGTATCAGAGGATAATGCATGCCCTGAGGGAGAGGGCGGACATTACTACCTTTATGCCTGGAATTGATTTCGAAAAAGTTGGGGTGATTCTTGATTACACAATAGACGGACTTATACAGAAATCCGTACTGTCAGAGAACTTCAGGTCTGATTTCTTTTTGGAAGAGGCCACGGAATATGTTGATATGATGCAGACTATGACATCATGAGAAGGTAGTGTAAAGCAAGTTATGAAAACAGTAGACCGTCCTAAGGAATCCACCGCAAGCGGTACCCCCTTAGGACCAATCAAGGAGGGTTATATGAGCAAGTTCTTAGTAGCAGGTGTGACACAGATCGAGACCATCGTAAGAGTTGATAAGATCCCTGTGAGCTATGCTCCTCTTACAAGCGTAAATGACTCCATTTTTACTGCCATGGGCGGAGATGCCTACAACGAATCCCTGGCGCTTAAGTGGCTGGGAGATGACGTTTGCTTCATGTCCATCGTGGGAAGAAATCAGGATCTTAGCCTGATCAATCCTCCGGATAGGAAGATCACTCTTTCCACGCAATACATTGTTCCTCAGATGAAAGAGACTCCCACGGAAGTCGTGCTGTATGACAAGGACAGAAAACAGCAGACCTTTGAGGATATCAAGGACCTCAGGGACAATGTGTATGATATGTCCATGGTGCCGCCTATTGCAGAGCAGTGTGACATGATGGTGCTGGCAAATGCCAATTTCTGCAGACCGTTTGCCAAGGTGGCTTCAGAGCGCAATAAGCCGGTTGCAGTTAACATCAGAAACTATAATCCCGAGAAGGAGAAGTACAACACTGACTTCCTTGAGCCTGCTAAGGTCCTGTACTTTAGTGATGATACACTGACCGAGGATCCGTACGAGTTCATCGACCGTATTTCCGGGACCTACGGAACAGAGATCATCATACTCGGACAGGGTAGTGAGGGACTTATTCTCTTTGATAAGACAAAAGACCTAAGGGTTCACTACAACACAGTTAAGACCAATGAGGTTGTCAATACCATTGGTGCAGGAAACGCGCTCTTTGCATGCTTCCTTCACTACTACATGGAAAACGGCGACAGTGTCAATGCAATCAAGAATGCACTTTTGTTTGCATCCTACAAGATCGGATATATGGGTACTTCGAACGGATTCATGACACCTGATCAGCTCAATCAGTGGAGGAACCTCATTTGGGGTATCAAGAAAAGTGCTTTTGAGGAGAATCAGAATTAATAGAAATTTTCTTGATTAAGTTTTAAAAAATGTGGTAAAGTAGAGCTATGGAAACGTTACCGGTAACGGTAAAATTTCCGTAGCTCATTTAAACTTTAAAAGGTATTTCACGCAAAAGGAGAGGTCAGATATGGCAAAGACAAACAGCAAAACAGGCAGAAAATGCGGAGTATTACTTCCAATCTTTTCGCTGTCTTCAGAGTACGGAATCGGTACTTTTTCTAAGGAGGCATACGAATTTGTAGATTTCCTTAAGGAGGCCGGACAGAGCTACTGGCAGATCCTTCCATTAGGTCCCACAAGTTATGGCGATTCGCCGTATCAATCTTTTTCAACATTTGCCGGAAATCCTTATTTTATCGATATAACTACACTTATTGAACAAGGTCTTTTGACAAAAAAGGATGCTGATAAGTGCGACTTTGGTGGTTCTGAGGAGTACATCGACTACGAGAAGATGTACAAATCAAGATTCGTGCTGCTTAAGAAGGCCTACGAGAACATGGATAAGGCTAAAAATGCAGATAAGCTCAAAAAAGATTTTGAGGCATTTAAGAAAAAACACGACAATGACTGGCTCGCTGACTATTCTCTTTTCATGGCTCTCAAGAATGACTATGACGGAAGAGCATGGAATACCTGGGAGGAGAATATCCGCCTCAGAAAGCCTGCAGCAATGAAACAGGCCAAGGAGAAGTATGCAAAGGAGATTGATTTCTACTGCTTCCTTCAGTTCCTGTTTGCTGAGCAGTGGCTGGCTCTTAAGAAGTATGCCAACGACAACGGAATTGAGATAATCGGAGATATCCCGATTTACGTTGCTTTTGACAGTGCCGATACCTGGGCTAATCCGGAGCTTTTCCAGCTGGATAAAAAGAACACTCCGATCGATGTTGCCGGCTGCCCACCCGATGCCTTTTCTGCTACAGGTCAGCTCTGGGGAAATCCTCTTTATAAGTGGGATTATCATGAGAAGACAGGCTATAAGTGGTGGATGAAGAGAATTGCACACTGCTACAAGCTCTACGATGTTGTAAGAATCGACCACTTCCGCGGATTTGATGAGTACTATGCAATTCCTTACGGCGATCCCACAGCTGAGTTTGGTGAGTGGAGAAAGGGTCCGGGATACAAGCTCTTTGAAACCATGAAGAATGAGCTCGGAGAGAAGAAGGTTATTGCTGAGGACCTCGGTTTCCTTACACCTTCAGTTATCAAGCTTGTTAAGAAGACAGGCTATCCCGGAATGAAGATCCTTCAGTTTGCTTTTGATTCAAGGGAAGAGAGCGATTATCTTCCTCACAACTATACAAATAACTGCATTGTTTATACCGGAACTCACGACAACGACACCACCAGAAGCTGGTTTGACAAGCTTCCCAGAGATGACAAGAAATTTGCCAAGGAATATCTTGGAATCAAGACAGGCAAGGATGCTGTTTGGGCTACAATAAGAGCAAGCTTTGCAAGTGTGTCGGATACTGTTATAATTCCTATGCAGGATTATCTTGAACTTCCGGGTTATGCAAGGATCAATACTCCTTCAACCCTCGGCGGAAACTGGGTTTGGAGAATGAAGAAGGATGCGCTCTCACCTGAGCTTTGCGCTAAGATGCATGACTTTGCAAGGATTTACAGAAGACTTTCCAAATAAAAAATTGGCAGGTTAATGCTTAATGTCAGAAATTACAATTGTAGAAATAGCCAGAAGATGCGGTGTTGGTGTCAGCACCGTATCAAGGGCTATAAATAATCATTCGGATATCAATCCCGAAACCAAAAAGAGAATAATGGAGGTTATAAGGGAAACCGGATACATACCCAACAACAGTGCCAGGAACCTTAAGAGAACGGATGCAAAATGTATCGCAGTTCTTGTAAGGGGAATCACCAATCCTTTCTTTGCGCCTATGATCGAGGTGGTTGAGAAGGAAGTTGAGGAGAGAAAGTATGCTCTGGTAATGAGACACGTTGAATCCCACGAGGATGAGGTTGACGTGGCGCTCGAGCTTGAGAAGGAAAAGCGCCTTCGCGGAATCATCTTTATGGGAGGAGCAGCCAAGCATTCTGCAGAGAAGATCAAGCAGCTCAGTGTCCCTGTTGTGTTTGCAACCATCGGCTCCGATATTGCAGATGATCTTAGCAGAAACGAGTATTCAACAGTCTCTGTTGATGATGAGAAAGAGAGCTTTAAGGTCGTTGAATATCTCATCGGTCTCGGACACAAGAAGATCGCAATCCTGACTGAGGGAAGCGATACACCTTCAATTGTTAAGCTGCGTCTTAAGGGATATCTCGGCGCTCTTGAAAAGCACGGCATTAAGCCTGACGAGAAGCTTATCAGATACGTTGACAGAAGAATTTATACATTCAGTAACGGATACGATACTACCAAGGCTCTTATTGAATCGGGCGAGAAGTTTACAGCGTTGTACTGTATTTCAGATGTGCTGGCAGTTGGAGCTCTCAGAGCTCTGGCAGATTCAGGGATCAAGGTTCCAGAGGATGTAAGCGTTGTCGGATACGACGGACAGGAGATCGCAGAGTACTGCGTACCGAGGCTTACCACACTCAGGCAACCCATGGTAGATATTTCCAAGGAAGCAATGAAGCTTTTGTTCAGCATCATCGACAAGGAATCCGGACACAAGCACATCGTGTTCCCGGGTGAGCTGATAATAGGTGAATCAACAAGGAAGATAAAGTGATGGATAAACTTGAATACGAAGGCTATGTCGGAACCGTTAATTATGATGAGAAGTGCGACTATTATACCGGTGAAGTTAAGATAGATGATCACATATACACTTATGAAGGTGATACTCTTGAGGAACTTCAGGAGGATTTCGAGGACATCATTGATTCTATTATCGCATTTGATGAGATGGATGATATAGATGAGGAAGAGGAATAATAGAAGATTCAGGAGAATCTAGTGATGAATTAAACAGCAGCTGCCTTCCCCTGCCAAGGGGATTGTAGCATAAAACGCCGGGCCGTCAAGGACAAGCTAAAGTGCGCTAAAAAGCAGCGCATCCTTGACCGCCCGGCGTTTTATGCATTCAGTTCACTAAGGGGAAGGCAGGAGGAGTGAAGGCAAAGGGGATTGTCTTTACCGAGCGCTGAGGCAGGAGCTAAGGTATCGCATTTAGAATGTGTTCCGGCCTGAGTAATTCTTGTGCAAATTTAGCTCAGTGTGGAGGTGCCCGGCGAGGTGTAGGCAGGGGAGAGCGTGGATTGTGGGAGATGTTACTGTCCTAGAGCAAAAATTGAAATTATACCGTAATGAAAAATGGGGTGATCAGCAAACATTACTGTCCTGGAAGAAAAATTGAATATATACCGTAATGAAAATCAGGCTGATCAATGAAGTACTACTGTCCCAGAGCAAAAATTGAAATTATACCGTAATGAAAAATGGGGGTGATCAGTAAACATTACTGTCCTGGAAGAAAAATTGAAAATATACCGTAATGAAAATCAGGCTGATCAATGAAGTACTACTGTCCCAGAGCAAAAACTCAATTTATACCGTAATGGAAAACGGGATAATCCATGAAGGGCTACTGTCCCTGAGTAAAAACTTCATATATACCGTAAGGTTGTGATGAAATGTACATAAGGCACTACTGTCCTAGAGAAAAATCTTCATATATACCGTAAAGATGAGCTGAAGAGTGTATGAATCGTTACTGTCCTTAAACAAAAACTTCGAAAATACCGTAAGGGTGGGATGAAGGGCATACTAAGAGTTACTGTCCTGGAAGAAAAAATGCAAAAAAACAGTAACTGCGAGCATATAGGTAAGCATGAGAAGGCCGGAGATATCCTAACATGCCTTCCCCGCTTAGCGACCTGAATGCGGGAAATGCCATGGCGTCAAGAATGGGCGCTTTTTGCCCACTTGCTATGTTCTTGACGCCATGAAATTTCCTGCTACAATGCATAAATCACGGGGAAGGCACGTGAAATATACGCTGAGCTTATACAGGAAATATATCTCCAAACTTATGCACAAATGTGATATACTACCTATGTTTTTGGAGGTAATGTATGAAAGAAGTATTGGATATTTTTCTTAAATATGTTCTGCCGTTTCTGGTGGCATATTTCCTAAACATGTTCATAAACAAGGTCCTCAATAAGAAGACGCTAAGAGGCAAGCTCCATCTGATATTCTTAAAGGGTATCATTCTGGCATTGATATGGGCTGTGGCTGCGCTGACAGCGCTGAGCGGAATTCCGGCATTCTCCAAGACCTGGGAGACGGCTGTTGCTTCATCCGGAATTGCGGCTGTTGTACTCGGTCTTGCTGCCCAGTCAACACTTGCAAATGTGTTTTCAGGAATAGCCCTTTCTGCATCCCACTCAAGACCTTTTGATATGGGAGACAGGATCAAGATTGATAACTATGATCCGGGATTTGTTGAGGATATTACATTAAGGCACACTGTGATAAAGACCTATCAGAATGAGATAATCTATATTCCAAACTCCATCGTAGGTTCATCAACTATTGTAAACTACACTCAGGAGCAGTCCTTCTCATATCCGATAAGGGTTTCGGTGGCATATGGCACAGACATGCAAAAGGCCATGGATGTTATCGCAGATACTATCAAGAATCATCCCAAGCACTATGGCAAAAGACCTGTTGTACTTTGCAAGAGCTGTGATGACAGCGGAGTAACACTTCAGGCACTGGTTGAGACAGAGGATTTTAGGGATAATCCAAAGACCTGCTCTGAGTGTCTTGTTGAGATCATGAAGAGATTCAAGGAAGAGGGAATCGAGATTCCTTACAACAAACTTGTTCTTTTACAGGGAGAGGAATGATTCTCTCTTTACAAAAAGCAGTTTATCTGTTTATACTATTTTGTTTGATTAAAACTGTGATTATTTGGGAGGTGACATTACCGTATGGTTGCAGTTGGTAACTAATAATGCATTAATGGAGGAAACCAACAATGAGCAAAACAACCAACAAAACACTTTACATCGTGCACGCGGCAATTATCGCAGCCCTTTACGTTGTACTTACTGCTCTCGCAGCAGGATTCGATCTGGCAAGCGGTGCTATCCAGGTCAGATTTTCGGAATGTCTTACAATCCTTCCGTATTTCACTCCCGCAGCTGTACCGGGCGTTGCAATCGGATGCCTTATTTCAAACATCTTCTTCGGTGGAGCACTTCCTGATATTATCTTCGGAACACTTGCTACACTTATCGGAGCAGTAGGAACATATATGGTAAGAAAGAACAGATTCCTTTGCTCAGTTCCACCGGTAGTTTCAAATGCTGTCATCATTCCTTTCGTACTTAAGTATGCATACGGAATTCCCGGTGCTCTTTGGTACTTTGCGCTGACAGTTGGGGCAGGAGAGATCATTACCTGCGTATTCTTCGGACAGATCCTTATTTCAGCACTCAGCCCTTTCAGAGACAGAATTTTCGGAAACGGTGCAGAGTCTGTTAGGAAAAAGATATAATAAAATTATAAGGGGTATGGTATGGGAAAGCTATATTTCAGGTATGGGGCTATGGGGAGCTCCAAGACCGCAAACGCTCTGATGGTTAGGTACAACTATATTGAGAAGGGACAGAACTGTATTCTTCTTAAGCCCGGCATCGAGAACAGGGACGGAGAGAAGAAGGTTAAGTCCAGAATGGGACTTGAGGCTGAATGTACCTTTGTTGAAGACTTCCTTGACGAGGTTGTAAACGAATGGTTCACCAAAAAGTCCGATGCCTGGAAGAAGCTGGACTGTGTCCTTGTGGATGAAGCTCAGTTCCTTACCGAGGAACAGGTTGATCTGCTGGCAGAGGTTGTGGACAGATATGATCTTCCGGTTATCTGCTATGGTCTTAGAACAGATTTTACAAGCCACTTATTTACCGGATCCAAGCGTCTTATGGAAATCGCCAATTACATCGAGGAAGTTCCGACTGTATGCTGGTGCGGACGAAGAGCACATTTCAACGCAAGAGTATGCAATGGTAAGATTGTAAGAGACGGCGAGCAGATCATGATGGGAGGCAATGAATCCTACGTATCTGTCTGCAGAAGACATTTCCTTAGCGGAGAAGTTGACGGAGTTCGTGAAAGAGATATACAGGAATAAAAACAAGGACTATGAGCCAAAAACCCATAGTCCTATATTTTTGCCCTTAAAGCGCAGCCATATCAAGCTGCTGAACAAGACCAACGCCTCCGCTTTCTCTGAGGAAGATTCCGGAGGACCTCATCATGGCTGCTGTAAGGAAGTTGGAATTGTGATGAGTGAATTCCGTTTCCGCATTGCCAAGATAAATTGCTCCTACATCCGATTCTTTTAAACTAAGAAGACTGTCTGTTCCATCTTCGTTTCTGATCCAGATGCTGAGCTTTTCGTAGATCTCATCATTTTCATCGATCCATCCGTTGCCGTCTTTGTCGTAGGCTGCAAGGTCAGCAAAGCCATTTCCGCTCTTTGTTCCAAATAGCTCGGACCCATTACCAATCTTGCCGTCGCCGTTCTTGTCATAGGCCAAAAAACCTGAGCCCTTGCCAAGATTTGAAATCTTTTCCTCCTGTCCGTCGCAGTCCAGATCAAAATAGAAGGACTGGTCACTGATGTGAGTCACATCACTTCCAACATTGATAACAAGAGGATCAATAAGACTTACGGCGCTTGCTACGCTCATGCCGGCATATTCGGTAAGGCGCCTGGACATTGAAAAGCTAACTCCGAAATCAATTGACCTTCCGTCCTCGGTCAGGGCTGTGCCTGTTCCGCTAAAGGTGGTCTCCTCCTGCTCTACGTGAGTCATGGAGACGGTTGTGACTTTGACGAAGGAATTCTCTGTCAGCATATTTGCAGTGTTTGACAGAGTGTGTTTAAAGCCTTTTGACTGATCATCGCCGCCAAACACCTGAAGAAGGCGAAGTATCCTGTCAAGAAGAGATGCCCGAAGCTCAGAGATCTGCTCTTCAAGGCTGCTCTCAAAGGTGCTCAGATACTCAGTCTTAGAAGGCTTAAAGGAAGTGTACGTCTCACTTCCAAGTGCAGTGGAGTCTGTGCTTCTCACTGCGTCGCCGCTCAGTTCCAAAGTGTCGAGTTTCTTTTCCTGATTCTGCAGACTTTCAAGAAAAGACCCTCTTGTCATGGTGCCACTTTGAACCGAGATGCTGTTTTCCTCAAAATACTTATTTGAGGAGACAAGGTGCACATTACTTTGCGCAATTTTCATGGTACCTCCTTTTGGATATGAAGGTGCCGTTTTGCCCTAAATGCTGCATCCTGAGCGCAAATTCTTTGACCTGTACACACAGATTGCGTCGGTGCAGTCACTTTTTGGGCGCAAAAAAGGACCTTCATATCGATGAAGTTGTAACTCATCCATGAAGATCCATGCTTTCCGTAGCTGTCATTA
>JAGBMP010000010.1 GCA_017634825.1 Butyrivibrio sp.
AACAATCTGAATTCGCTTAAGGATCATCCCCTGAAGCAGTACTTAAAGCAGGGAATCTGGTGCGTTCAGGGAACGGACGGAGCTGCACTCTATGGAACGTCTTCCATAGACGAGGAGCTCTCCTTAAAGACCATGCTGGGGCTGACGGACGCAGAGCTTAAGCTTATGAAGGATGCCGAGGGCGCCATCATAAGGTCCAGTCAGGAAGCATACTCTGAGAAGAAAGAGGCCTTCGGCAGACTTCTTAAGGGCAGGGATATGGAAGAAGTTCTCCTTGAGAAGATGCAGAAGGTTAAGATATCCGGGGCATTGTCGGGCGGCGAAGAAAAGCTCGATGCCAACAGGGAGTTCAAGGACCGCATCAGTGATATCACCTGGGACAGATTTCCTGTTGTCTTGCTGGGAGGAAGCTTTAACACGGAAAATCGTGCCACCAGGATCACCGAGGCCGGCAAGAAAGAACTGGATTCGCTGCTTAAGTTTTTAAATCCCGAGGAAGTGTGCTTTGTAATCGGGCATAAGATCTCGGGGTATGAGAAATATCTTTTGGATCACAACAAGAAGGGCTTCAGGGTTTACGCAGTTGTTCCGGCTCTTGTCACTGCGCAGGAGAGGGACAGGCTTCTGTCTTATCCCGGCCTTCAGATCAGAGTCTCCACAGAGTCCCAGGGCATGGGAATCTACAAGAGCTTCAACTACGAGATCTTTGAGCGCCGCCCATCCATGGTTGTGGCCTTCGACGGCAACAGCGCCGCCGGAAACCTCATCCAGGAGGCCCGAAACGGCAAGGGCAAGTCTGCGATCCTCGTCTGGAGCCACTCCAAGAACCTGCGCCCCAAGGTCAGCACCCTTGGCGGCTATGTCTACACCTTCGACGAGGCAAACGGCCTCGTCTCCCGAATCAAAGACCTGCAAAAAGGCGTCCTCGGTTGAGTCACCGGGGACGGTTCAGTTTGTCTCATTTTTGCAAAAATAAAACCTCCGGGTCTGGATAAGAACCAGATTCCGGAGGTATTTCTTTTGCTATGCTACAAGATGCAACATTCTGGTTGCGATGTTGAAGTAAACCAGAAGAGAAAGTGCATCGACAATTGTTGTAATAAATGGGCTGGCCATAACTGCCGGGTCAAAGCCGATCTTGGATGCCAGCATAGGCAGGCAGCAGCCGACGAGCTTGGCGATGAGCACTACAAAGAGCAGTGTCAGGCAGATTACTACAGCCACAAGGAATGATACTCTGTCCAAAAGCATGAGCTTGGCGAAGTTTGCGATCGCCAGTGTTAAGCCGCAGAGCACGGCAACTCGGATTTCCTTCCAGATGATCTTAAAGATATCCTCGAACTCAATCTCTTTTAACGAAAGACCACGGATGATGGAAACGCTTGCCTGAGAACCGGCATTTCCTCCGGTATCCATCAGCATCGGGATATAGGCGGTGAGTACAACGTAGGCAGAGAGTGCATCCTCAAAGCCTGTGATTATGGCGCCTGTGAATGTGGCACTGATCATGAGGAACAATAGCCACGGTATTCTGTTCTTGTAAGTTTCAAATATACCAACCTTGGGATAGGGCTTGTCGGACGGCACGATAGCTGCCATCTTCTCGATATCCTCGGTAGCCTCTTCTTCAAGGATGTCCACTACGTCATCGATGGTGATGATTCCGACCATACGCGATTCGTTGTCGACAACGGGCATCGCTGTGAAGCCGTATTTCTGGAACATTCTGGCCGCTTCTTCCTGGTCGGTCATGGTTCCGATACTGATGACGTTGGTGTTCATGATGTCACCGATGACGTCGTCGGGTTTCATGATGAGCAGATATCTAAGGGCAACTGTTCCTACCAGAATCTTCTGCTTGGTAACAACGTAGCAGATGTTGATGGTCTCTGAATCAACGCCCTTTTTCCTGATTCGCTCTATAGCTTCGCTGACCGTCATATCTTCACGCAGGTCAACATACTCCACAGTCATGATGGATCCGGCTGAATCCTCAGGATAGCGAAGCAGGTGGTTAATATCGGCCCTTGTCTCTGGGCTTGCATTGGCCAGGATACGCTTAACAACGTTGGCAGGCATTTCCTCCAGCAGGTCTGTAGCATCATCGGCCATCAGATTTTCAATTATGTTGGAAGCTTCTCGGTCTGACATGGACTGAATGATGTACTGCTGTACGTCCATTTCCAGATCGGCAAAAACATCAGCCGCCATATCCTTGGGGAGGATTCTGAACATTTTAAGAGAATCCTCGTCTGCCATCTCACTCATGGCAGCAGCGATATCTACTGTGTTCATCTCTGAGATGGTCTGGCGAAGCAGCGTATATTGCCTGGATGATAGAAGTTCCTGAAGTGTTTCAACGAGAGTCTTTTCTTCTTCTTTTTCCATGGTAATCTCCTTTGTATGTGGTTTTTATGGTACTTCGACCGGGAGCAGAATCACTACTGCATATATGTGAATCAGACTTCATTAAAAACCACCACCTTTCTGTTGGAGATTAGTGCATTGGAATATCTGCATAGAAAGCAGTTGCACTTCAGCACTCTTACTTTATCACAACTACGCTTAAAAGTGTACAAGTATAATCCGCAAATTAGAAATTTTTGATGTGAGGGTAAATATGACATGTGAATTCACAAAAGAAATAATTCACACAATTTTCAGACATTAAACCATTTTTAAACAAATATTATGATTAAAATTATCTTGAGACTCGTGAGGGGGTGTTGAACAAACACTGACAGGAGGTATCAAAAATGGGAGAACTAAAGGGTGTAGCACAGTACGAAATTGATATGCTGAAGGAGAAACTTCATGCGAAGGCACTTCATCGCAGGAATGTTTACTTCATGAAAAAAGAAGTTGAGAGAGAAACACAGGAACTTAAGAAACTACTTAATTCTCGTTAGGGGCAAAAGACGGGGCGGCGAAGATTTATCGTCGCCTCGTCTTATTTTTGGTGGGGAGTCAAAAGAACCGTCCCCATTGACTCATATTTTTGCAAAAATGAGTCAAACTGAAACGTCCCCGGTGACTCACCCTTGAATAATTGCGACTAATGGTCTAAAATGTTGTGGTTAACAGTAGTAATGAGTAGAAATGGAGTAATACAAATGATGCAATCACGTACACATAACTGTGGTGAGCTTCGCATTGAGGATGCCGGCAAGAGCGTAACACTTGTAGGCTGGCTTGAGAACATGCGTGAAGTCGGATCGGGACTTGGATTCGTAGTTCTTCGTGACTTCTACGGCACAACTCAGATTGTCCTTGATACAGAAGAAATGGTTAAGACAGCCAAGGCTATCAATAAAGAGTCAACAATTTCAGTTAAGGGTGTTGTTAGAGAGCGTAGCTCCAAGAACCCTAAGCAGGCAACCGGTGATATCGAGGTTGTGCCTGAGTCAATCGAGGTTCTTGGCAGATGTCAGCACAACGAGCTTCCTTTTGAGATCAATCACTCAAGAGAGGCCGATGAGACAACACGTCTTAAGTACAGATACTTGGATCTCAGAAATCCTGAGGTTAAGAAGAACATTGTCCTTAGATGCAATGTAATTGCAGCTCTTCGCCAGTCAATGACAGAGCACGGATTTCTGGAGATCACAACTCCTATCCTTACAGCTTCATCACCTGAGGGAGCAAGAGACTACCTGGTTCCTGCAAGAAAGCACCCGGGCAAGTTCTATGCACTTCCACAGGCACCTCAGCAGTTCAAGCAGCTTCTTATGACAGCAGGGTTTGATCGCTACTTCCAGATCGCACCTTGCTTTAGAGATGAGGATGCGAGAGGAGACAGAAGCCCGGGAGAGTTCTATCAGCTTGATATGGAGATGGCATTTGCATCTCAGGAGGACGTATTCTCGGTATGTGAGGACGTTCTTCCTCCAATCTTTGCTAAATACGGCACATACAACCGTGCTTCAGGATCACCTTTCATGAGGATCCCTTATCTTGAAGCTATGGAGAAATACGGATCAGATAAGCCTGATCTTCGTATCGACCTTACAGTTACTGACGTAACCGAGTCCCTTAAGGACTGCGGCTTCGGACCTTTCGCAAGTAAGAGCGAGGACGGCCAGGACACAGACGTAAGGATCAAGGCAGTTGTAATTTCAGATTTCAAGGAGAGCCGTAAGTTCATCGACAAGACCATCGGCGACGTTGAGGTTCAGTCAGGCAACAAGGCTTACTGGTTCAGAATGGACGAGAACGGAGAGCTTGTAGGAGGAATTTCCAAGTTCGTTGCTCCTATCAAGGACAGCGTAGTTTCAGCTCTTTCACTCAAGTCAGGCGACCTCGTGGTTCTCTCAGCAGGTAAGCTCGGCGCAGCACAGAAGACAGCCGGTGTAATCGTTAAGACCTTCGGAGCAGCAGTTCCCGGTCACATGGACAAAGAGCAGTACGCATTCTGCTGGATAGTTGACTTCCCTATGTACGAGATCGGGGAGGAGTCAGGCGAGCTTGAGTTCTGCCACAACCCATTCTCAATGCCTTCAGGCGGACTTGAGACACTTCTTAAGGCAGAGAGAGGCGAGATCGATCCTCTTTCAATAACAGCAGATCAGTACGACCTTGTATGTAACGGTGTTGAGCTTTCATCTGGTGCCGTTCGTAACCATGATCCCGAGATCATGATCAAGGCCTTTGAGATGGTAAGACTTGGTGAGGAAGACGTTAAGGCCAAGTTCCCTGCTATGTACAACGCCTTCACCTATGGTGCTCCGCCACACGCAGGAATCGCACCCGGTGTAGACCGTATGGTAATGCTCCTTGCAGGAGAGGACACCATCAGAGAGATCATTCCGTTCCCTATGAACAAGAATGCTCAGGACGTAATGATGGATGCTCCTGGATACGTAACAGACAAGCAGCTTGAGGAGCTTCACATCAGAACTGTTGAAGTTAAGACTGAAGAGTAAATCCAATACTTAAGATAAAGAGAGCGGGCAGTGTGTTAGTTGCACTGTCCGCTTATTTCTATCATGTGTGAAAAATACGTCAGGTCCGCCAGGTCTGTCAAAGACAGGCGACAGGTGCTCTGGGTGTGGTTCATGTAAACAATATACCCCGGGCGCCTACCTTTCTTTATCCTGTAGATCACCATGATCCTCAGGTCATGCTTTTTCATAAATCTGGCTATGTCAGGATTCTTGTCTCTGTCCAGATCAAATCCCATCACTGAAATAGGGGAGGAGTCAAATTTATCATCAAGCTCCCCGCTCTTTATTATTGACAGTTCCATTTCGTTGTGAGTAAAAGTGCTGCTACCGTCTTCGCCCATGATGTGCTGGAGACCGAAATAGCTCTTTTCCCCGTCTTCATCTGCCATGTAGATCTCATCAAGAGTGTATCCGCAGATCATCTTCTCAA
>JAGBMP010000066.1 GCA_017634825.1 Butyrivibrio sp.
ATCTGTGTCATTGGTGTTCCCTCGGGAACAGGCACAATTCCATCTGGGCCGTAAGTAGTTCTTGTATAATTCTGAAGTCCAAAGAAATCATCATCCTTGATATAAGGAATGTAGTGGCTAAACTCCTCATTCCAGTCGCTGTCTGCGCGCTCCTTGCCACCTTCTATGTACTGGCAGTCGTGCAGGGAAAGCGTAATACCAACCTGAATATCCGGATTAACAGCCTTGATTGCTTCCTTGGCCGCCTGATGCGCCTTTATAACTATCATATCGCCATTTGCATCTGTTGCAGAAACAAATGTATGCGGCTGAGGATCTCCGAATACTTTGGCGTTCTCCATTGCTGCCAGCTTCATTTTCTCCATCGGGTCAGAGAGATTAAGTCCAACCTGAACCTGTCCCTCCATGGAGTCACCACTGCTTTTGGCTGCATTTGCCATTTTCGCCATCATCTGCTTCTTAAATCTCTCCATGAGAGCGCCTATCTGAAGTCTCATGTTGGCCTCATTTATGGTGCAGATATACTTTATCTCGCTTCCAAGCTGCTCTGTGACGAACCTTGCATAGTTGGCAAAAAGCTCTACAACCTGCTCATTGTCCCAGCCTCCCAGTTTTATAAGCCACACAGGTGATGTGAAATGCATGAGGGTAATAACCGGTTCAACACCATTGTCCCTGCAGCATTTGATCATCTTCCTGTAATGCTCAATCTCTTTTTCATCAAATTTGCCCTGCTCAGGCTCAATACGTGCCCATTCAACAGAGAATCTGTAAGTGTTAAGGCCTGCATCCGCAAGCATCTTGATGTCTTCTTCGTATCTGTTATAGTGATCCACAGCATCCAGTGAAGGCTCAACAAACTGTGAATACTCCATATTCTCCATTACCCAGTAATCTGAATTTGTATTGTTTCCTTCAACCTGGTGGGCTGCAGTAGAAGCGCCCAGCATAAATCCGTTCTCGAACTTGTTCATTTTCCTATCCTCCATAATTTAAATCTCATAACTTCCGCTTGTCAGAATTCTCTTTTCCCCGTCGGGGAGCTCCAGCTCTGCTTCCATTCCTTCAGGAATTTCAAATCGGTAGGCAAAAGAATCCGTCTCCTCAATATATCTCCATTCAGAAACTATGCGACCTTTCGGTGAATCATAATAACCCTTTGCAAACTTAAGTCTCTCATCTGGCAGAGGCTTTATCAGGACTTTGTCAAAATCGTATCTGATTCCCAAGACACCGGACAAAAGCCATCCGGAAACAGCTCCATAGGAGTAGTGATTCAGTGAATCATGGACAGTGCCGTCTTCCCTGATACCATCCCAGGTCTCCCAGATAGTGGTAGCACCTTTCTCCACCGCATAGAGCCATGAAGGATAGCTTTTTTGCAACAGCAGTCTGTATGCTGTATCCACATAACCGTAATCTGCAAGCACGCTGCACAGGAACGGCGTTGAAAGGAAGCCTGTATTAAGATGATAGTCATTTTTCACTACCAGCTCATTTAAGTCCTTAGCAGCTTCCACTGCCTCTTTTTCAGGTAAAAGACAAAACGCAAGAGGCCTTACGTACTCGCACTGCCTGTCAGATCTTATATGTCCGTCCTTGAGGACAAGATATCTGTATGCCTCAGTCGCCTTTTCCGAGATCTCTTTGTACTTATCCGCATCGGCGCCATTTCCAAGGAACTCTGATATTTTAGCGAGAATTCCCGATGAATATGCATAGTAAGCTGTTGCCACTTCAGGCTGGCCATCCTTGAATGCAGCCATCATGGTCTTCATAACATCTGTTCCGGGCTCGCACCACTCACCGTAGTCCATTCCGGTGTCGATGATGTATTTTCTGTACGGGTTCTTTCCAAAGCGGTTCTTGAGCTTGCTCTTTCCTGCTCTTCTTCCGAGGAAATCCACCCACTTCTTCATCATTTCATAGTTGTCTTTAAGTATCTGCTCATCGCCGTATATTCTATACAGATTCCAGGGCACAAGAACCGCTGCATCGCCCCAGCCAACAGACGCTGAGAACATCTCTGCTATCTTGCCCGGATTTGAGTTCTTGGGACAGATATACGCCATCTTGCCATCAGTGTGCTGCCCTATCCTCACGTTTGCAAGCCATTTCTCGTAAACTCCCCTGCAGTCCATAAGGTACGCACCGGTCCTCACAAAGACCGCCGCATCGCCTGTCCAGCCGGCTCTCTCCCTTGTGGGACAATCAGTAGGAATGTCGCAGAAGTTTGACTTCATAGACCATACACTGTTTTTAAAGAGCTTGTTTACTTCATCCACGCCACATTCAAAGCCCGCTGTTTCCTTCATGTCCGAATACACAGCAATGCTCTTTATATTGATGTCTGGCGGTAAGATATCGCCTGTTGTCTTTGCGTATCTGAATCCGAATATCGAAAAATGAGGTTTAAACTCATTCCTTCCCGGCTTGCAGATGAAGTTTATTTCCTGCTTTATTCCACCAGATTTGTTCCTGTCTCCCGGCTGGAAGTTCTCTATCGTGAAGTTTCCGTTTTCATCCAGGGTTTCACCGTGGATGAGACAGATCTTCTCACCGCCTTTGGCATTTTCCACGACAAAAGAAGTATATCCGGCCAGGTTCTGCCCGAAATCAAATACGCTTTCTCCATTCGGAGTTTTGATAAGTCTGCCTTCAAACACTTCATGTTCCGTAACAAACGGCGATGTCTGGGCTATAAGATTCCCTTTGTCAAAAGACATCTCTCTTGCCTTATGCCACTCACCAAAGCCCGAACCGGCATCGCAGGCCTCTCCCAGCTCAAGGTCCGTAAGCTTTATAGGTCCGTTTTCACAGGCATCCCAGCTGCAATCCGTAACAAGTAAAGGATTATCTATGTCTCCATCGCCTATTATCGCGCACAGAAATGAAATATCCTCTCCGTACAGATTTCTCACACCGTCAATCCCGTTGCATCCTCTGTACCAGCCATCACCCAGTGTGACGAATATCTCGTTTTCCCCGCATATCAGCGTATCCGTGATCTCATACTCCTGATACTGAAGCCTTTTATCATACTCATCACATCCCGGAGTCAGTCGTGCATCCGTGATACTCCGGCCATTTATAAGTATTTCATACAAGCCGTGGGCCGTAGCATATATGCTAACTTTCCCCTCTTTATAAGAGAATGTGGTCCTTAAATATCCTGCACCTTTTCTCTTATCAGGTTCTGTCACGGTTTCAGGTGATATCCACTTTGCTTTCTCATAAATCTTAGCCGCTTCCATCTAACACCTCTTGTGTTCTTTACTGCTTTTTAATATTCATAAGGGCATTTGAAAGTGCC
>JAGBMP010000067.1 GCA_017634825.1 Butyrivibrio sp.
AGATAAACTCAGTCCCTACGCCCTGAGTACTGATAACATTGATATTTTCGTCGTGGGCCTTTATGATCTCTTTTACAATTGCAAGGCCAAGGCCGGTGCCTTTCTTGTCCTTACCTCTTGAGGCGTCGGACTTATAGAATCTGTCAAATACGAGCTTTAAGTCTTCCTTGGGGATTCCGATACCGCTGTCCTTGACAGATACGAAGACCTTGCTGTGCTTCTCGGTGGTCTCGATCTTGACAGAGGAGTCGTGGTGACTGAACTTGATGGCGTTGTCCACAAGGTTGTAAAGCACCTGCTGTATCTTGTCAACGTCAGCATTTACCAGCATTTTGTCATCTGTCAGCACAAGCTCGATGGCGATATTCTTGTCCATACAGGTTCCGCCAAAAGACTCTGCGACCTTCCTGATGACACTGTTGATGTCAAAGTCGACCTTCTTAAGCAGCATTCCCTTGGTGCTCATGTTGTTGAGTGTAAGCAGCTCGTTGGTGAGCTTGGTCAGTCTGTCGGTCTCGTTGATCACTATCCCAAGGTACTTCTCGTGCATCTCGGGAGGAATGGTTCCATCCTGCATCGCCACAAGATAGCCTCTTATGGATGTAAGAGGAGATCTGAAATCGTGGGAAACATTGGCAACCAGTTTCTTCTGATCATCCTCGGAACGGGCAATCTCACCTGCCATGTAAGACAAAGAAGCAGCAAGGTAGCCCATCTCATCCTCAGACTCCACCGAAAACTCATAGCCCATATTTCCGGCAGCATACTGCTCTGTAGCCCTGGTTATCTTTCGAAGCGGCACATACACCAGCTCCGTGAAGAAGATAAGGATTATCAATGACAGCAGGAAAAGAACTATCAGCATCAGGTAAGAGATGTTGAGGAAAGTGTTGGCTTTTTTCTCCAGCGCAGCTATCGGTGTGTGGATAACAACGTAGGCCTGAACCTTATAATTGGCGGTTATCGGCGCAAATACACTCAGCATTTCCTGGTTAAAAGAGCTCCAGAAGTCCCCGGTTGTATAGTAGCTTGAGCCCGTGATCGTCGGATCAAAACCGGTTATCACGATCTCTTTTCCCGGTTCAAGCATCCTTGAGGAGTCAAGAACCAGTCGGCCTGAAGGATTGACAATCCATATTGGGGAGTTATCCATGTACTTGGACAGCGAGGAGAGCTCTCCGTGCACTGTCTCCAGGGACGTCTCCGAATTGTAAAGATCTGCTGCATAGGTGTTGGCTATCTGTGTGGCAACCTGGTACATGTTGTCCGCCTTGTCACGCCTTAAGCGGTCAAGCGTCATGCTGTATACGAAGGTCGCAACCACAATAAAACCAAATATGCCGAACAAAAGATATGCCAGCAGAAATTTGATGTAAAGGGTCCGTTTCATTTACTGTTGTACCTCAAATTTATAGCCGATTCCCCAGATGGTAGCCAGTCTCCACTTGTCGTGGTCGTTTAACTTCTCACGAAGTCTCTTGATATGTACATCTACTGTTCTTGTATCGCCGATGTACTCATAGCCCCAGATCTGGTCAAGGAGCTGCTCTCTGGTAAATACATGGTTTGGAGATGCAGCAAGGAAGTACAAAAGCTCCAGCTCCTTGGGTGGCATGTCAACTCTCTCGCCCATGTAGGTTACTGAGTAGTTGGTCATATTGATCTCAAGGTCAGGGTATCTTACAACCTTGTCATCCGATTCCTGAACCTCCTGAACCTGAGGTTTGTATCTTCTAAGGACTGCTTTGACTCTCGCCACAAGCTCTTTTGAATCAAAGGGCTTCTCCATGTAGTCATCAGCCCCCATCTCAAGGCCGAGGACCTTATCAAAGACTTCTCCCTTGGCAGAGAGCATGATCACCGGCACCTGGCTCTTGGTCCTTAGCTCTCTGCAGACCTGGTATCCGTCGATGCCGGGGAGCATTAAGTCAAGCAGCACCAGGTTTGGCTTAAAGGTGTCAAAGGTGTTGATGGCTGTCTCGCCGTCGTTGCAGATCTTGGTCTCAAAGCACTCTTTTACCAGATAAAGTGATATGAGCTCTGCAATGTTGTTATCATCATCTACGATTAAAATTTTCTGTTTGCTAACCATTTACTATTCCCCTCTTACTTTATGAAAGTAACAATTGTAACCCCTGCATCTCCCTCGCCGAACTCGCCCAGCTTAAAGGATTTGACATAGGGTACCCCCTTAAGATATTGATGCACAGCCTGCCTTAGGGCTCCTGTGCCTTTTCCGTGAACGACTCTTACGTTATTAAGGTGCGACATGTAAGCATCGTCCAGGTATTTATCCAAAGCAGCGACTGCGTCATCGCTGTTTTTTCCTATAAGATTGATCTCCGTCCTGATGGTCGAAGCCTTGGAGAGATCCATCTTGCCTCCTCCCGAGGTATTCCTGCCGTAGAACTTCTTCATGGCAGTCTTGGGATCCTCATCTCCAATGAGCACCAGGTCTCTGATGTTGGCCTTGGTCTTCATGATTCCGCACTGAATAAAGAGATTTCCGTCCTTGTCGGGCTTGGATGAGATGGTTCCCTTAAGTCCCATGGACACGATCTTTACGCTCTCGCCGAGCTTTAGCTGCGACTCCTTAAGAATCTGATGATCGGCCGGAAGCTCTTTTTTCTTGGTGATTGCCTTATTCTTGTCGGATATCTTCTCGTTGAGCTTCGTCCTTGTTCTCTCAAGGTCCTGCATGGAAGCATTCGGACCGGCTTTTCTGTAGACCTTGATGGTCTCGTCGGCTATCGTCTTGGCTTCCTGAAGGATCTGCCTTGCCTGTTCGTGGGCTTCACGCAGGATATCTTCCTTCTGCCTGTCCAGCTTGTCCGTCTTCTGCTCGAGCTGTCTGCGAAGCTCTTCTGCTTCTTTCTTATACTGCTCTATCTCAAGGCGCTCGTTCTCGATGGTCTTACGGCTCATCTCAAGATCCGCGATAAGATCCTCAAAGCGCTTGTCCTCGGTACTTATCTGCTCGCTGGCAGCCTCGATGATCCTGTCGGGGAGCCCAAGCTTTGAAGAAATGGCAAAGGCATTACTCTTACCGGGAAGTCCTATCAGCAACCTGTATGTGGGCTTTAGAGACTCGACATCAAACTCGCAGCTTGCGTTCTGAACGCCCTTAGTGTTTAAGGCATAGACCTTGAGTTCTGAGTAGTGAGTCGTTGCCAGTGTCCTGATCTTACGCTTGTGCAGGTCATTGAGTATTGAGATCGCAAGAGCCGCGCCCTCAGTGGGGTCAGTTCCCGCACCCAGCTCATCGAAGAGACACAGGCTGTTCTCATTGGCGTTTTCCAGGATCGCAACCGTGTTTGTCATGTGCGATGAGAATGTAGAAAGAGACTGCTCAATACTCTGCTCATCACCGATGTCCGCATAGACCTCTTCAAACACCGACAGTTCCGACCTGTCCGCTGCAGGTATCGCAAGCCCCGCCTGTCCCATCAGGGTCAAAAGACCTACCGTCTTTAATGTAACTGTTTTACCGCCGGTATTTGGTCCCGTTATTATCAGCATGTCAAAGTCGCGGCCGGCATATACGTCGATGGGAACCACCTTGTCTTTTGCAATAAGAGGATGTCTTCCCTTCTTGATATCAAAAATGTGCTGCTCGTTAAATACAGGTGTAATGGCATTTATCTCCAGAGCATAGGAGGCCTTGGCAAAGATAAAGTCAAGATCTGTCATAATCTCGCAGTTGTATCTGATGGCATCAACATGTTCAGCCACTGAAAGGCTGAGCTCCATGAGGATCTTCTCAATCTCGGCGCTCTCCTGAAGTGCCATCTCGCGGATCTTGTTGTTGAGCTCAACAACTGCCGCCGGCTCAATAAAGAGTGTTGATCCCGAGGAAGACTGGTCGTGAACAAGACCGTTTACCTGGGATTTGTACTCAGCTTTTACCGGAATACAGTATCTGTCACCTCTGACTGTAACCACCGCATCCTGAAGGTAGGTGCGCAGTGAACCATTTATCATTCTGTTCAGCTGCTCGTGAATGCGATCGTTGGCCAGCATCATTCCGCGCCTTATGTGCCTCAGTGCAGGGCTTGCATCAGAGCTCATCTCATCCTCAGACACGATGCACCTTCTGATCTCAGCCGACACAAAGGTAAGGGGCTCGAGCATCTGGAATGACTCTGTAAGAGAGTCGCCCTCTTCATCATCTCTTGGTGGTCTTCCGTAGCTCTTTACCCTGTTTACGTTATCCAAAAATGAAGCAAGTCTAAGAAGAGATGCCATATCAAGAGATGAACCGATCTTCAGCGCTTTTAAAATCCCGCCAAACTCCTTGTTGTCGCCAAAGTTTACGGATCCCTTTTTGAAGATCCTTGCGATGGCGTCGTTGGTCTTTTGCAGGTTCTTTCTGATCTCTTTGATATCAGAAGACGGTTCAAGCTCAAGGCAGAGCTTTCGCCCGGGATCTGATGTTGCGTGTTCCGCCAGTTTTTCAATTATCTTGTCGTACTCAAGTACGTGAAGTGCTTTCTTGTTCATTTCGTAAAACCTTGTTTTTCTGCCTGTTTACATAATTGTCCAAATTACAGTTTACCATTTTAAGCGCTCCGTGACTAGTGAGCCAATCTATAATATAATGTATGTAATATTTTGAGCTTGGAAGGTAAAAAGACATGCCTCTTAATCAGGATGAGAAAAAAGAAGTATTGGCGGACACAGGTTTTATCAGTGAGAAGATAAAACAGCGTCCCATAAACAGAAAAAAGCTTTTAAGAAGAACTGTCATCACGTTCTTTCTTGCCATAGTATTCGGAATAGTTGCGTGCTTTACGTTTCTGTTCCTGCAGCCGGTCTTCAGCGACAAGCTCTATCCGGAAGCTGAGCCGGAGCCCATCTCCTTCCCGGAGGAAGAGGTTCAGGACGAGCTTACTCCCGAGGAGATGTTTGCAGACGAATTCCAGATAGCGGAGGTCGAAGCCCAGTATCTCGAGGCCAATCAGAAGGATCAGATCGATGCAGCCATCGCTTCCTACTCCTTCTCTGCTTCCGACTATTCTAAAATGATGTACTCTCTTAAGGGCGTTGCCCAGAGCGTAGGCACCAGCATAGTCACAGTGACCGCTGTTTCCAACGACACCAACTGGTTCAGCGAATCCTTTGAGAGCAGCGGATCTGCCTCAGGTGTCATCATCGCCAACAACGGCACAAACTACTTCATTGTGGTTCCTTCATCAGCAATAAGCGAAGCCGAGAGCATAAAGGTAACCTTTGTTGATGGCTCCATGGCCAATGCAGAGCTGAAGCTCACCGACGACGTAACCGGCCTTAGTGTCATCAGCGTCAACAGATCGGATCTGACAGAAAACACCAGAAATAAGGTAACCACTTCGTTCCTGGGAAGCTCCAACAACGGCACAATGACAGGTCTTCCCGTCATCGCAGTCGGCAGCCCCATTGGAATTCAGGGTTCCATCTCCTACGGTATCATCACCTCCGAGAAGACCACCCTTAACCTTGAAGATTCCTGCTACAAGCTCCTGACCACAGACATCTATGGCAGCAACTTGGGAAGCGGAGTACTCGCCAACTTAAACGGCCAGGTTATCGGTATAATCGACATGTCCTACAACACCGAGGATCTTGAGAACCATATCTGCGCCATCGGTATCACAGAGCTAAAGACATTGTTCGAAGATCTCTCAAACGGAAGAGCCAGAGCGTACATGGGCATCCACGGAACCACCATTCCCGCGGACATCCTTGAGCAGCAGAACATTCCTGCCGGCGCCTACATCACCAAGACTGAGCTGGGCTCTCCTGCCATGCAGGCCGGAATCCAGAGCGGAGACATAATAACCGCCATAGACGGCGTCGAAGTCAGTTCCTATGAGCAGTTCATATCCAAACTTGCGCAGTGCTCACCGGATGATATAATAACTGTTGCAGTAAAAAGACAGGCTCCAAATGATTACATAGAGCTTGACATAGAGGTGACCTTATCAAGCGCCACCCACAATTAATTTATTGTTAGAAATGAGGTTTTTATGAAATTTATCAAGGATCTTAAACCAGGGGACAGAGTTGCTGACATCTATATGTGTAAGCACAAGCAGTCAGCCACAACCAAGAATGGAAAGGAGTACTATTCCGTAACCCTGCAGGATAAGACCGGCACAGTAGATGCCAAGATCTGGGAGCCGGGTGGAGCCGGCATCGATGAGTTCGACGATCAGGACTGCATAGATGTCTTTGGCGAAGTTACCAGCTTCAACGGTGCTATCCAGATCAACATAAAAAGAGCCAGAAAGTGCTCCGAGGGAGAATACGACCTGGCCAACTTCCTTCCTGTATCAAGCAAGGACAACGACACAATGTATAAAGAGCTTTTGGAGATCATCGCAACTATCGAGAATCCTTATTTAAAAAAGCTTTTGGAAGAATTCTTTGTAAAGGACACAGCCTTTATCGAGAAGTTCCGCAAATCCAGCGCAGCCAAGACCGTGCACCACGGCTTTATCGGCGGTCTTTTGGAGCACACCTTAAGTGTTACCAAGCTCTGCAACTACATGGCAGACGCTTATCCCATGCTCAAGAGAGACCTTCTTCTTACAGCAGCCATCTGCCATGACATAGGTAAGACAAAAGAGCTGTCTCTTTTCCCTGTCAACGATTACACCGATGAAGGCCAGTTCCTCGGCCACATCGTCATGGGAGCAATGATGGTCGGAGAAAAAGCCGCCCTCATCGAAGGTTTCCCAGAGCTCTTAAAGCAGGAGCTTCAGCACTGTATCGTTGCTCATCACGGCGAGTTTGAGTACGGCTCACCCAAAAAGCCGGCGATCATGGAGGCTGTAGCCTTAAACCTTGCCGACAACACAGATGCCAAGATGGAAACCTTCACTGAAATCCTGCAGAATATAACCACTCCGGGATGGCAGGGATTCAACAAATTCTTTGAAACAAACATCTTCGAGACAAAGATTGACTGATTACCATTTATAGATTAACAAAAACAACTTTAGTTTTTTGTGTAAAACGACAAAAATTTAAAATATTTAAGAAAAATCTAAAATACCCATTGACGCCCGATAATCCTGTTTAGTAAAATTGCTATAACAGATGCTAGTTAACGCAATTTTTTTAGGAGGATTTGCTATGAAGAAGAAAGTTTTGAGTATTCTATTAGCCGGATGCATGTCAATGGGTATTCTTGCAGGCTGCTCAACAACAACTGTTGAGGAAGCAGGCGAAGCTACTCCGGCAGAACCGGCAGCAGACACAGCTGCAGCTGAGACCACCTCAGAGTCTTCAACCGAGACCCTTGCAGGCGAAGGTGATCAGACCATCCACGTATTCCTTTACATGCAGGAGCATGAGAAGGAAATCTATCAGCAGCTCATTGATGAGTTCGTTGAAGAGCACAAGGATCAGGTCAAAGAAGTTGTATTCGAAGTTACAACACAGGATGAGTACAACCAGAAGATGATCGCCAACATGACAGCAGGCGATATGCCTGACGTATTCTACGTAGGACCTGCAGCAGTTCGTTCTTATGTAGACAACGGTTACATCCTTCCACTTGATGACTATGTAGATGATGCAACAATCAGCAGCATTTGGGGAACAACTCAGGAGATCTACCGTTATGACGGCACCAATGTTGGCCAGGGTTCACTTTACGCATTCCCTAAGGATCTTTCCTGCTTTGCATTTGCTTATAACCAGGACCTCTTCGACGAGGCAGGTCTTGAATATCCCGATCCTAACAAGCCTTACACATACGCAGAGTTCGAAGAAGTATGCAAGGCCCTTACAAAGGACAAGGACGGCGACGGAGAAATTGATCAGTGGGGCGTTGCCTGCGCAGATCAGTGGGGCATGACACCTTTCCTTTATTCAAACGGTGTTAAGTTCCTCAACGACGACATGACCAAGGTTAACGTTGCAAATAACCCTCAGCTCACAGAGGCTCTCACATTCTACACAGACCTTACAAAGAACGGCCTTACACCTTCAGTTGAGCAGGATACAGCTCTTGGCGGATACCAGCGATGGCTCGATGGACAGGTTGCTTTCTACGCTTGCGGTACATGGGACGTTGCAGCATTCATGGATGATGCTACATTCCCTTACAAGTGGAACCTTTGCGGATGGCCTGTAGGACCTTCAGGTGACGGAAGATCACACACATGGATGGGATCAGTTGGATACTGCGTATCAGCTACAACAGAGTACCCTGACCTCTGCGCAGAGCTTGTTTCAAAGCTTTCAACAGATGCTGACGGACAGAGAGCAGTTTCAGGTATCTCAACAGGTGCTTCTATCCAGCTTCCTAACATCACAGAGCTTGCATACGGCGAGTTCAAGGATGCTGTAAACAGCGGAAAAGTTCCTTACGCTTCAAACGTAGACGTTATCTTCGGATACTTCGACGGAAACGACAACTATGCAGCAGCTCTTCAGGAGACAGATTACACATACAACTCAGAGTGGTTCACACCTTTCTGGTCAGGTGTATTCAACATCAAGAACGGCGACATCTCTGTAGAGGATTACCTCAAGCAGGTTGAGCCTGAGATGCAGCAGCTTCTTGACGAGGCTATAGAGCTTCAGAATTCAGCTACAAAGAACGGCTGATAACCGGACTCAAAAAGCAAACAGGGCCCCTCTGTATATGATGCCGAGGGGCTCGTTTTATAAGATTTAGAGGAAAGAGAAAATGGCAAAAACAAAAGTCAAAGTACACAGATCCGCCATGGCAAAAAGGGAGGAACGCTGGGCATGGCTCTTTATCGCACCGCCTTTTGTCGGCTTCATGCTCTTTATGGCGTACCCGATCGTATTCGCCCTGATTGCCAGCACCAGTAAATGGACAGGAATGAATTCTCTCTGGGGAAATATAGTCGGCCTTGGCAACTACATTAAAATCTTCGGCGATTACAAATTCTGGAGATCCATGGGAACAACCATAATCTACATGATAGGTATTCCCATCGGAATGATCCTGGGAATCCTCATCGCCATGGGCCTTAACAGAAAGATTCCGGGTAAAAGAGTTCTCACCACCATGTACTATGTTCCCGTGGTATCTTCACTGGTTGCTGTTTCTATTTTGTGGGCATGGGTATTTAACTACGACTACGGTCTTTTAAACGGTATCTACAAAGCCCTCACCGGAATGCACGGCCCCAACTGGCTTGGAGATGAGCAAATGGTAAAGATATCCATGATCATCTTCATGGTATGGAAGGGACTCGGTGGAACAGTAATCCTTTATCTTGCAGGACTTCAGAACATTCCGAGAGACTACTATGAAGCAGCCATGATCGACGGAGCAAACGGCTGGAAGAAATTCACCAACATCACTCTCCCGCTGCTCTCACCGGTAACCTTCTACGTACTTATCACTTCCCTCATCGGAGGCTTCCAGGTATTCGTAGAAGTTCAGGTCATGACACCAAACGGCGGACCAAACTACAGCTCAGCAACTGTTGTATTCTATCTCTATGAGAAGGCCTTCACCAACGGACAGCTCGGATACGGTAGTGCAGTTGCGGTAATTCTTGCGACCATCATATTCATTATCACGGCCATCAACTTCTGGGGTCAGGATAAATGGGTTAAGACTATAGATTAAGGAGGTGTGACAGATGGCTACAGCAATTTTATCAAAACCAAAAAGCAGCCGGAAAGACTATATGAATGATCGCGTCACATCCCCCAAGGAAAAGACGTTCAACATCATTATCTTTGTACTGCTGTTCTTATTTGCTTTAACAATGGTGTTCCCCCTTGTTTACATGGTGGCAACATCTTTTATGACCAAAAACCAGATTCTCTCAGGAACCCTGACGATCATTCCTGACCCGATCCTTATCGGTAAATACAGCGAGGTTATGAAAAAGGGACAGTTCATAAGCGGTATCATCAACACCATCAAGGTTGAGATCCCCGTGCTCATTATCGGAGGCTTTACTTCATCCCTTGCAGCCTTTGCCTTTGCCAAGATGGAATTCAGAGGTAAAAACGCACTGTTTTTGGCACTTCTTGCAACCATCATGATTCCCTTTGCGGTTGTAATGATCCCTCAGTACGTACTCTTTACCAAGCTCCACTGGACCAACTCCCTTGCACCCCTTATCATTCCGGGGTGCTTTGGAAACGTCAGCATGATCTTCTTCCTTCGTCAGAACCTTTACAGCATCCCTTCAGATCTTATGGATGCAGCCAAGATTGACGGATGCAACTACTTCGGAATCTACTGGAAGATCTTCCTTCCACTTATGAAGGGTGCTCTTGGTACACAGCTCATGCTCTGGTTCATGGGAATATGGAACGACTACCTTGCTCCAACGATCTTCCTTAGAAGTGAAAAGACCTGGACCCTGCAGGTAGTTATCAGATCCTTTAACCACTACTACGCGATCCAAAGTGATTACGCTCTGATCATGGCAGCCTCGGTAATAGCAATGCTACCCACACTGATACTGTTCTTCCTGTTCCAGAGAGTCATCATTGAGTCCATCGCAATCAGCGGAATCAAGTAAAAGACATAACAAAAGAGGTTAGCGTTTAAGCTAACCTCTTATTTTTTACCTTTATTATGGCAACTCTATAGGGCTGTATGCCATCTTTATGTTTATATCCTGGTTGTAGTTACCAAAGCCTCTTCCGAAGATTGTAAGACCGCCTACGTGCTCTGCATTCTCGGGAACCTCGAGCTTAAACTTAAGAGGGCTCTTACTTGTGATCTTGAACTCATCTATTGTCACATCAGAGATCTGAAGGCCGTCAATAAATGTTCCCTTGTGGTTTATAACCAGCATCTTGAGAAGTCCGTACTGATTCCAGTTGGGGAACCACCAGTCGGGAGTAAAGATACCCTTTACATCTCCGAAATCTCCGGGGCTCGTCCAGGTGCCAAGAAGAGTTCCGTTTAAGTAAAAATAGATATCCGAAGGCCATACATTATTAACTCCGGGAGCTTCTGAACTCAGCTCCATGGAGATGCAGATCTCGTCAATCCTCTGATTGGCCGGAACAAAGTTAGGGATGGCATATTCAACATATCCCTTGGTGAACCAGAGAATATCAGCTTCATACCTGTCGGGATGAGCAAAGTATCTGGTATCGTCCACTTCTCCGATGAGTCTGTTACTGGTTGCAAGACCACAGGTTGGAAAAACGTTGTAGTCTGAAAAAAGACCAACCTTGATATCCGTTGTGTAGATATTCTCGCTCTCAGGCTTATCCTGAAGCTCTATAAGGATCTTGTCCAGATGTACTGAGCATACCTTCTGATTGCCATGGCCCGATGCCTCGGAGGAAACGGTAACAACTCCGCATTCTTCCAGTTTCTTGATATGGCTTGTAAGCGCGCCGTTGGTGATATTAAGACGGCTTGCAAGCTCATTCATGTTCATGGCATTTTCATTCAGAAGTATCTTGATTATCTCAACTCGAATATCAGAACCCAGTGCTTTAAAGAGTTCCAAACCTTCATCAAGCGACTTGATATGTAACATAATACGTACCCAACCTTTTCATATAAGCTTAAAGTATTATACCTTTATTTTAGTCTAATCTCAACTACACTTGCTGCAGGTATGTTAAGCTTAAGTCCGCCTTCTGTTTTGTAATCCTCAAAGTTCTTTTCAACAACCTTCTCAGGATCCTCAAAAGTGTTGTAATCATGCGCATCTGCGCCGCCTACATATTTTGCTTCAACAACTTCAAAGTTCTTCTTCTCAGCAAATACAACATCAAGCTCTTTTGCCTCAGAAGGAGACTGATTGCTGACTGTGATCGTTATGATTCCATCCTTCTCAGATACAGACTCAGTAAGGTCAGGTACCTTAAAGCCATCCTCAACACCGATCTTAGTAGCTCCTGTGATGCTGCTGCCAAGAAGCTCAGCACCCTGGTGATGACGATACATATGGAATACATGATAGGTAGGAGTCTTGATCATCTTCTCGCCGTCTGTAAGGATAACGGACTGAAGAACGTTGACCATCTGAGCGATGCAAGCCATCTTAACTCTGTCACAGTGCTTGTTGAAGATGTTGAGAGTAATGCCTGCTACAAGGGCATCTCTTACTGTGTTCTGCTGGTAGAGGAATCCGGGATTTGTTCCGGGCTCAACCTCAAACCATGTTCCCCACTCATCTACAGCAAGTCCGATATGCTTGTCGGGATCGTACTGATCGAGAACGTTGCAATGTCTTGATACAAGCTCATCCATGAGATATGCCTTGCTGAGAGTTCTGTAGTAGCACTCTTCATCAAATTCTGTTGCGCTCACCTTAGGATCCCAGCCGTAAGGCATGTCATAGTAGTGAAGAGAGATCAGGTCCATAAAGCCGTGCTCATGTGCAGGTGAATGATCAAAGCAGGTCTTTAAAACCTCCTCTGTCCAGTGATAGTCATCATTGTTTGCACCACAGGCAATCTTCTTGAACTTCTTGTCAGGATTGTATTGACGAAGATAGGTCTGATATCTGCGATAGAGATCTCCGTAGTACTGAGGTCTCATATTTCCGCCGCAGCCCCAGTTCTCATTTCCTACCGCAAAGTAGTCAAGCTTATAGGGTTCGGGATGTCCGTTCTCCTTACGAAGGTCAGCCATGGGAGATACTCCGTCCAGGGTCATGTACTCAACCCACTGGCTCATCTCCTGAACTGTTCCGCTTCCGAGGTTTCCGTTTACATAGGTCTTGCAACCAAGCTGTCTGCAGAGCTCCATGAACTCATCTGTTCCGAAGCTGTTATCCTCCATAACTCCGCCCCAGTGAGTGTTGATCATTTTCTTTCTCTTTGACTTATCTCCGATACCGTCCATCCAGTGGTACTCATCGGCAAAGCAACCGCCGGGCCAGCGAAGCACAGGAACCTTCATCTCCTTCAGCGCTTCAACCACGTCTGTTCTCATACCGTTAACATTGGGAATATCTGAATTCTCACCTACATAGAGGCCTTCATAGATACATCTTCCCAGATGCTCGGAGAAATGTCCGTATACTTCGGGCGCTATCTCTCCCATTTTCTTTGTTTCATTGATCACTAGTTTTGCCATATCTTACTCCCCATATTGAATGATTATTGTCACCTGCTGCGCTTATGCAGAAGGTGTTGTTTCCTGCTTCATCTGTCATTTCCACCATAACTCCTTTATAGGTTACATCCCCGGATTTTATGGTGATAAAGTTAGTACCCTCTTTTACCTCATAGGTTCCTGATATTCCGCCCGTGATATTACCATCTGCAAACTTGCACTCTACAGGCTCATTTACCAGGTTGTTCACTTCAAGGCCGTGGTCAACAACGTAGAAGGTACCCTGAATGTCTTTTGTCTTATAGCCCTCTTCCGACAGGGATTCACCGTTTGTGGCAAACGGGAAAACACAGGGCCAGCCATCCTCATTCATGGCCATTTGATGGACTCTTACTGAATGGAACTCCCCGTTATTCTTAAATCTCTGGTGATAGACGATGTATAATTTACCGTCTGCACCCTCAAAGGTAGACTGTCCTCCCGGCGCCATGTATGTAACGTTAAGGCTTGGAAGTGTGTAGTTGCCCATGAGCTTAACGCCGTAATCAGCGTAGGAATCAAGATCTCCCTTGATACCAAGGCTGTTTCCCGTAGCGTCCACATAAGGTCCGTCAGGGTTCTCCGACCTCAGGACTCTTATCTGATATCCGCCGTCTGTCTGGAGGTTACCGTAAGACAGGAACAGATAATAGTAGCCTGTTGCCTTGTCGTAATGAATATACGGGCCTTCTATTGAGTGATGGAATCCGCCGATAAGTCTTTTACCAAAGTATGCATCTACTTCATTCTCGTCATCTGTGACGGGATGGATCGGCTCGCCTGTTTCCTGATCCAGCTCCAGGATAAAGATTCCTCCGGACCAGGAGCCATAGACCATCCACAACCTGTCATCCTCATCGTAGAACATGGCAGGATCGATGGCGTTGGGCCAGAGCTGGTTATTATAGGCTCCGCCTGCAACGTAGCGATTTTTTGTGGCTGCATCATCTCCCATTATCTCATAAAAATTTGTCAGATTCATATCAGATTTTGCGAATCCTGAGTCAATTATTGTCTTTTCATAATGGTATGGTCCACCTATATTATCAGAAGTGGCAAAAGCAATACTTGACTTGATATATGAAGAGGTAGTGCAGAAGTACATCATGTACTTGCCCGTCTTCTTGTTGTAAATGACGCTTGGCGCCCAGACAGAATATCCCCCCTGATCATTCTTGCCCACAAAAGAAAAGGCATCAAAAGGTTCCGTCAGCAGATTGTCATAAATCTTGTTGCTGCCGTTTACCCCATCTGCCCAGGTATCCCACTTTATCAGATCCGAAGAAGTAGCTGCCGTCATGTGGGTTCCGTAGCAGTAATAAGTGCCGTCCTCTGCCACAATAACCTGTGGATCGTGGAGAGATGCCCCCGAATTAACGGATCCCTTTGCTATTTCCTCCATACTCGCCTCCTGCGGAAGCACTGTGCTCTCAGCTGCCGAAGGCGCCGAGCATCCACTTCCCAAAGCAGCAAGGACAACGCTCATCCCTGCTGCAATAAATTTCATGTATTTTCTTTTCATCATTTATCTCCCCGGTTAAAAGAGAAAACCGGCCTTCCCTCTTCGTCCCAGACAACCGGCATAAGTCTTGCGTGCCTGTTGGGGTTGTAGAGAGGATCTCCCGTTATGGTCTCTTCATTTCTTGCGTGGTAAACGCAGATGTCCTGCCCATTCTCATCCACCGTAAAGCTGTTGTGCCCCGGTCCATAGATGCCAAGCTTCTCATCAGATTCAAGAACCGGATGTCTCTCCTTGGTCCAGCTCTTGGGATCAAGAAGGTCGCTGTCTTCATCGGCAGTCAGCATTCCCATACAGTAGGGCTTGCCTGTCTCACTGGCAGAATAGGTTAAAAAGATCTTTCCGCCGTGTTTGATTACTGAAGGGCCCTCGTTTACCCAGTAGCCCACTCTCTCCCAGTCATAATCAGGGGTTGTAAGCATCACCTGGACAGTTGCGAGCTTCCATGGACTCTCCATCCTGGCTATATAGAGGTTGCTGATCTGTCTTCCGACTCCCACCTTCTCAGCCCAGACATAGTACCTCTCACCCTTGTTCTCGAACACTGTACCATCAAGAGAGAAGGCTTTAAAAGAGAACTCGTCTGCGTCAGCTCTCTGAATCTTGCCAAGCTCTGTCCAGGTTCCGGTGATCGGGTCTGCATCCTTACACTGAAGAACATAAGGCCTGATCTCCCAGATGTTGTCCTTATCTCCTCCTGCGTAGTAGATGTACCATGCGCCGTCAAGATAGTGCAGCTCTGGAGCCCAGATATGTATGCTCATGGGACCCGACTCGTGCTTGTGCCAGATTTCTGTCTCTTCTGCATCTGCGAGACCGGCGAGAGTATCTGATTTCCTCAGGACAATCCTGTCATATTCGGGGACAGAAGCTGTGAAATAATAAGTCCCGTCTGTGTGTCTGTAAACATAGGGGTCAGCCCTCTGAAGTATCCATGGTTCGTTATATTTTAGCTGTTTTTCCGCTGTCATTTGTCCAATTTCTCCTAATACACCTTGTTATTATCAATTCTAAAATGCGAGAAATATGAAGTCAACGATTATTTTAGATTTAAATGAATTATTTTAGATATTCTAAGGATTTTCACAAAAAAACTCCTGCTTTTTGTGCATATTTGCCCAAACAAGCAGGAGTTTTAGTTTTACCTAAAGATATTCAATTTGTTTCATATCAGAGTTTACTGATAAATCTCTCCAGTCTCTCCATGGCAGCCTTGAGATTTTCAAGTGAGTATGCGTAGGAAACTCTTATGTAACCCTCTCCGCAGTCACCAAAGGCTGTACCGGGAACGACAGCGAGCTTCTCTTCCTTAAGAAGCCTTGTACAGAACTCATCACTGGTCATTCCAAACTTCTTGATACACGGGAACACATAAAATGCTCCGTAGGGTTCAAAACACGGAAGTCCGATCCTCTCAAACTCACTAAGAAGGAATCTCCTCCTGTGGTTGTACTGCTCCTTCATCATAAGGACATCGTCATCGCCGTTCCTTAAGGCCTCAACAGCTGCATATTGGCTGGTTGTAGGTGCGCACATGATGGCGAACTGGTGGATCTTGACCATCTGTTCCATGATGACCTGTGGTCCGCAGGCATATCCAAGTCTCCAGCCTGTCATTGCATAGGCCTTGGAGAAACCGTTGATCAGTATGGTTCTCTCCTTCATTCCAGGGAGAGATACGATGGATACGTGCTTGCCACTGTAGGTGAGCTCTCCGTAGATCTCGTCGGATATTACATAGAGGTCTTTTTCTATAACGACCTTGGCAATGGCCTCAAGATCTTCCTTCTCCATGATGGCTCCGGTTGGGTTGTTGGGGAACGGAAGAACCAGGATCTTGGTCTTGTCCGTAACCTTATCAAGTACTTCCTGAGCTGTTAATCTGAACTGATTTTCTTCCTTGAGCTCAATGATAACAGGAACAGCATCTGCCAAGATTGCGCAGGGCTCGTAGGATACGTAGCTGGGCTGCGGGATCAGAACCTCATCTCCCTCATCAACCATTGCGCGAAGAGCAAGGTCAATGGCTTCAGATCCTCCTACCGTAACGAATACTTCTTTTATCGGGTCGTAGCTCACTCCCTGAGTTCTCTGAATATAATTGGAGATCTCAGTTCTGAGCTCTTTAAGTCCTGAATTGGATGTATAGAAGGTACGTCCCTTCTCCAGGGAATAGATACCCTCATCCCTTATATGCCAGGGAGTATCAAAGTCCGGCTCACCAACACCCAGAGAAATAGCGCCCTCAGTCTCAAGGACAATATCAAAGAACTTTCTGATACCCGATGGCTTTATATCTACTACTTTCTTTCCGATTGGGTTTCTCATGGCGATACTATCTCCCTTGTGTCTTCATATTTCTTTGCAAGGATTGTTCCATGGTCCTTGTATTTCTTTAAAATAAAGTGAGTTGCTGTGCTAAGAACGGTCTCAAGCGTTGAAAGCTTGTTGCTTACAAAGCTTGCTACCTCCTGAAGGGTCTTGCCCTCAAGAATGACCATGAGGTCAAAGCCTCCGCTCATAAGGTATACGCTGGTAACTTCCGGGTACTTGTAGATCCTCTCGGCAATGCTGTCAAAGCCAAGGCCCCTCTGAGGTGTAACCTTAACCTCGATAAGAGCGTTAACCTTCTCGATATCGGTCTTGGACCAGTCTATCATTGTGTGATATCCGCAGATGATGCCTTCATCCTCAAGGCTCTTAAGCTCATTGGCTACAAGAAGCTCGTCCGCTCCCAAAAGAACGCTGAGTTCATGCACATCTATACGGCTGTTTTTCTCAATAATACCTAGAATTTCTTCTCTTGTACTCATCTTTATCATTCTCCCCTTCTGATTTATTTACTATAATACCACTAATTCTGTCATAAGACCTTATGTATCTCATCTGCCTGAGGAGATTCAAGGAATCTCTTTTCATCTCCGTTTACTATTATCTTATCATTCCCTTCCTTCAGAGCTCCTATCACCGCCGCAGGAATTCCTTCCTCCTCCAGCTTTTTAACAAGGCCTTTTCCATCGTCTGTTGCTATTAAAAGAGCTCCACCCGATGTGAGCTGATACGGGTTTAATTCAAAGAACTCGCAGATCTCGATAGTTTCCTGTCTTACGGGAATCTTCCTGAGGTCTACCTCCAGTCCGCAGCCTGCCTTTTCAGACATCTCCCAGAGAGAAGCATAAATTCCCCCCGATGAAACATCATGTATGGCTCTGACTCCGGACTTCACGGCGACTGCAGCCTCAGCTCGAATATCCAAAAGACCTTTGAAGCGCTCAGCTTCTTCTATGAAAGGCACCGGGTATCTGGATGAGAGTTCTTCCTTTTTCTCTAAGGCCAGCATTGATGCGCCTTCAAGGGCAATCCATTTAGTGACTACAAGGTCATCTCCCGCCAAAGGTTTTGCACCAATGAGCGGACTATCTGACCTTCCCGCCACTGCAACTGCCGTTACAAGTGCCTTGTTTACTGCCTTTGTCACTTCAGTATGTCCGCCGGTATAGGGAACATCGAACATCTTGGCCGCAGCTATCGCGCCTTTCACAATGTCTTTTACCATCTGTTCCTCTGCATCAACAGGAAGCATTATAGATACTGAAACATGATCAGGAGTTATACCCTGGGAGAAAAGACCTATAAGCGCCTTGGCAGCTGCGTAAAATCCGGGATCTCTTGTATCTGCCGTAACGCCGGATACTGTGCTGAAGGCCTCTTTATTTGCAGAAAAAGCGCAGTCTGACCCTACAGCTGCGCTTTTAACATCTTTATATTCTGTTCTAAGCAACTTTAAAACCGAGCGCTTTAAAGCGTTCTCAGTTATCTTACCAATTCTCATACACTCTCCGGCGCCGGTTAGTTTGTCTGGATGGACTCAGCATCGCCCTCAGGTGCTTGTGCTGCTTCTGCCTGGGCTCTGAGCTGCTCATTGGCTGCGTTTACGGCATCGGCTGCTGCCTGGTTAGCTGCCTCTGCTCCCTCTGTTCCTGCTGCATTTCTCGCTGCTGCAAGAGCACCGGCAACTGCCTTGACTGTGCCAACATCCCTTGTTGCTATTGCAGTCTGAAGCTGTGACATAGCTGCCTCATCTGCTCCGGCTGTTCCTACGGTAACGATCTTGGGAACCATCTTGTAATTGCTGGTATTAACAACTTCCTTGGTGGTCTCACCGTTCTCTGTAACGATCTTCCAGAGCTGAGCCTTGTAGCCAAGGTGAGCTGACTGAGTGCCGACATATCCGATACCCTGGGAAGGATCGGTCACGAACTCATCCGCAGAAGCAGGAGTTGTCTCAAGAACCTCACTCTCGTAGGAAACCTTTCTTCCTGAAGGTCTTGTCTCAACGCCGTATATGGTAAATGTAATGTGCTTGTCTGATGTGGTGTATCCTTCTATATAGATAGGATGGTCTGTGCTGTTAACGAACTTGAAGTTCTTGCCTCCGGACTCAGCAATGGCTGCGTCTGCAGAGGGTGAAACATAAGTTACGATCATGGAGTGGTTGTGTCTCTCTGTAACCTCCAGCTCTGAAAGAAGAACTGCGTTGTAAAGAGTTGTTGAAACCTGGCAGATACCACCTCCGATACTCTCAACAACAAGTCCGTTTAAATATGAACCAGCCGGGAAGTATCCGTTTGCTTCTGTGAAAGGAGTTATGGTATCAAGAACAGAGAACTCCTCTCCGGGGTATATGGTTGAGCCGTTTATCAGTCTGCATCCGTTGGCAACGTTGGCACTTCTTGATGCACCTGACGTCTTGTAGCTGGTAGTGAAGGTTCCCAGGACATCTCTTACCAAAGAGAGCTCCTCTTCGCTGCCCTGAGGCTCATCGGCCTTAACAGAGAGCTGAATAACATTGTCTTCGCCACCGAGCTTATTCTGAATAAAGTCTTCTATAATAGATACTGACTCAGGGCGGTCCACAAGATATCCCGTCTGTCCGTCGGATACCTGGAAGCCGTTTTCTGTCTTGGTCAGTGTGTAATTTATCTTTTCCTGGTCAAAGGCATCTCCGCATTCATTTACAATGCCTTCTATTATCTCTTTCTCATAGCCGTATTCGATATCAAAGATACGGTTCTGATGCTGAAGATCCTTAAGAGCTTTGTATCTCTCTATGATGTTGCCCTGGTGTCCCAGTGAATATGCATCCTCAACAACTGAAGTGTTGCTCCAGTAAAGGCCGATATCCTGGCCGGTGAGCTGTCTCTCTTTTCCCTCGCCCACACGGAGAGTCAAAGTCTGCCCCGATATCTGGTCAACATATGCAGTTACTGCACTTTCTGCCTCATTTACGCTCATTCCGGACACGTCAACCGGTCCTATGAACACACCCTTTGCGATTTGTCTGCCATCAGAAGCAAAGACAGCTGTCTGAGGCATCAAGACCATCAGTAGAACCGCAATTCCAATGGCCCCAAAAAATTTTTTCATAATACTTCCTCTGTGATATTATGTAAATGTAATCACCACGTTTTTACTGAAAGGATATTATAGATGAAATTCCCTTTTTTAGCAAGCTTCATACTCCTGTGTATCGTCATGAATCTCCTCATGCGCAGAACCTCAAGAAAGACGGAAGAGCAGGAGGCAAGCTTCTGGGAAAAAGAGCTCCAGTCCAATAATGTAAGAAAAAAAAGTCTAGAGAATCTGGAATACATCCACATTCCCTTCGACCTTCTTCCCTTCGGCACTGCCGGCGATGACAAAACTCTTCAGGACGCAGAAAACGAACTTACCGCCCTCAAGGATGAAAAGATTGTCAATCTCACCGGAATCAGCAACACCGATCTTAAACTTGAATATGGCACAGCCAACATAACTCCCCTTACTCAGTACGACCAGAACTACACAGCCCTGGTCTGCTCACTGCAGAAGTGGGGTCAGGCTCTTTATGACCTCGGCAGATTTGAAGATGCTGCAAAGGTCCTTGAATTTGCTGTAAAAACCCGCTCGGATATCACAGCAACCTACAGGCTTCTCATAGATCTCTACAAGACCAAGCTCGGTCTCAACGAAGAAGAAATTCAAAGAAAGCTCGATGGTCTTGTTCCGATCGCCAAAAATCTCAACTCTCTAAGCCGTCAGACAATCCTTAAACTCCTTCAGCCGGCAGAGAGCGAATAAATCTGTTAAAGGCTTCCTGACCTTCCGGAGTGCGCTTATATACGCCTGCATCCTCCAGAACATGCATGAAGACCTCTCCGATCTCGTTCTGAATTATCTCATCTATGTTGGATTCATCAATCTTCTCGTACTTTGTCTTAAAGGCATCCACCCAGTCAGCGTGCTTTTCAAGGACTTCGTTTGCACGAAGATCTGCACCGGAGAGCATAGCCTCTTTAAGCTCTGCCATCTCACCCTTAAGTCTTGCAGGAAGAACAGCAAGCCCCATAACCTCGATAAGTCCGATGTTCTCCTTCTTGATGTGATGGAGCTCAGCGTGCGGATGATATACACCAAGAGGATGTTCCTCTGTAGTTATATTGTTCCTGAGCACCAGGTCAAGCTCAAAGTTTTCTCCGCGCTTTCTGGCGATAGGAGTAATAGTATTATGAGGAGTTCCGTCAGTCTCAGCAAATACAAATGCCGCTTCATCAGTGTATCCTCTCCACTTTTCAAGTATCACATCTGCAAGAGCGATTATCCTCTCATAGTCGGGAGAAGAGAGCCTTATTACTGACATAGGCCACTTAACCACTCCGCTCTTAACATCCTCAAATCCTTTTACGGTAAAAGACCTTTCCACAGGAGCCTTAGCCATTGCAAAGGTGTAGTGTCCGCCCTGGAAATGGTCGTGGCTTAAGATAGATCCTCCAACTATAGGAAGGTCTGCGTTTGATCCAACAAAGTAATGCGGGAACTGCTTAACAAAATCAAAGAGCTTGCAGAAGGTACCGTGCTCAATCTTCATGGGAATATGCTTTGAATTAAACACGATGCAGTGCTCATTGTAATAAACATAAGGTGAATACTGGAATCCCCACTTGGAATCCTGGATAGTTACAGGGATTATCCTGTGGTTCTCTCTTGCCGGGTGATCTACCCTTCCTGAGTATCCCTCATTCTCCCAGCACAGCTGACACTTGGGATATCCGCTCTGCTTGGCATTTCTTGCTGCAGCAATAGCCTTGGGATCCTTCTCGGGCTTGGAGAGGTTGATGGTTATATCAAGATCGCCGTACTCAGTTGGCGCAATCCACTTCATATCCTTGGCTATCCTATAGCGTCTGATATAATCGGTATTCTTGGAAAAGTTGTAGTAATAGTTTGTCGCTTCTTCAGGACTCTTTTCATAAAGGCTGTTAAACTTAGCAATAACAGCGCTTGGTCTCTCTGTTAAAAGACCCATAAGCTTAGTGTCAAACAGATCTCTAAAGACAACACTGTCGTTTTCTATAAGGCCTTTTTCCGCAGCGAAGTCATCAAGCTCCTTTAAAGTAGCCTCAAGGTATGCTGCAAGGCCTTTTTCATCAAGAGAGATCTCTCTTGAAAGGGCCTCGATATCTGAAACCTCATATTCAGCTGCATCAAGTCCCAGTGCGATAAGCAGGGAATTTACCGAATAGATGATATCTTCTTTTTCTATAAGTTTAGTTGCAAGTGCATACGCAACAAGTTTATTAACTGCTTCCATTTCCAATCCTCTCCTTAGATAACCTCAGGGCCTCCGCCGATCTCTACTGTATAGAAGGTCGCATCATAGCCGATTTTCTTCCTGTAGTTCTCGCCTACAGTCTTCTTAAAGTTCTCAATAGCCTCGTCTTTGACGATAGAAACCGTGCATCCACCAAAGCCGCCACCTGTCATACGAGATCCGATAACTCCCGGGATCTTCCATGCTTCCTCAGCGAGGGTATCAAGTTCAACGCCTGTAACATCGTAGTCATCTCTTAAGGACTCGTGTGACTGTCTCATAAGCTCTCCGAAGTGGTTTATATCGCCTGCCTTAAGAGCCTTAACAGCTTCGATCGTGCGCTGGTTCTCGTATACAGCGTGCTTTGCCTTCTTCTGCATGTCAGGATCTGTAAGAAGGTGCTTGTTAGCCTCAAACTCCTCGATGGACAGATCGCCCAGAGTCTTGATATCAAGGCTCTTCTGAAGTATTGCAAGAGCTGCCTCACAGGTGCTTCTTCTTGCGTTGTACTGAGAATCTGTGAGCTTGTGCTTCTTGTTGGTGTTGGCGATTATGATCTTGGCCCCCTCAAGAGCAATCGGTGCATATTCAAAAGACAGATCGGCAGTATCCAGGAAGATGGCGTTATTCTCTTTTCCCATAGCTGCTGCAAACTGATCCATGATTCCGCAATTACAGCCGTTGAAGTTGTTCTCTGAGTACTGTCCGATAAGTGCTATATCCTGGTTGGACACATCAAAGCCATAGAGATCTCTTAAGATAAATCCTGTAAGGACCTCTAAAGAAGCTGATGATGAAAGACCCGAACCGTTGGGAATATTTCCGTAGATAACCATATCAAAGCCGGTATCAAGGTTCATTCCTCTCTTGGCAAAAGCCCATACAACTCCCTTGGGATAGTTGGTCCAGCCGGCCTCATCA
>JAGBMP010000068.1 GCA_017634825.1 Butyrivibrio sp.
ATTTTCAGAAATTTCTGAAAATGAGCTCCTGACTCCGTCCCCTAGGCTCATCTGCAATTGGACCCCCGACTCCGTCCCCTAGGCTCACCCAGCCCACCAAGGCTCATTTAGCTCCTCGCATTAAACTCCGGTCTGGAGTATCAGTCTGTCGTAGATCTCAGTCAGTGTAGAAATCATCTTGGATGAAAGTGTATAAGCATTCTGGAATTTAACCAGGTTTGCAGCTTCCTCATCCTCATCAACACCGTTGTCAGAAAGTCTCTGGTTGCTGATGGTGTTCTCCAGTGATGTGTATGTATCTTCAAGAGTCTGTGAGTTTGCCTTGTTAAGCGCTATGTCCGCAAGAACCTTTGTCAGGAACTCGCCTGAAGTTGCGCCTCTGAAGACCTTCTCGGTCTTGAACATGTCTTTTAACTTAGTGAGGTTTCCAAACTCGGACTCACCCTCGGTGATGTCGGCCTTGGTAGCCAGTCTGTCGGAATTCTCCAAAAGAACTGAACTCACCGTGAAGTTACCGCCCCGGAGGTTATAATATCCCTTGTTCTCAGACAGAGTTGTGAGCTGCTCGTAGCTGTACTCAGCGCCCGTACCGGTGTCCATGGATCCCGATAGCGCGAACACGCCATTGAGGGAATCTGAGGTATAACCGGTGGTCATGATATTGTTCACCTCGCTTGAGAACTGTCTGATCCACTCGTTCATCTGTGCCATGTAGTAAGGAATGCCCTGATAGCTGTTGGAGTAGCCGATGCTTACATTCTTGCCGCCATCAGGAATACTGCTCAGTGTTGTGGAATCAATTTCAAATGTATAAGTAGAATCTCCGTCGTAATCCCAGCTGTCGTACTTATAAGTCTTGGCGCCGATCTTAATGGTTCCGTCTGCAGGGATTGTGCACTTATTCATGTCTTTTAAGTATTCGCTGTCAACGTTTACCTTGACCAGTACGCTTCCGTCAGGTCTCTGGATAACGCCGCCCTCAGGAGCCTTACCGTGGAAGTAGTGCGCATTGTTTCCATCTCGCATTGCCAAAAGACCTTGAAGCTCTCCGCCGATCAGCTGTGAATCCAGCGCAAAATCCGAAAGCTCATTTACGTTGTCGCCATCCTTATAATTGGCTGTGCCCCACTTGATATCAAAGAGGCCCTTTACATCGTTCTGGCCTGTTGCACCGTCATCAGAGCGTGATACGCAGATCATCTGTCTGTATTCATAGGTATCAACCAGCTCGTAAGATCCGCCAACCCAAATCTGATATCTTGTTGCGCCTGTGTCTCTGTCAGGCTGTGACTCATCGACGATTGGGCTCTCCTTAACCTCAACTGAGATTATCTTGGAGAGGTCATCAACCAGCATATCTCTTTTATCTCTGAGCTCGTTTGCCTTGCTGCCGGTCATCTCGATGATGTTGATCTGCTTATTTATGGAAGCAACCTCCTGAGCAATGGCGCTTACTCTGTCGGCGCAGAGCTTGATCTCTGCATTGACGTCTGCCTGCTCGTTCTGAAGGCTGGTATAAACGTTGTTAAAATACTCGGTGATACTCTTTAAACTGGACACATAAGCTGACTTGGTCTCGGTGGTTCCTGCAGCTGTTCTTACTGACTCAAGCGCTGCTTCCATCTTATTGAAAAGAGTTGAGAAGCCGGTGGAGCCATCGTCGTTTAAGTACTGCTCAATAAGGCCGTTGTAATAGTTCTTTTGCTGAACGTTACCAAGAAGCGTCTCGTTCTGTCTGAACTTATTGTCGTAGAAGCTGTCCCTGACTCTCTCGATGGCGATCGTGTCAACTCCGGCACCTGCGCATCCATATGTGGCAAAAACTCTCAGTGCATCATTTGCTTCCTGTGAGACTTTCTGCCTGCTATAGCCGTCTGTATTGGCATTTGATATGTTGTTTGCTGTGGTGTTTAACGCTGCATTGGCTGCTCTAAGGCCTGAAGCTGCAATGTTAAGTCCAAAGAATTGAGATGTCATAGCCTATCTCCTTCGATAAAAGTTGGGGATGTCAGTTAGCTCTTTTACGCTCCCAGAGTGGTTACCAGGTGTTCAAGCATCTCGCTTACTACGTTGATATATCGGCTTGATGCGTTGTATGCGTTCTGGAACATGATCATGAATTCCATCTCCTCGTCGCTCGATACTCCGAGGATCTGCTCTCTTGCTGCCTCAACTGAGGAAACTGTCTGCTCCTGGGCTTCCTTGATGCTGTTGTAGACATCACCTGAGTTTGCCACCTGTGATACAAGGCTGTTGTAGTAAGTAACGAAGCTGTTTCTGGTGGTCACGTTTGGATTAAGTGTGTACTGTTCCTTGGTGAAAGCCTCTTTTAACAGAGTAGTTGTAGTGTTATCCTCGTTTCCATCTATGGTTCTGAAGGTGAAAAGAGTGGGCTCCTGTATGAGCTTTGGATTGATCTGCGAGTTCTTGATCGTAAAGCCTGTAAGAACCGTTCCTGCCGGCATGTTCTTGTTGATGTCATAGGTGAGCTTGTCCTCTTCATTAGCACAGATGAAAAGTGTGAAGTCCTTGGCATCGCCCATGGATTTGTCGAGGAATGCAGGATTACTCTCGGCCTGCTCCATGATGTCGTTGATGGAAGTCATGATATGATGCACCATCTGGTCGAACTCGGCCTGAACGTTCATGATGACTGACTGCGAAATGTTGCTGTTGTAGAACTCCTGATCTTCCTGAATGTCATGGTAAGTCGCGTTGTGATCGCCCCTTGCAAGAAGGATTGATCTGAGCTTACCTATATCTGTATTTGTTACGGTTGAAATGTTCTGTGTCAGGTCGTAAACATGCGCTCCTTCGATGGAAACTACTGTCTTGGAGCCGTCCTTATTATCAACGGTCTTGGCTGCGTATTCCCAGTATGGAGTTGCATATCCGACGCTGCTCTCTAAGGTTGTGTCAATTGCCAGGTGGTTTACGTGATCGCTGGTTACAAATGTGGATCCTTCGAAAAGAACTGTCACATTCCCGAAAACGTCTTCATTATAATCAAGCTTTCCGTACTCGGAGAGCTTATCCAAAAGACGGTTTCTCTCATCTCTAAGGTCGTTGGCACTCTCCTGCTTACCTGACTCTATATAAACGATCTCTTCGTTAAGTTCTCTGATCCTGTCGCCGTACTTGTTGATGGTGTCGCACATTCCCTTTACTGTGGAATCCAGGTTTTCCTGATATGAAACAAGTCCGTCGTATACGCTTTTTGCTCTTGTTAAAAACTCGTTCGCTCTTGTAATGAAAGAGGACTGCGTAACGGCTGAGCAAGGGTCTTTTGCCATCTCCTGAACAGAAACCCAGAGGTTGTTTAAAGAGTCTGCAAATTCCGATCCGTTCATCTCCTGAAGCTGGTCTTCTATCTCTTCAAGGGCCTTTAGGGAAACATCATAAAAAGCCGCCCTTCCTGTCTCTCTTCTAAATGAAAGATCAAGAAAGTCGCTTCTTACCTGTTTACAATTATTGTAATTTACGCCGGTACCAATCTGTTTCCAGGAAATCTGCTCGTACTTTCTCTCGAGTGTCTGATATGCTCTTGTTCCCTGAGAAACCTGCTGTCTGGTGTACCCTTCAGTATCCACGTTCGACATGTTATGCGCTGTAGTGTTGAGCGCATTCTGTGAAGTTTGGAGTCCCGATGTACCTACATACAAGTTGGCCATGAGAGACATAATTGCTACCTCCATATATCTATTGCGCAAACCGGATTGCTTCACTTCGTTCTCACAATCCTTCCATCATTCGGAATCCGCACCCAGGTGCTACTTCCTCATGACGGTATTTCGCTTCACGAATCGAACATATCGAGCGAGCTCGAATGTTCGTTCGCTCACTCAATTTTTGCGCAAATTAAGACACTACCGCGAAAAACGGTATTCACCCGGGTGGATTATCTACATGCATCCGTCTCACCTCCTACCAAGTGAGACGTTACTGCTTTGCATCAAACCCGCCCGATGTGTAACCTAAACATTCGCCTGTAGTGTCTGCAGCTCTTGAGTAATTCGCCGTCTGTGGAGCCTGTTTCGCCGCCTGAATGATGTTCATTTCGAACTGAACCATTTCGAGGGAACTTTTGAGCAGTTCCTGGTTCTGTCCGTTTACACGTCTGACATGATCTGCAACCTGAGCGAGTCTGTCGCGTTGCATTGCCAGATTCTTCTGTTCCGTAGGTCTTTTCTCAAGTACCTGGATCAGATCGGTCAGTTTCAATGAATTAACATCCATGTTAAGTACATTTGCTATATCCGTCATGGCTTCTACTCTCTGTTTTTCGAGGCCCTGGATACTTCCTATTATGTACTGCTCCTCATCCGTGATTTCTGCAAGTGCCTCCAGATCACCTTTGATAATGACTGTGGTCTTTTGGCTAGATAATCCCAGTAATTTTTCGTATGCTGATCCCTCTTTGTCGAGGACATCAACAAGATTCTCCATAAGGCTTGCCACTGGAATCATCCTCCTGATATGAAATTGATGTGTGGGCTGTTATGCCAGCTCTTCGAACTTTGCCAGTAACTTATCAGCAAAAGCCTCTCCACTCACATCATAAGTACCATTTTTAATAGCAGCTTTGAGCGATGCAACCTTATCTTCCCTGATATCGGGGGCAGCGCTTACAGCCTGTTTTGCAACCTGGATATCTTTTCCAATCGAAGAAAATGATACAGTATCTCTGATATCATTGGTCTTCTTAGCTGCCTGTGGTTTACCTACTTTGCTGTTTGAGTAAATCTGCTGAACCTGACTGTATGCTTCTATTCGCATATCTTTTCCTCCTTCCCTGGAGTATTTTTTACATTTCTACTACATTTATCGGTAGAAGTTTCCATTACTTTAGTTCTTTTCCCAAAATATTTCCCCCGAAAATTTTAGGAAATTTCATGGTAAAAATACGCTCAGGGTCTTTATTAAAATGTTGTTAGTTTCCCATGTTTCCGTACATTTCTCGGGTTTTTGGTTTGCCTACCCGGTCGTTCCTTCAGTAATTATATCGGAGGGTGCGGGAAAAACTTTAGAGTTTTTTAAGAAATTTTTGAAAAAAATATTTGGTCACTGCCTGAGGCTCATCTGGGCGTTGCTGTAACGCTTGTCACCTGTGACGTCCTGATTGAACCACTCTGCGGGCTTGTAGGCGCTTGCTGCCTCTTCAGATGGGAACTCCACTTCCGCTATTATTGTGCCGTCGTATGGGGCGTCGAAAACGTCGAGTTCAATCTTCAGGGCGCTTGTATCTATTTGCAGGTTTTGGGCATCTGCTTCTGTGAACGCATCTGTATTGAGCGGAATCAGATATCTCTTTTTCCTGATCACGTTGCCGTCGGCCTTATTAAGCATGTGCTCGTAGGAGTCCTTGTCCAGTGGCAGGTTGTATTCTGTGGCGCCGATTGGGGCTTCCTGCTGGGATGAAGAGTCTTGCTGCGCTCCCGAATTCTGTCGGGCTGACACGTCTGCCTTCTGCGCATACATATCCCTGTTCTTGTAAGTCATGTAATAGGTGTCATCTTCTCTGCGAACTCTGATAGCCGGGCGGACATTTAAGTATCCCTGCTCAATTACATGGAACGGGTACTTGTCCAGGTCCTTGGGGAGCTCTTTTACGGTGTACTTTCTTTCTATTTCTACGCCCATGTGGGTTGTGGCCTCCTTCTCGGATTGTGAGTGATTGGATCTGTAATGTCTTAGCGTTTATGCTTGTATTTGTGCTTGTATTTGTGCTTGTTTTCATGCCTGTATTCAATCCTTTACCTATTGTAATACGAAGGAGCTGTATTGAAAACGAAAAATATACGAAGGTACTACGGTATGAAGAGTGATTTTATTTATATACAGTAGGGATTCTAGAGCTTACCTTTAAGCTCTACTGTATGGATTAGTTTTTTAATTCCATACACTAAGGCTTTTTGGTTCTTGTCGCAAGTCTCTACTGTATCGATTGATTTTTCGTCCCCATACAGTCAGGCATTTCAAGGTGAGCTAGTGTATGGATAGACTTTTTGATTCCATACAGTAGGGTCCATCAGCGCTTAATCATCAGAGCTACTGTACGTATAAGGTTTTTGTTTGAATACAGTAGCGTCACGCGAATCATGGCTCAATGTGCAACTGTAAAAATCCATTTTTTATTCCCCTACAGTTAGATTTATATATCCATGCAATATACGCCAACTGTAAGAAACAAATTTCTGCCTATACACAGTAAGGATACCTGAATAGCCCCGATAATAACCAATTATGATCGCAGCTAGCATAAGAAGTCAGCAAATTATAGTCCCGCACCTATTCTTGTGCTAGAATTGTTCTTGTGAATGCTATCGCAGATAAGGCATCCATGGCAGAATCACTAATCCAACAAGTTGAAAAATAAGACGCCATTTTATGGAGGGACACAATATGGCAAAGACAGCAATATTCTTAGCAGAAGGATTTGAAGAAATAGAAGCTCTGACAGTGGTTGACCTGCTACGCAGGGCAGGAATCGAAATAACCACAGCCTCAATCACAGACAATAAGCAGGTTACCGGCTCTCACAACATAACAGTCGAGGCCGATGCCCTGCTTTCAGACATTAAATTTGATGAAACAGATATGATAATTCTTCCGGGCGGAATGCCGGGAACCAACAATCTGGATGCGTGCGAACCTCTGAAGGCTCAGATCAAGGCCTTCGCCGATGCAGGCAAGAAGCTTGCTGCAATCTGCGCAGCTCCCAGAGTATTTGGCAAGATGGGTATCTTAAACGGTAAAAAAGCTACCTGCTATCCCGGAAATGAAGAATTCCTCCAAGGAGCAGATCCTCAGACAGACGAAGTTGTAAAAGATGGCAACTTCATTACCAGCCGCGGAATGGGAACTGCGATTCCGTTTGGACTTGCTATTATCGAGGAGTTCCAGGGCAAAGAAGCTGCCGACGACATGGCAAAGAAGATCATCTTCAGGCAATAAAAGATGTAAACACGGTAATTTTCACTAAAAAACTGTTCTAAAAAAGCATAAAAATATAGTTAATCAAAATCCTGCAAGCCCAGTGTTTGCGGGATTTTTTTTGCAATTTAGGAGAGTTTATAATTTCTTTAGAAAAAAACTTGTTGACAATTTGTTCTAGTTGTTCTATAACATACTTGTAACAAGAAATTAGCAGCCGATACATGAGAGTGCTAATAAAAAGGATAAAACACTACAACAAACAAAATATAAATAGAAAAGGAGTGATAATTATGTTGATGCCTATGCTTTGGAGTAACAATGATATTTTTGATGAGATGGATAATTTCTTTAACGATGGATTCTTTGACGGACGTGGCCTGATGCCAAGAGAAGCTAAGCCTCTCGATTCAACATCCGGACTTATGAGAACAGACGTTATAGAGAAAGACAACTGCTATCAGCTTGAAGCTGAGCTTCCGGGATTCAACAAGGAGGACATCAAGATTGATCTCAAGAATGATACTTTGACAATCAGCGCTGCTCACAATGAGAACAAGGATGAGAAGGACGAGAACGGCAAGTACATCCGCCGTGAGAGAAGAAGCTCTTCATATCAGAGATCATTCCACGTAGAAGGCCTGAAGCCTGAAGATATCATCGCTCAGTACAGGAACGGCGTTCTTACCGTTAACCTTCCTAAGAAGGAAGCAATCCCTGAGAAGGAAGAGGCTATCCAGATCGAAGTTAAGGATTGATCTGTTATACATAGATTTCCCCCTATGATTCATTTCATAACAACCACCTAAAAAGCCCCGGCTCAATACAGAGCCGGGGCTTTCTAATTATTCTTTATATCTTAATAGTTCTGAGCCTTCTTCATGAAGTAAGCCTGAGGGTGATTGCATACAGGGCAAACCTCCGGAGCCTTAGGGCCAACTACGATATGTCCGCAGTTTGAGCACTCCCAGATTGTATCGCCGTCAGCAGAGAATACAATTCCGTCCTCGATATTCTTAAGGAGCTTTCTGTATCTCTCCTCGTGCTCTTTCTCAATAGCTGCTACCTGCTCGAAGAGATCAGCGATGTCATCAAATCCCTCTTCTCTTGCCTTCTTGGCAAATGAAGGATACATCTCTTTCCACTCGTAAGCCTCTCCGTCAGCTGCTGCATTAAGGTTATCAACAGTTGTGCCGATTCCGGAAAGGATCTTGTACCAAAGCTTAGCATGCTCCTTCTCATTAGCTGCTGTAGCCTCGAAGATCTGTCCGATCTGTACATAGCCGTCCTTCTTAGCCTTTGAAGCAAAGTATGTGTACTTGTTGCGTGCCTCAGATTCCCCCGCAAAGGCTGCCATCAAATTCTTCTCAGTCTCAGTTCCCTTAAGTTCATTAGTTCTTGTCTCAAGATTAGCCATAAAATCCCCTTTCTATGCTAGAAACTCATCTATGTTGCCATAGAATAATTCTACCACACTCTCCCCCGGAAAAGATATAAAAAACCGGTCTTACCTTGCTCCGGCCCAGGTCAGTCCGTAGAGCTGTTCCATGAGCTTTCTGAGCTCGTCCTTCATACGGTTGCAGGCGGAAGCCTCGTCGACGAAGTTCAGGACTCCGATCTTCTCCTTCTTATCCTGGAAGTATACTGCCCATCCGCTTTCTGTCTTATCAAGGCAGATTCTGTTCTTGTGTGATCCACCGATCTTGTAGAGCTTACTCGGTACCAGATGTTCCTCAAAATAAGCTTTCAATTCCTTAGTATTCATAGTGCTCCTCCAAAATCCTTTATCAATCAAGTAGTTATCGACTAACTCACATGTAGTTTTTATTACTACATATAATGTATCACATTACTACATTTTTGACAAGAGTTGGAAGCGCCCCAAATATCCCTTTTATTCCTCAATATGTCCCAGCGATAACGCAGCCAGCGCAGCGCCCTGTCCCCAAGGGTACGCACCGTAATTCTGGTAGTGAACGCCAAAGTCATCGCAGGAACTTAGGGCACTCGTGACCTTTCCGCCCTCAGCATTTGCCAAAAGAGCTTGTAGCGAAGCCTCAACTTCAGCCCCCTCAGCCCCGGCGCCATTCAACAATCCATACACAATCATGCCCGTAGCCGATGTATCCAGATGTCCGTCAACAGCCTGAACCTGCCAGCCGTAGCCACCCTCCGGTTTCTGATATGTTAAAAGAGCTTTCGACAGCTCCCTATACCATTGAACCAACGTACTTCCCTGATCCTCCAGTCTGCTCTCGGACCCCTTCACATACTCGGAAAGCCCCATGATAAGCCACCCGGCAGCTCTGCCCCAGGACATGAGTCCCTTCTTTTCGCAGATTGCTCCGTCATCCAAAAGAGCATAGCCATGGTACGGAAGCCCGCTACGCTC
>JAGBMP010000001.1 GCA_017634825.1 Butyrivibrio sp.
AAGCAAATTGAATAAGGGTTAGTAAAGGTTTCGACAGGGATTTTGAAGCTGGAGAAGCTATCCGAAGGACGGTTGCGTTAAACCTCAAATTAAAATTAAACGCTAACGATAATTTAGCACTCGCTGCCTAAGTGCGGCGCGTCGGCTCTGATGCACCTACACATCAGATAACCGGCGTCAAACTTTGTAGGAAACGACATGGAAGATGCCTCGATTTCATGGACGTATCAGAGGCTACCGATTATTTGTAGTTGCCAGTTACCGCAGGTATGAGGGAACAGGAATGCAGAATTCCAAAATAACCGGCTATGATAGTAGAAGGACAGGGGATGAATTTTTGGACGCGGGTTCGACTCCCGCCTAATCCATTAAAAAGAACGGCTCAGTTGAGCCGTTCTTTTGTTGTTTATAAAAATTCTATGTATTTATTCTTTATATTCTTTATCAATATTTCATTAGAACTTATCACGTCTGCGCGTTAAAATCTACATGTAACACCAAAACAAAAGTATTGAAAGGATGGATGTGTCATGAAAAGTATTATGAAAAGAATTATGGCTGCACTTTTATTAGCTGCAGTATTATCAGGTTCAATGATTTCATCACTTGCTTCTTGCTCAATAAAAGTTGAAGCTGCGGACAAGACAACCACTGCAGCACTTAAGAAGGAGTTTGATGCAGACTTCTACGCAACCAAGTATCCGGATATCAAAGCTGCATTTGAAACCAACAAAGAGGCGATGTTCAATCACTTCCTCACCTTCGGCATGAAGGAAGGCAGAATGATGAATGCGAACTTTGACCCTGTTGCTTATGTAACTGCTTATCCCGATGTAAAAGCTACTTTAAAAAAGAACGACTACTCTAAGGCATATGAGCATTATGTAGTATTTGGTAAAAAAGAAGGCAGAACCCTTACAACCAATGCTCAGATAACCAAGAAAGCAGCTGCTACAAAGAAGGTAGTTCAGTCTACTACTTATCAGGTAAATCTCAACCACGACCTTACAGTATATCTAAGCGATAGTCAGTATAAAAGCTGCACCATCAAGATTTATAAGAGTGATAACGGATACGGCGCCTATATTGACGGAAGTCTCTATGATACAAGCGGAAGCTTCAACAGCGGAAGCTGCTATCTGTATTCAACAGTTAACGTAAATAACGGAAATTGGTCTGAGACAGTTTATTCACAGCCTCAGCAGCAACAGCAGAAAGTACAGCCTGCACCTGCACCTACTCCTACTCCTGATCCCGAGCCCGAAGCAGATGATGACGATGATGAAGAAATGTCTGATGAGGATGCTGCTATTTTGTGGATTCTTGTTATCGTGGGAGAGCTTCAGCAAAAGCTTGAAAACGGAGAGATCACTCAGGAAGAATATGATGAAGCAATGGCAGAGCTTGGACTTTGATGATGTAAACAACCTTATCATATAACAATAAAAAGCTGCACACCGACAAAAAGGTGTGCAGCTTTTTTGAGTCAAACTGAAACGTCCCCGGTGACTCATTTTCCCTTTACTTAAAGCTCTGCCTGAAGTCCCTCATAGCTTCTCTTTGCTGGTCCTTCTTGGCCATGTCGGCTCTCTTGTCATAGAGCTTTTTACCTCTGGCAAGGCCAATCTCAACCTTGACTCTTCCGTTCTTGAAATATACTTCAAGGGGCACTAAAGTGTAGCCGGCAGTCATCTTCTGCTGGTCAAGCTTTCTTATCTCTGCCTTATGAAGAAGGAGTCTCTTTACGCGAAGAGGATCCTTATTGAAGATATTGCCTTTCTCGTAAGGGCTGATATTCATACCATTAATAAAGGCTTCGCCCTTATCAATGGTAACCCAGGCTTCCTTGATTGAGCATTTTCCCTGGCGGATAGACTTAACCTCAGTACCAAAGAGCTCAATTCCTGCCTCGTATTTCTCTTCTATAAAATAGTCGTGATATGCTTTTTTGTTGTTTGCGACAAGCTTCCTTGCCTTGTTATCTTCTGCCATTGTTTATCACCTGTAATCTGTTATCTCTTCTTTTTTCTGCCCTTGCCCTGGGAGCTTCTGGCTGCCTTGCTGGTAGCAGATTTTTTGTACTTATGTACCTTGTACACTTTCCTTCCTGCAGGCTTCTTGAGTTTAGGTTTACCTGTTCTTGGATCAGGTTCCACATCCATAAGCTTTCTGACCTTGCCAGCCCTAAACTCCGCAGCCTTTCTTGCTTCGGAATACTCGACAAAATCGTCTCCGTCATCCTCAGCATCAGGGTCAATTATCTTAAAATCTATAGCCTTAGTGAGTCTGTCAGCGCCCACAACCTTGATCCAGACCTTCTGTCCAAGATTATACTCCTTGTGATAGCGCTCACCAACAAGCTTCATGTTGTTCTCATCATATACATAGAAGTCATCTTCCATGGATGCTGCTCTGATCATTCCCTCGCAGGAATTCTCAAGCTCTACAAAAAGTCCCCAGGCTGTAACACCTGAAATAACTCCCTCGAAGCGCTCTCCGAGGTGATTCTCCATATACTGAGCCTTCTTGAGCTTGTCAGTTTCTCTCTCAGCCTCTTCAGCTCTTCTCTCGGTCTCGGATGAGTGCTTTGCTACTTCATCCAGAATCTCTGTGTAATGACGAGCCTTAGCTTCAGTCATCCTTCCGCGTAAATGATCCTTGATGATCCTGTGGATCTGAAGGTCCGGATAACGCCTGATGGGCGATGTGAAATGACAATAGAAATCAAAGGCAAGTCCAAAGTGACCTGTACATTCTGTGCTGTACTTGGCCTGCATCATGCTGCGCAGCGCCATTCTGCTGATAACGGCTTCTTCCTTGCTACCCTCGATATTCTTAAGGAGCTTCTGCAACTCTTTGGGCTTAACCTCACCATCGTTTCTTATCTTCATGTGATGGCCAAGATGTCCTACAAATGTGGCCAGTGTGGCCATCTTCTCAGGGTCGGGCTGTTCATGGATACGATATACGAAGGGACTTTGCAGGTAAAAGAAATGTTCTGCAACCGTCTGGTTTGCAGCCAGCATAAAGTCCTCGATAAGCTTGGTAGCAGTATTTCTCTCGTGAGGAACAATATCAACAGGATTTCCGTCCTTATCAAGGATGATCTTGGATTCCGGGAAATCAAAGTCGATGGCGCCCTTCTTCTCCCTCTTTTTGCGAAGGATTGACGAGAGCTCTGCCATTTCCTTAAACATCGGAACCAGCTCTTTATATCTCTCTATGGTTTCAGGATCCTCATCCTCTAATATCCTGGCGACGTCAGAGTAATTCATTCTCTCGTTGACGTTGATAACAGTCTCTGCAATCTCGTGATCAACAAGTCCGCCGTTCTTATCAAAAGTCATAAGGCAGCTAAGGGCGAGTCTGTCCTCACCGTGATTGAGTGAACAGATTCCGTTTGAAAGCCTGTGGGGAAGCATGGGGATAACCCTGTCCACCAGATATACACTGGTGCCCCTTTTAAGAGCCTCTCTGTCAAGGGCCGAGCTCTCCTGAACATAGTTGGTTACATCTGCAATATGAACCCCCAGATGATAAAGGCCTTCCTCATCTATATGAAGGCTTACTGCATCATCAAGGTCTTTTGCATCCTCACCGTCAATGGTGACCATAACAACATCACGCAGATCCTTGCGGCCATACATGTCAGCCTCAATGATCTGATCGGGACATCTGTTTGCCTGATTGATGACCTTCTCCGGGAACTCGTAGGGAATATCATACCCCATAACAATTGATAAGATATCAACTCCGGGGTCGTTTATATTGCCAATGACCTCCTTGACCTTGCCCTCGGGCTTCTTGCGCTTTAGGGGATCGCCGTAATCAGTAATGGTGACTACGACCTTATCCCCTGTCACTGCTGCTCCGTGGTGCTCAATGGGAATAAAGATGTCGTTTGTGATCTTGCCATTATCAGGAACAACAAAGCCAAAGTTCTTCTCTCCCTGGTAGGTTCCAACGATCTCCTCAATTCCTCTTACCAGTATATTCCTGATACGTCCCTCTTGTCTCTTACCCTGTGAGTCAGGTAAAAGCTCAACTTCAACGGTATCTGTGTGGAAGGCTCCGTGAACATAGTCCTCGGGGATAAAGATATCTTCCTCCATCCCTTCTACTTCCACAAATCCAAAGCCTCTGGCATTGCTGATAAACTGGCCTACCACATAGTTCTTATTATTCTTTTTTCCGCCAAAAAGGCTGTCATCCATGCGCTTTATGCGCTTTCCTTTACTCATAAACTCTACCTATAAAACAAGGCACCCTAATTAAAATTAGAGTGCCTTAAAACAATTCATCAAAAGAAATTAGGGAATTAAAGGATTCCCATATTAAGAACAATAGCAAAAACAATGAAAAGAACTGAAAGAGCAATTGTTATCTTCTTAAGAACGCCCTCTCTTGAACGGCCCTTGTTCTTGCTCCAATATGTATTCTCAACTGTTCCCTGAATTGCACCAAGTCCCTGATTCTTGCCTTCCTGAGCAAGCACGAGAACTACAAGTGCGACACAAACTATGATAAATAATACTCCGAAAACATAACCTAAAACGTTCACGATCAAACCTCCAAAGGTAAAACTATCATTAAAAACACGCAACAGTTAATATAACATATTAGTAGCGCCGAGTCAATTCTTTCTTAAATCATTTCTTGATAAGAAGAGACTTTCCTGTCATCTCTGCAGGCTTCTCCTCGCCCATGCACTCAATAAGCGTAGGAACGATATCTGCAAGACATCCGCCCTCTGCAAGTGTGTATGCAGGATCATAATTAACAAGGATGAAAGGAACAGGATTTGTTGTGTGAGCTGTCCAAGGCTCTCCTGTCTCATAGTCAACCATCATATCTGCATTACCGTGGTCAGCGCAGATGAACAGTGTTCCGTTTGTTGCCTTAATAGCATCAACGATCTTGCCAACGCACTCATCAACAACCTCGATGGCCTTAACAGCTGCCGGAATAACGCCTGTGTGTCCAACCATGTCAGGGTTAGCGAAGTTTGCTACAACTACGTCATACTTCTGAGAATTGATAGCATCAAGGATCTTCTCGCAAACCTCCGGAGCGCTCATCTGAGGCTTGAGGTCATAAGTAGGAACGTCCTTAGGGCTGTTTACAAGTACTCTGTCCTCGCCCTCGTTAGGCTGCTCAACACCGCCGTTGAAGAAGAATGTAACATGAGCATACTTCTCTGTCTCAGCGATACGAGCCTGCTTCATTCCCTTGTTTGCAAGCCACTCACCAAAGGTATTTGTAAGCTGAACCTTCTTGAAAGCAACTTCCTTGTTAGGGATAAGTGGATCGTAATCTGTAAAGCATACGTAAGTTACGTCCTTACGAGGTCCTCTGTTAAACTTATCAAACTCATCATCGCAGAAGCAGTGTGTGATCTCTCTTGCTCTGTCAGGACGGAAGTTGAAGAAAATGATTGAATCTCCATCCTTGATAGTAGCTACAGGAGCACCGTTCTTCATGATGACTGTAGGAATTACGAACTCATCTGTCTTACCGTTCTTGTAAGAGTTGACCATGCACTCGTGAGCTGAATCAGCCTTGTTGCCCTCGCCCTTTGTAAGTGCATTGTATGCGATCTCTACTCTGTCGTAGTTGTTGTCTCTGTCCATAGCGTAGTAACGGCCTGAGATTGAAGCGATGGCACCAACGCCGAGCTCCTTCATCTTGTCCTCAAGCTGCTGTACGAAATCAATTCCGCTCTCCGGAGGAGTATCTCTTCCGTCTAGGAAGCAGTGAACATATACCTTATCAAGGCCGTTCTTCTTGGCAAGCTCTAAAAGGCCATAGATATGTGTGATGTGGCTGTGTACACCACCGTCTGAAACAAGGCCGTACAAATGGAGAGCTGAATTCTTCTCCTTGCAGTTGTAGATTGCCTGCATAAGACCTTCATTTGTAAAGAAATCGCCGTCCTCAATGGACTTTGTGATTCTTGTGAGCTCCTGGTAAACGATTCTGCCGGCGCCCATGTTCATGTGACCAACCTCGGAATTACCCATCTGTCCGTCAGGAAGACCAACAGCAAGACCTGAAGCGTAGCCCTTTACGAAGGGATAATCCTTCATAAGGCCATCCATTACAGGAGTGTTTGCCATTGCAATGGCATTATACTCAGGATTGTCATTAAGACCATATCCATCAAGAACTAAAAGAACTGTAGGTTTAGAACCTCTCATATTTATATCCTCCATTTTTACAATAGATCAAAACATATTTGTCCTTGCATAGTATATCTCATTGAGGTCACCTATGACAAGCATTTAACAATACTTTTATAATTAGTGATAAGCGTAGTACCCATCAATATCAAGATACTCAACATCTCCGTCTTCTCCGATGCGCAGATATACCCTGGTCAGATATAAAAGGCCGCCGTCCGGTGTGACAACAGGCGTGCTTATGGCATGCGTAAAATCATACTCTATTCCATCATTGTCATAAGCTGCCTCAAGCTCTTTTACCATAAAAGACAGGTCCGCATATCCGACAACTGAGGTTTCCTGACCGTTTGAAGCCTTAAGCTCAAACCTTGTGACATCAATCTCCCCATCGTCATCATCTGCATGAGTGCTGATCACAGCAAGATTCTTGTATCTTGAGACATCTATCACATCCAAATCGTTATAGGCATAGATTTCCTTATCGTTCTCAAATGTATCTTCATAATAGTAGGAATCACTTGTACCAAGCTCATCACCAAAATCAATATCAGGATATTTCTCCTCGAGCTCTTTTAAAAAGCGCAATCCTTCTGCATTACCGTTGTTCTCGATCTGTCTGTAAGCAGACTTTGCCTTGGCTTTTTCCTGAGAATTTATCTCATTACCGCTCGCAGCTGCCACGACATATTTCATTACCACTCCCTTCTGAGAGCCGGTAATTGCAGCATAGACGTTGATCCCGGGCACAAGGTAGTAGATAACCACAAGTACAAGAGCAATTGGGAAAAGAAATCCTCCAATCCCCTCCTGCTTTCTCAGCCTGTAAACATAATAAACAAGGTAGATCACCTCAAAAACAATGAACATGATTCCGAGATATCTTCTGGTTGTAATGCCGTACTGGCCTATTCTCATGGCAAGGCACATGATCTGAACCACGATAAAAGGCGCAAAGAAAAGCGGAGAGATCTTAAGCACCTTTAAGAGCCCGCCTTCAGTGCAGCCCTGTGCCATTGTTATAACAACAAGCCCTGTGGCAAATAAAGATGTGGTAATGGTGTAGGCTTCGTTGGAAGGGAATGTCCAGGTAAAGATTATCTTTAGAAGATAGACATATACGATAACCGCAGCAACTGCCAGAAGCCCCGTGAATACATAGCCCACCATGACCTTTGAAAAGCGTGCCATACTCTCTCCCATTTTGGAAAGGCCCACAAGAAGCGCAGGGTATCCAACCAGTGCAGCAATTAGGAGCTCCACTGTTCCGGCATAATCAAAGCTTACGATAAGTGAATCAAACACCCAGATAATGCACAGAAATCCTATTGCTACAACGGCGTAGACTGCCAGCGCCTTAAGACTTCCAAGGAAAGCCTTGACGCTGTAGCTTTCAAATGATTCTCCGCTCTTCTTATATAAGAAGTACAATGCGCTGATAATGCACACAGCAATGTAAACCCAGAAAAAGCGGTAGAATATATCAAACCTAAGGCCAAGGTCAGATGAATCAGAAAGATTACCCGCAGTAATATATGCCTGTCTGTAGGCATGAACTATGCTGAGTAAAAGAGATATCGCCATCACAATGGCATAAATCAAAGCCCCTCTTCCATCAAAGAGCTTCTGCAATTTGCCGATCTGTTTTTTGTAATTGTAATTGGATTCACATAGGATAAAGCCGAAAATAAGACCTAAGGATAAAGTCTGGATAAAGGTAAGGATCTTCCAAACGCTGCTATGATCCCTATCATTCAAAATATCCTCAAGAAGCGCAGTACACACTGCAAAAACAAAGACACTGACAATAGAAGCAGGATGCTCTTTAAAAATCCCCCTGGCATCCTCCTTAAGCTTTTTAAACCACAACATACTCTTTTCATTCCTCTCTCATTTTTTTAGTCAATCCCAGATGACGCTAATGAGCAAAGTCCCCTCTTTGACTGTAACTTCCGCTTCCTCATCAATGATAAACTCATTGCTCACACCCAGCGGAAAGTCTCTTTTTAGTTCACCGTCCTCCATGCCATACAAAAGGCCTTTAAGACTCACGCCACGGGACACCTCCGATAAAGAAAATACCGAGATGGTTCCTGTGTTTCCCCTGTGAAACCTGATGGTCTCATTCTCTGCTATAAACAGCATGGAATCCTTGTCCATTATATAGCCTTGGCCCCCCTGATGTTTTATAAACTCAAGGGTCTGTATATTGGCAAAGCTATGATCGAAGCGTTTTCCTCCCATAGCACCGTAAAGATAGAACTTCCGATACCCCTTCGATAAGCCTATCTTCACTGCGCGCATGGTGTCCGTATCATCCTTCATGACGTCCAGCTGCATAACGCGCTCCGGATCATTTTCTGCAATTTCCCTAATACCACGAAGGACCTCAGGTGGGGCGTCTTTTGCTGAATCAAAATCTCCCACTATGAGGTCCGGCAGAATACCGAGCCTTTGTGCGTAACCAAATCCCGCGTCCGCCGCGATACAAAAATCGCCCTCCCGAAGGTCTATCAAAACCTCCGGAAAACTTCCCGCTGATATGATCACACACTTTGGCTCACTATCAATATTATTCATATTATGCTCTAATCCTGGATTCGATGGTATCGATATCCATTTCCCATTCGTTTTCTCCACCCCAGTCGCCGATGATGGAATTGATGGTACTTCCGTCTTCAGAAGTGATGGTGGTCTCAAGCCTGTAATTCATCTTGATGGTCTTGGTTGACTTACCTGAAGTGATATAGCTCTTAAGGTAAGTTACATCGTACTTGGTATGAGGATAAAGCTGTCCGCCTATAGCACCGGGCTCATAAGAAATTGAATTCCTCTGTACGCCGTCATCCTCAAAGAAGTTGGCCCAAAGTGTTATAACACCTGCTGTCTCAGGATTCTCTTCAAAATCAAGGAACCTGTAGGACCACTTGCCGTCCTTGCGGTTAAGGATCATTGCCTCACGGCTAATTGGCACGTAGGTTGTGTTCTCCTGAGGTGTATATTCATCATTTAAAAAGATATCTCTGAGAGCAAGATACTCATCCGATACAACAAAACTTCTGAGCTCATCCACATTTCCAACATCAAGCTGTGTGAAAATATCGGCAAAAACTGCCTGAACCTCCTGTGCGTTTGAAAGGCACTCCTTAAATGAATCAAGGTTCTCATCTGTACCTGCTACAGCCTCGACCTGAGATATCAGCTCCTGATAAGCCTCCACGTCTGAGTAATTCATGGTAAAAGAGCTGACTCCGGGTGTAGCGTACTCAAGGATTACCTTCTTAAGTTCGTCAGTAGGGTTGGTCTCATATATTGCCAAAAGCTCTTTTTCAAAATTCAGATACTCTTCAAATGAGAAGGTATCACTTCCGCCCTCGCTTGAATATGTTGAAGCATCCGATCTGAAGAGCGCATCTGCATTGTAGCTGTATGCATCTTCAAAAACTCTTGAATAAGCAGCATCTAAAAGCTCTACTGCGTCCTTGTTGGTGTTGTCATCCTTAAGCACCGATTCTATGGAAAGTACTGTCTCCATATCAGCATTCTTGGTGTTCATGGAATCCACAGCTTCATTTAAGATAACTGTGTGGTAGTTGTCCAAAAGACCTGTATTCTCAGTGTTCTGCCATCCATCATAAAGAATCTTCTTGGCAGATTCGGAATCGTCTATGCTAAGGAATGCACCTGCCATGTTGCTGTAGGCTGTAACTGAGTGTTTGTCTATCTTGATTGCCTCTGAATATGAATCGATGGCTGCCTCGTAATCAGCATCCTTTGTATATCTGTTTCCTGCTGCTATTGCTTTATTTACTTTTACAAAAGGAAGGTGATTGTAAACTGTGTATCCACCGACTACTGCCAGAACTGTTGCTGCAGCTATAACTGCGATTTTCCTCATGTCGTAGTGGCGCCTCTTCCTTCTTTTTGGTTTTCTGACAGTTGCGTTTCTGCTGTAACTCTTGTCCGAATTTCTGTAACTATGTACTCTTGCCGTGCTCAAAACTAAATCCCTTACTTCCAATCATAATAAAAATTAATGCAACAAAAGAAGCCATATGCTTCCCCACATACAGTTTCTCTCCTCGAAAATCATACACACTTTTGATAGTATAGCACAAACCTTCCTGAACTGAAAGATAAATATTAATTTTTTCTTAACAAATATCTTTTGACTAAAATCTTGAAAATATGACACATTGACCTCAAAAGCGTAGACACAGGGCTATCCGAAAAATAAAATATACTTATCATATATACATTTTTTAAACTATTGTTGTTTGGAGGGATTTAAAATGAAAATTGCTCTTATCAATGAGAATTCTCAGGCAGCCAAGAACGCATTGATCTATGGCGCGCTCAAGAAGGTAGCTGACAAGCACGGTTTTGAGGTGTTTAACTACGGAATGTACTCAGCAGAGGACGAGGCACAGCTTACCTATGTACAGAACGGTATCCTTGCCTGCGTACTTCTCAATTCCGGCGCTGCCGATTATGTTGTTACAGGCTGCGGAACAGGAGAAGGCGCTATGCTTGCATGCAACAGCTTCCCTGGTGTTATCTGCGGACACGTAACAGATCCTCTTGATGCCTACACTTTTGCACAGGTTAATGACGGAAATGCCATCGCCATGAACTTCGCCCTTAAGTCAGGCTGGGGTGCCGAATTAAATCTTGAGTACAGCTTCGAGAAGCTCTTTAGTGAGCCAAGCGGACAGGGATATCCAAGAGAAAGAGCTGTTCCTGAGCAGCGCAACAAGAAGATCCTCGACGAGGTAAGAAAGGTTACTGTAGTTCAGGATGTTCCTGCTATCTTAAAGAGCCTTGATCAGGACCTTGTTAAGGGTGCATTCTCAGGTGAGCACTTCCTTGAGTACTTCGATGCCAATGCTAAGGATGAGAACATCAAAGCTGCTGTTCACGAAATCCTCGGTAAGTAAGATTTTAAGAAAACCGTCCCTGGGTCACCGGGGACGGTTCTTTTATTTTAGAATTGTTATCACATCATCAAGAATGTAATGAAACGTCGGATACGACGTATTCTCATTCTCAATATATCCATTCTTTAAACTGATCTTATCAGAAATATTCTCCGGATTGGTTCCTGTATAATCTCCCTTGAAAACAAAATCATTATGGCCTCTTTTGAATTTATCTATAGCAACATCCATTGCCTGCTGAGTTCCGGGAGCACAGGCCTGAAGATTAAGATCAATTGTCTCCACCCACCCGAATTCATATCCTGCTGCAATATCGTTTCCGTTGACATTTCCCTGAACAACCTTTTCGATTTTCTTGTTGTTCATTACTGCCTCTACAGCTCCAAGAACATAGGGTTCCCAGCATATCCTGGATGTAACAAGGCTGGTCATTGGTGCAACCTCTGACATGCTCTGGTTGTAGCCCACAAAGTAAACTGCCTTTTTCTGGGGTGTCTCCTCGCAGGCAATGGCAGGACCTATGGTGTCGGTGTGCTGCGAAATGATAACACAACCGTCATTTATCAGCTGCTGGGCTGCACTCTTTTCATGGGCATAGCTACTCCAGGTGTTGGTATAGGCAACTTTCATTACAGCCTGGGGGACAATGCTCCTTACGCCCAGGATAAAGGCTGTATACCCGGAAATGACCTCAGATGTAGGGAAGGCTGCCACAAAGCCCACCAAAGCATCCTCTTCACCGATGATACCGTCTGATATCAGCTGCTTTATCTTCATTCCTGCAGCAATCCCGCTTACATATCTTCCCTGATAAGCTTCCCCCTTGAAGGTGTGATAGTTTTCAGGGACCGATACACCGTTCATATCCATATAAGATGTCTGGCAGAACTGGGTATTTGGATATTCGTCAGCAAGCTCTTTTACCATCTCACTGTAGCCGTTAAAAAAGATAATATCGCACCCGTTAACCGCCAGTTTCCTTAAGGGCTCTTCCATCTCATCATCAAGAACGTTGCTGCTGGTATATATCTGTATGCGATCGCCGTATTTCTTTTCCAGAGCATCCTTGGCCAGTGAGAAGTTATAAGTATAAGCTGTACTCTCGTCGTTATCATAGATAAAACCAACCTTTATGGTATCTCTGTCCGCCGAAGGATTAATAATCCTGAACACAATGAAGAACCCGGCAAGCATTACAAGGCAGGTGATAAAAGTAACTATATATTTCTTCTTCATACCTTATCCTTTCTCCGCTTCGTTCTTAGCCGGTTCACTGGTTTTCATTCCATCAGCCTGAATCTGTTTGTCTTCCTTCTCTCTTCGCTCAAGTTCTTCCCTGGACTTCTCGTCAACCTTCTGGATCTCCGACTGTTTCTGTTTGTAAATTGCCTCAAGATCGATGACTTTCTTGTCCACAAGGCGAAGGAAAGCATCAAGGGCTACGGGGTCAAACTGGGTTCCTCTACCTCTCTTCATCTCGTTCATAACGTAATCATTGTCCATATGATTACGGTATACACGGTTTGAAGTCATGGCGTCGAAGGCATCCGCAACTCCTATTATCCTTGCAAAAAGAGGAATCTCCTCTCCTTTAAGTCCATCAGGATATCCCTTGCCGTCATATCTCTCGTGATGGTATCTGGTTCCGTCAACAACATGATCCACCAGAGTAAAGTCTTTTAAAATTTCTGCCCCGCCCACTACGTGGGATTTCATCTTGGCATACTCATCATCTGTAAGTCGCCCCACCTTATTGAGCACGCTATCGGGAATTCCGATCTTGCCAATATCGTGCATCTGGGCTGCTTTCCTTAAGTTTGAAAGAGCTTTATCCCTCTGCCACCATGGGAAGCAGTTCATCTCCTCTGCAATCAGCACAGAGTATTCGGCGACCCGGGATGAATGCTGACTTGTGCGTACATCCTTTGCATCGACGGAATTGGCTATGGCCATGACCGTCTCGTTTGCCATGTTGATCTTGATCTGCTGCTGACGAAGCTGTCTTTGAACCAAAAGCCAGGTTATCCAGACAATAATTGATATCAGCACAAGTAGCATATACAGTAAGAAACCCGGCTTCTCGTAGAATTCGCCCTCCTTTATCACCTGGAACTTACGCTCCTCAAGCACGCGCTCGCCCGCGCTGTCCAGAATCGCCAGATGGAACGTGTACTCCCCTGAAGGAAGATTAACGTAGATGATATTGCTGAGATTGTCCTGGGCAACCTTGGTCCACTGGGTATCATAACCCTCAAGATAATAGCCTACATTTGGATCCTGAATGGTGTAGTTTAAAATCTCCGGATTAAGCTCTACTCTGCTGATGCCCTGTCCTACCGTGATGCCTCCATTGTGATCTATAGGCATCTGATTTCCGTCAAGTTTTACCGAAGCCAGCTGCATACGATAAGACCTTACATCACTGTTGTATTTCTCAACGTCGATGACGTAAACCCCGGTGTCACATGGAAGGAACAGCTCTCCGTTTCCGTTATAGTAGTTCCAGGAATTGGCAGTAAGGGATGTACCAAGTCCTCTTCGTGCATCCAAAAGCTCCCAGGCCATCTCTCCGCCCTCGACGAGCTCATCGCGCTCAACAACATAGATTCCTGCACTTGACATTACAAAAAGAGTATCCGCATCCTTAACCCAGATGTCGTAGTTGTTAAAGTATGGGAATCTGTCCAAAACTCTGATATTTTCATTCTCATCAAGATAGCACAGGCTGTTACTGGTAACGATAATTACACCCTCGGATTTTGGGTCTTTGACAGTCCTTAGTATTACTCCGCTGCTAAGGCCTTCATCCCGGGTGAGCATTCTTTCAACCTTGCCGTCTTTTATGACTGCTATGCCGTCTCCATCGGTGCCTGCCAGGATTGTACCATCACTTCTCTCGGTAATGGTAAGGATCATGGAGTTGATAAGTCCGTCCTCGTTTTTGATTGTTTTTGTAACCTTATGATCTGCTATATAACTGATACCGGTATCACCTGCGGCAATAATGGTCCCATCCGAAAGTCCGGACACTATACGGGCTCTGTTACCAAAGCTGCCGTTTTCTTCGTTGTATTCCCAGCTCTCTCCAGAGGGTGAATACTCTTTAAGTCCGCTTCCATAAGTGCATATCCAGAGATGGTTCTGGGTATCCACATACATACAGCGAATTCTCTTACCCTCAAGCTCAGCTGTCAGTTCATTTTCTATCTCGTTATGGCATCCCTTATCTACTATATCAAGCCCCTTATCTGTTCCGATATAATAGCAACGCTGCCAGGATACAATTGAGTTTACGACATTTCTCTCCATGCCTATGGCGCCGTAGACATCCCTGAAGGGGGATTTTGCCAGGCGAAGCAGGCCAAGCCTTGATGAAGTAAACCAAAGATTGCCCTGATAATCGCATAACATGTTATCGATGGAGTTATTGAAGTCATTGGTATTAAGCCTATGGAACCCGTGAATATCTGAGTAAGAAACTCCGCCATCGGAGGATACAAACATGGTGCCGTCTTCCAAAAAAGTTATGTCATTGATATTGCTCGCTCCCTCGCAGGTGGTTACCCTGATCTTTTTAAAGTTTCCTCCGGTGATCCTGTAATTGTAAATATTGCTTGTGGAGGTACCAACCATCAGTGTTCCGTTGGGAGCAAAACTGCAGCAGTTAAACTCCTCACCTTCGTTACTAAGCCTTATGGAATTTAAAATATTACCACCCTTTAAAAGATAAAGTGTTCCGTCTGATGAAATGGCAGCCACATGTCCTTCATCATCGGCTGCGATGCTGTCAGCATAATTAACCTCTGGAAGGGTGTTTGTAGCTTTAAGTCCGTTATTCATCATCAGTATCTGCATGCTTCCTGTGGTTCCCACGTAGTAATAGCCATCAGTGGCACGGACTATACTCCTGACCGAATTGGACAGAAGTCCCGTAGACTGATCAAGGACATTTACAACCTTCTCCCTTATAACTATGGACAAACCGTTATCATTGGTTCCTATCCAGAGCCTTCCCTCTTCATCCACGTAGAGGCAGTTTACATTTTTAACTGATTCGTAATTATCAATCCACCTGAACTCCCTGCCATTGTACCTGTATAGTCCTGCGTAGGTACCGATCCACAGAACTCCGTCATTGGTCTGGGCTATATCATTGGCCTCACCACAGGGAAGTCCATTGTTACTGCTGTAAATGCTCTGAACATAATCGTTATAATCCACAGTTGTTTCTGCGATATCATCCTCTGCCCTGGATGGCACATACATGCATACAGACAGACACAGTATCAATGCTACTCCTGTTGTACCCTTCCTTACAGCATCAATCCCCTCCTGATTATCCTTGAGGCGTTTTAAAAGAACTATGATAAATACCACACCCACGGTAATAACCTTGTCAACAAATTCCAGAGCAAGCTGTCCAAGAACAGCGCACAAGAAAGGCGGCCATTCTCTTTCAAGAAGGTAGTAAATAACTCCGTCTCCCCATTTATTTCCGGTAAGGCCTTCTGCAAATATCATATTTACGGGAACTGAAACAACGAGGGCTGTAACAACAACCAAAGAAGCGGCTTTCATAAAACCGTAGAGATGATCAAACCAGTTTTTGCCGGCAGCAAATCCAACTATGATTCCCAGAGCTATACTGGTAATTGAGTACATTATTGAAACAGGGTTTATCACTGCGTATGCCAGGTTTCCGGTAACCCCAACTATTGCTCCACAAATGGGTCCCAGGGCATAGGCACAAAGAACTGTCCCAAAAGAATCTGCCCAGAGTGGAAGTTCAAGCCATGTTGCAAAGAACTTCCCTCCTAAATTCATACACACACATACAGCAACAAAAATAACAGTCCACAGAGTCTTCCTTTTTTTCATAGACTTCATCTCCTAAAGGCTCCAAGCAATAGTGACTCGTATCTTTGAAGTAATCCCTATATACAATTATATTCTAAATACCGTATATATTCAAAATAAAAAACGGGGAAGAAAGATCCATGAAGGTTTCTTTCTTCCCTTATTTTTTACATCAAAGCTTCTGTCATCAGCTAAGTCCCAGCACTTCACCGTAGATCATAACAGCATTTCTAACGCACTCCTCGCAAGGGCAAAGAGGCTTACCATCTGTAACGGTTTTCAAGTCCTTACACTTTATTGCTCCGCATCTGTTATTGAACTCTTCCTGGATCTGCCTTGTAATTCCAAGAGTTCCTCTTCCTTCGGTCTTAAGTCCTGCTATCATTCCGGCACCGATAAGTGCTCCACAGGTTGCTTCAAGATTACCCATACCTGCGCAGAATCCTGCAGATATCTGCCTGAGCTGTTCCTCAGAAAGCCCCGTCTCATCAGCAAGTGCCACAGTTACTGACTGAGCACAGTTATACATTCCGGAGTTTTTCATATCTACTGCTTTTGCAGCTCTTTCTTCTAAAGTCATATTTCATTCTCCTTTTTTTGCCTTGATCTTACAGATTCCCTGAGTCATGGTTCCCATAGGACAGAACGAGCAGATTTAATACTGCTTACTATTTACGTATTCCTTAAATCTGGGAAGGCGAAGCACGATCTTTCCACGTATGGAGCCATCTATAACGCCTTTTTCTATGAGGCGTTTCCTTGGTTCGCTCCAGTCACTGTGGCTTTTTTTGGTTATCTCCAAAAGTTCTGAGGCATCCATTGAATCCTTCTGAACAATGAAGCCCAAATACCACTTATCCTTAGGTGGCAGCTCGCTCCAGATCTTGTCATACACCTTCTGTGCAAGAGCATCATCAACCTTAGCAAGGACCATAGGAGTGATTTCTTTTCCCTTTGACTCCCACATGTATTTTCCAAAAGCCTGATATGCAAAAGCATATCCCTTGGTCATCACAGCAAGGTTATAGGCAACCTCATCTGAAAGTCCCATTGTGAGCTTATAGTCTTCTTTTATAACTCCAATATTAAGAGGAGTCATCTCATACTTGGTTGACCTGAGGAAAAAGGTTAGTCCATCCGTGTTCTCAATATCTTCAATATCCTCATAAAGGCCGGCTACCAGAAGATAGATCGGAATATCTTTCCTTATCAGTATCTGATATTCCTGAATAAAATCCACAAGAGAATCTGTCTTTCTTACCTCATCTATTGTGACAAGTACCCTCTTCTTTTCTTTTTTTATAACAGTGAGAAGTTCTTCCAAAACCAGATCAAGACTGGCTGCGGGACTTTTCTTTTTTAGATTAAGACCTATTCCGAAGGCTGAAAGATTCAAATTCGCATCTACATAAGATGTAATAAACGGCACTTCCGTATATAGCTTAGCCACAAGATCATTAGTGATCTCTGCTCCTGGCTTTAAGTTTACAATGATCCATTCGCGGTCATTGGAAAGTTCTTTTTCTATTGCAGTAAGTGTAACGGTCTTACCTGTTCCTCGTATTCCCGTTATCTTAAATGCCTGCTCTTCAGCAATATCACTGTTGAATGCACTGACGATCTCATCAATGATGATATCTCTGCTAATATACTGTGTTGGTATTCTTCCAAAGCTGATGGCATAAGGGTTTCTCTCAGTCATACAAACCTCCGTAGTATCTCAAACAATATAAAATCATATAAAGTCATTACCAAAACTATAATATCACATAAATTAATATAATTCCATATAATATACTATAATCCACTATAATTCTCTCGTTCAAACTATAAAACAATATAAAACAGCGATGGATCATATAAATCCACCGCTGCTGATCATTCAATATTCGGGCATCATATCAGGCAATTGTGTAAGATACTCTAAACTTCTCTCCTGCTCCCAGCTTATTGCCATACTCTCTTTCACTGAGGTCTCCTGCAAAACCTGCTCTGTCGCACCTTCCGTACCAGGGCTCTATGCACACAAACGGTGCATTCTTATGATCAGGTGACCACACGCCGAACAGAGGAGCATCGAAAGATACAGTAAGCAAGGTCTCTCCGTCTGCAGAAATAATAGCAACTGAATCAGCCTGTCTGTTCTCAATAACCAGAGCATCCTCATCAAAAAGTTCGGGCTTAAGTGCAAGCACTCCTTCCTCAAGCACAACCTCTTTTGTCTTATCCGAAAGACATCCGCTTCCATCAAGCATTATTACATCAGAAACAAGATTACCCGATACCTTATTCCCCTTGTTCATAAACAGTAGCTTGTCCTTATTAAGGTCGCAGTTAAATGCCGGATGACCTCCGATTGAGAAGAACATATCGCTATCAGAAGGATTCTCAACCTCCCAGATAACTTCTACTCCATCATCAGTTATCTTATATCCCAGTCTTAACACGAAAGAAAAAGGATATTTCGCCAGGGTCTCCTCATTGTCCCTAAGCTCAAACACCAGCTCATCACTTGTCTGAGAGATCATCTTAAAATCCATGTCTCTTGCAAAGCCGTGCTGTCCCATCTCATAGGTCTTTCCATCATGACGAAATTTCTTTTCCCAGACTGCTCCTACCTGAGGGAACAATACAGGTGATGTTCTGCCCCAAAATGCAGGATCAGCATTCCACATAAGCTCCTTCCCGTTTTTTAAAAGAGAGGTAATCTCAGCGCCGTGGTCTGAAACTGTCAGGTTGTAAATGTCATTTTTGATGTTGTACTTTATCATAGTCTTCTACCTCTTATCCAAGTCGATCATTTCCAGTAAGAGCACTGTGATTATCACATAAACGATGGTCCACATGATCAGCCATCCCCAACATTTAGCCACAATCCTCGGATCAAAGTCATAGTCGTGGTTCTGGTTGAGCTCTCCGGTCTTCATAAGTATGTCATCTCTCATATTATTATCTTCTATCTGTCTAAACAAGACTAAAAGAGGTTTTTCTCCTTCAACTTCGACATCTTTCATCTTGAGAGCATTGTTCCATACACTTACCATTGGCTTTGAGTTGTAATCACCCTGGGCACAGAGAGCTGTAAGCCCCCACTTTGTGGCAGTAAGGTTGGTAAGGGGCATTGCCTCCTCCGGAAGAGAAAAGAAAGCGCCGGAAAACAGGAGCTGTACAATCAGAAGAAACGGCATTATAGTCATGGCTGTTGTCGTAGTCTTTGCAAATGCAGAGATAAGAAGCGCCAGCATATCTGCGCAATAAGTTATAAGGAAAAGTGACAATCCAAAATCCACTATAGGCCAAGGAGTAATAAGGCTGCCCTCCGGAAATTGAACCTTCATGAGCAGGCATACGCCGATTGTTATGATCACCTGCAGAATACACAAAAACGCCTGGTAGATCATGTGAGCAGCCACATAAGATGTCATGTGAAGTCCCGCTCTGTGCTCTCTTTTTACAATTGCTCTCTCACGGCAGATAACCTGTATTGAGTTAAAAAATCCGTTCCAGATACAGATACACGACAGAGCAAAAGTGCCCATCAGTGTTCCTTCCATGGTCTTAAACAGATTCTTACCCACGGTAAATGAAACCAGTCCTGCAATGACTGCAGCCATTGGGAGAACCTTCCAGTCATTCTGGAAAAGAAACATTCTAAAGAGCTTGCC
>JAGBMP010000011.1 GCA_017634825.1 Butyrivibrio sp.
CCTCCTGATGGAGGCGCACCAAACGGCGAAAATCCTGGCAACCCACCTGACGGCAATGCACCTGGCAATCCTCCCGGTGGCGGATTTGGCGGTGGGAGCAGCAGCGCAGACATCGACTACACTGCGTCAACCACCATCACATCTGCGGATTCCCAGACCGGACAAACTTATAAAAGCACTACAGCAGATGAAAGTGCGCTTCTTGTCAGCACTTCAGAAGCTGTTTCGATAACAGATGCTATTGTTTCAAAGACCGGAGACTCAGACGGCGGCGACAACTGCAATTTCTATGGACTTAATGCAGCTGTCCTTGTGAAAGACGGATCCACCACAACAATTTCCGGCGCAACCATCACCTCTGATGCAGACGGAGCCAACGGCGTATTTTCATACGGCGGTAACGGCGGCCAGAACGGAGCATCAGGCGATGGAACAAAGGTCATCATCTCTGACTCAAAGATCACCACAACAGGCGATGGTTCCGGCGGTATCATGACAACCGGTGGTGGTATAACTGAGGCCTATGACCTTGATATCGAGACCAGCGGAAGATCTTCAGCCGCTATCAGAACAGACAGAGGAGGCGGAACAGTTACAGTTGACGGCGGGAGCTACACAACTAATGGCCTTGGTTCTCCTGCAATTTACTCAACAGCAGATATTACGGTTTCAAACGCCACCCTTACATCAAACCTCTCAGAGGGCGTATGCATTGAGGGTATCAATTCAATCACATTAAACGACTGCGATCTGACTGCCAACAACACAGACACCAACGGCAATGCCACCTTCTACGACAGTATCATGATCTATCAGTCAATGTCCGGAGATGCAGACAGCGGAACCTCAACATTTACCATGACAGGCGGAAGTCTCACCAGCAAAAACGGCCATGTCTTCCATGTAACCAACACATCCGCAGTAATCAACCTAAACAACGTTAAGATCACCAACAAAGACTCAGAAAACATCCTCATTTCAGTATGTGCTGATGGCTGGACAGGCGATACCAACAAGGCAACTCTTAACGCCTCTAACCAGACACTTGATGGAACAATCCTCGTTGGCAGTGATTCTGAGCTCACCCTCAATATCTCTGACGGATCTGAGTTTACCGGATCTATTAGCGGAAGCATTAAAAATGCCAAGGGCGGCACAGTATCAACTGAAGTAGGAACTGTCAGCGTTTCTATAGATAAGAGCAGTACCTGGACCCTCACCGCAGATACCTATATTTCCTCATTTGACGGCGACGCATCCAGCATAAACACAAACGGCTACACACTTTACGTAAACGGAGTAGCTCTGAAGTAAATAACTCGGCAAAGGAAAACTTTCCATATTGGAAAGTTTTTTCTTTATTTACTGTACAAACAGTGTGTTATAATCAGTTTAGTTCAACTGTACAATTAAGCCATAAAGAAACACAAACAAACACAGACGGAGGGCATAAAAATGGCTAAAGGATTAAAGTACAGTGACATCACCAACAACAGCGAATTCAGAGGATTTCTCTTTTCAAACATCATCGACAAGATCGAGAGATTTGGAAGAGCAGGCAGCACAAGCACAGTAAACATGGAGGCCTTCAACAATCCGATCAGAAGAGGCCTTATGTGATAGGGGAAGGATAAACTTACATGCAGCTTAAGGTATCAGATAACATCAAACGCTACAGAAAAGACATGGGGCTGACCCAGGAGGAGCTGGCTGAGGCCATGGGCGTCACCATCGGCGCTGTCTCAAAATGGGAAAATGGCAACAACATTCCTGATATCACTACTCTCATGGATCTTGCCAACCTCTATAACATTTCCATGGATGAGCTTCTTGGCTATGACAAGTCGTCCAAAAACATAGACGCTCTGGACCAAAAGATAGATGACCTCTGCGATCAGCACAGGTTCGAAGAGGCAGTTTCAGAAGCCAATGCTGCCCTTGCACGCTACCCTCACACCTTCAAGATACTCTTTAGATGTGCCAGACTTTATTTCTACAAATACATAGAGGAAGATAATGAAAAAGATCGGGAATCCGCAATTGACCTGATGAACAAGTCAATGGAGTATCTGTCCCAGAACACAGACCCTGAGATCACAGAATACACCATCCGGATCTACATAGCTGAGCTCCACAGAGAAAAAGACCCTGAAAAAGCCCTAAGTGAGCTTAAGAACATCAATTATAACGGCTGCAACGATGCAACAATTACCAAGATTCTGCTTGATACGGGGAAAAGAGATGACTGCCTTGATGTGGGATCAACTGCTTTTTTGAGATGTTTTTCCACAATCTATCAGCTTGTGATGAACGTTTCACTAGCCATGGCTTCCACCGGGAAAAAGAAAGATATTGAAAAGGCCATTGAACTGGCAGATTTTGGGATCACGATATCAAACCAATACTCAAAGCAGGACTCTGTTGGCTATTTTCACAAGCTTGGCACCATCCTTCTCATCTTGAAAGCCTGGTGGCTGTCCTGCCTTGGAGATTTCGATACCATGAAAACCTGCACCAGAGAGGCCTATGAGCTTGCCGTCAGATATGACAACTCTGAGGATGCTACTTCTGACCTCTCTAAGAGTTTCAGGTTTTATTATTCAAAAAATAAGTCTTCAGCCTTCGACAGCCTGGGAACCAGCGCAGTTGCCGGCATAGAGTCAATCTTTTCCCAGAAACCAGACCTGGCTACCAAAAAGAACTACAAGCATATGGGCCCAGTTATCGACTACTGGTACTCCCTTAAAGATCAATAATTGTCTAAAAAGTTGTGTCTTACGCCATCCTGCTTGTATTCGATGACGCTGTTTAAGTTTACGTTCTCTACGCTTTTGAAAATATTAGATTCAACGTAGGGATTGCTCTCCTTAAGCTGAGCGATGAGTTTCTTGGTCTCAAGCCTCTTGGAAGATGTGGTTCCATCCTCGTGACAGGTTGAACAAGTCTCTGTGAAGTGACATGCGCACTGCAAGAAATGCAGGTCGTTATAGTCACGCCACGCACATATATCTTTTTCCCTCACAAAATAAAGGGGCCTTATAAGCTCCATTCCCTCAAAGTTTGTGCTGTGAAGTTTGGGCATCATGGTCTGGAACTGGCCACCATGGAGCATTCCCATAAGGATCGTCTCGATGACATCGTCGTAGTGGTGACCAAGAGCTATCTTGTTACATCCAAGCTCTTTGGCTTTGCTGTACAGATACCCTCTTCTCATTCTTGCACATATATAACAAGGGCTCTTTTCGATAGCGTCCACCGCATCAAAAATGTCACTTTCAAAAATAGTGACTGGAATGCCAAGCGCTTTTGCGTTGCTTTCAATAAGTGCCCTGTTATCCGAATTGTACCCTGGATCCATTACCAGGAAAGTCAGCTCAAAATTACACTGCCTGTGCTTTTGTATCTCCTGAAAAAGCTTGGCCATGAGCATTGAATCTTTTCCACCTGAAATGCATACTGCAATGTTGTCCCCCTCCTCTATGAGATGGTACATCTTGCAGGCCTTTGCAAATGGGGAAAAGAGCGTCTTATGAAACTTCTTTCTGATGCTAAGCTCCGCCTTTTTCCTGCGCTCCTCAAGATTACCCATATCAGAGATCTGTGCGCAGATATAGCCTGTATAGCCTCCCTGAAGGCTGTAGCAGTCCCTGCCCTCCAATGGTCCACCTTCATCAAGAACGGCGGTCTTTCGGCCAAAATCGCAGTAAAAAATAAGCTTCTTATCTGCGGGTATTTCAGATATCATTTCAACCGACTGCTCAAAATCTGATTCTAATGGGATTGCTATAGCTCCAGGCATCATTCCATAGGTTCTGGGGCCTTCATCTCTTATGTCAATAAGTTCATAATCATCTCTATTTAACTGATTGAGTTCTTCTAATGATATTTCTTTCATGTTCCCTGTTCCTAATTTTTTTGCTAGTATTCTACATTAAAATTGCCGAACAGAAAAGCAGAACAATCACAATTCTTTTACTAGAATAATGATTGCCCTGCCAAATTTTTGTATTATCGTATTTCTAGTTCTTGTATTTCACACAAACTGCGATCACGCTGCTGTCTCTTCCTTAGGCTCCTGGCCCTTTTCAACAACTTTGCTGTTGTATACCTCGTGATCAAGAAGTCCTTCTGTCTCAGCTGTAAGAACTGTTGCAGTGGCTGCACCTACTACGTTAGTTGCTGTTCTTGCCATATCTACAATAGATGAGATAGGTGAGAAAAGAACTATCATCTCAACAGGAAGTCCTGCTGCTGTGAAAAGAGCTGTAGCTGTAATTGTAGCTGTTCCAGGAACACCTACTGTTCCGATTGAAACAAGAAGTGTAAGTGCGATAAGAAGCACGTACTGACCTGCTGAATAGCTGATACCCTGCTGGTTGATGGTAAATACTGCAAGAAGTACCGGCCAGATTCCTGCGCATCCAGGCATTCCAAGGTTTGCTCCAAGTCCTGCTGTAAATGCTGCTACATCACCATCAACTCCGATGTCCTCTTTAAGCTTGCTTACTGTTACAGGAAGTGTTCCAACACTGCTCTGTGATGTGAATGCAACGATTCCTGCAGGAGCAATCTTCTTAAGGAAAGTGATAGGGTTGAGCTTGGCAATTGTTGCTACAAGGATGCTCTCTACGCCAAAGAGCTGGATTGCTGCAAGTACATAAGCTACCACAAGTACTGAGAGAAGTGGAAGAAGATCTTCAAGCTTGCTGCGTCCTACTGCTCTTGCGATAAGTGCTGTTACTGCATATGGTGTGAAAGATACTATAAAACTTACTGCTTTGCCGAGTACTGTATTTGCTGCGTCTACAAAAGCCTTAAAAGGCTTAACTGACTCATCCGTCTTAGCTACCTTGTTATATGCAAGGGCGATTACAAGACCAAATACCAGGATTGGTACTACTGTGTTGCTGCCCCACTCATTTACAAGGTTCTTTGGGAAAAGAGCTAAGATCGCCTCAATTGCTGTTGGCACCTCTTTTGCCTCAGCAGCCTCGATGGTGTAAGCAAATCCTTTTCCAAGTCCCAGTGAAAGTGCTGCTACAAGAGTGATAACCGCTGCTGTAAGTGTGTTAAGAAGCAGGAACAGAACTGACTTAAGTCCTACCTTATGAAGCTTAACCTGATTACCAAGGTTTGTGATGCTTGATATTACACTGAACAAAAGAAGCGGTACTACGAATGCCTGAAGCGCATTTACATATACTGTTCCAAATGCTGCTACATACTTGTAGTTCTCTTTAAAGATCAAACCAAGGATCACACCAAAGGCTGTAGCTACAAGTGTTCTGATCCCGAAATCCACATCCTTCCTCTTGAGAAAGTACAAAACTCCGAATAGTACAAGAGCCGCTACAAGTGCTCCAATTTCAAGTGCATTGATTTCCATAACAATGTTTCCTCCTAACATTTCCTGATGAGACAATGTTATGGCTTTGTGGCCGCTTTTTCCAATTCATATAAGTTATGGTCGGCGATAAGCTTTTTCTATATGAACCTTTTAAGTCTTGTTAAAGACACCTTTCATTCGTTCAATCTCTGGCCTACCTATCTTCTGTTTTTGGGCAAGGCTCTGCCAGTTATCTCTAACTACCTCTGATATCCCTTTTACCAGTTCTTTGGCCTCTTTCTGACTAATACCGTAA
>JAGBMP010000069.1 GCA_017634825.1 Butyrivibrio sp.
ACTCTCTTGAGCACTCTGTTGGCAAGACGCGGAGTTCCACGGCTCCTTCTGGCCATCTCGATAGCGCCGGCGTTATCTACCTCGACATCAAGAACTCTTGCGGACTGAAGGATAATGCTACAGAGTTCCTCTATGTCGTAATACTCCATTCTGTGGATCATTCCAAATCTGTCTCTTAAAGGTGCTGACAGCATTCCGGCTCTGGTGGTTGCACCAATAAGCGTAAAGTGAGGCAGGTCAAGTCTTATGGATCTGGCTGTAGGTCCCTTTCCGATCATGATATCTATGCAGAAATCCTCCATGGCTGGATAAAGAACTTCCTCTACCTGTCTGTTAAGTCTGTGGATCTCATCTACAAAGAGAACGTCGCCTTCCTTGAGATTATTGAGGATGGCAGCCATATCTCCTGGCTTCTCAATAGCAGGGCCTGATGTGATCTTAATGCCAACTCCCATTTCATTGGCAATGATGCTGGCAAGTGTAGTCTTACCAAGTCCGGGAGGTCCGTAGAAAAGCAAGTGATCAAGGCTCTCGCCTCTTCCCTTGGCAGCCTCGATGTAAATCTTAAGGCTCTCTTTTATCTTCTTCTGACCTATGTAGTTATCTAAAGTTTTGGGGCGAAGGGAGCCTTCAATCTTGACATCTTCAGGACCAAATTCCGCATCCATCCCTCTGGCAGTAGTTACAATCTTACGCTTCTCCATCAGAACATCTCCTTAAGCGCGAGTTTAAGCAGCATCTCAGTATCACCGGATGCAGAGTCATTCTCAGCAAGAACTTTCCTGACAGCCTTCATTGCATCGGATGAGTTGTAGCCAAGAGCCACAAGTGCAGCAACTGCCTCATCTCTTGCTGATGAAGCCTCGCCTGTAAGATCATCAAGTGTAACGGCAGATGAGCTGCGAAGCATATCATCCCCCGTAGCCTTGATCTTGTCACGAAGTTCAAGAGTTATCCTCTCGGCAGTCTTCTTGCCGACTCCCGGAGCCTTGGAGATAGTTCCTGCATCTCCCGCCATTATTGCAAATCTGAGATCATCCGGTGTCATGACCGACAGAATGGAAAGGCCTCCCTTGGGACCTATTCCGTTGACAGAGATAAGCATCTTGAATAAGGAGAGCTCATCCCTTGATAGAAATCCGTACAAAGTAAAAGAGTCCTCTTTTACCGATGTATATGTATAGAGCTTGACAGCCTCGCCGATTCCGGGCATTCTGTCCATTGTTGAGCCTGAGATAAATACATTCATCCCGACTCCGCCAACATCGACTATGGCAAGTCCCTCTTCAATACTCTCTAAAATGCCGTTAACATAAGCAATCACAGGAATTTCCCCCACAAACTGATTTTCTAAAGATCATTATAGAACATTTGTTTGCTTTAATCAAGGAGTTCTCCCATCTCCTTAATGGAGTCAAAAATCACGTCAGGCTGTACGTCTGAATCCGGAACCTCACTTAGTTTGCACTCTCCCGTCAGTACCAAAACTCCCATGGCTCCGTTGTTAACTCCTGTAGCAACATCAGTATATATGCGGTCTCCGACAAAAGAAATCTTTGAAGCATCCACTCCTGTCGCATCAACAACCATATCTACAGTCTCTTTAAAGGGCTTTCCGACAAACTTGGGACTTACCTTGGTTGAGAGCTCAATTGCAGCGCACATTGCTCCGCAGTCGGGAATAAAACCTTCTTTCACAGGGCAGTTAATGTCCAGGTGTGTTGCCAGGAATTTAGCACCCTTCATGATATAAACGCAGGCGTTTGAAAGCTTCTCATAATTTAAAGTCTTATCAAAGGCTACAACCACAATGTCCGGTATATTCTCACAGATTGCATGGCTCATAGCTGCCTTTTCATCTCGCTCTGACTCAAAGAGATTTATCCCTGCCTCTCTAAAGCTCTTTTCCAGCTCAGGTGTTCCAAGCAGGTATACACTCTTGTCAGGGTACTTACTCTTTAAAAATCTGATCATCACATCTCCACTGGTCATGATCATGTCCCTGGAAATGTGACAGTTCATCTTTTTTAGTTTCTCAATATAGTTCTCTGATGACACTGATGAGTTGTTTGTAAAAAAGATATATCTCTTACCGGCTCTTTTAACAGACTCAAGGAAATCCAAAGCTCCGTCCAGGATTTCATCTCCCAGATAAAAAGTGCCATCCATGTCAAGCACAAAGAGCTCTGTATCTTTTAAAACTTTCTTCTTTAATTCTATATCCTGTAAGTTCTTTAAAATATTCTCGCTCACGGTTCTACCTCAAATAATTATCGCTGGTACGTGACACATTTGTCACAATTTAGATTATCACTCTCTTATACTTATCCTGCAAAAGAATAACGTCTCCGGCATTTATGACAACATTGCCACGAGGAATGATCGCCTGTCCGTTTCTCCTGATAAGGAAGATGTGACTCTGCCTTGAAATATCAAGGTCTTTAATTGCAACGCCATTCCAGGAATGGCCTTCGTTTATGGTGATCTCTCTAAGCTCAATAGGCTGGAGGTCTTTTGCCTTCTCGGCACAGAGTGCAACGACGTCTCCTTCCCTAAGGACAACATCTCCTCTTGGAATTATGGTATCATTCTCTCTCTGGATGGAAACAACTATCATGTCCTTAGGAAAACCGATCTCAGAGATTCTTTTTCCATTCCATGAATCATCTTCACCAAGCTTGATCCTGATAAAGTGAATATTTTCTTCCTCTGCAAACTGTCCAACTGCCTTGAGCTTCTGATACTGCTCAACGAATCCGGCACTTATGATACCGGTAGGTATAGCTACCATTCCAACGCCTAAAAAGCTTATGAGGATTCCAAGCATCTTACCTACTATGGTAACAGGATAGATATCACCATATCCGACGGTAAGAAGCGTAGATACCGACCACCAAATTCCGGAAAAAGCATTCTGGAACACCTCGGGCTGAGCATCGTGCTCAACACTGTACATGCAAAGGCTGGAAGCCATCATAAGGATCAGAATGATAAATACTGACGCTGTGAGCTGCTGCTTCTTGGATGAAAGGACTTCTGTGATAACATTCAGCTGGTCATAATAGGAGTTGATCCTAAAGAGCCTTAGTATTCTTGCCACTCTAAAGAGCCTGAACACTGTGGTTCCTGCAGGGAAGAATACAGGCAGGTAATATGGCAGGAAAGATAAAAGATCTACCAGACCTGCGAAGGAAAAGATATATTTTATTACCGAATCTTTTTCTGAAAGTTTTGGATACAGCTCTTTTGCTGTAAAAAGACGAAGCACGTAATCAATAGCAAAGAAAAATGTTGTTACTGCTTCAATAGCAAGGAGGAGCCCTTTATAGTGCTCCTCCATATAATCAAATGTTATTGCGAAAGCCGCAAAAAGATTGAGTATCAGGGCAACAATACTCAGGATGTCGTAAAGTTTGTTGATTGGCTGATCAACAACACCGGTACTGACCATATTAAAGACTTTAGCTCTTACACGGTTTAAATTACGCCCCCCAGTATTTGTCATTTCTTATCCCCGTTCTCCCTGTTCTTCCTTTTTCCGAAGCTCTCCATTACAAGATCGCTCATATCCTGAAGATAATCAAGGCTCCTCTTTTTGTTCTGAGCTTTTACAGACTTCTTTTTGGACTTTGACAGTTTCATGGTGTCTTCGTCCTGTCCGACATACCAGGCCTTGGTTGAGCCCTCGCCCTTAATGTTGATACGTCCTACATTTTCGAATGCATCTGATGAACGCTTTCTTGCAGGTCTGTCGTTTAAAGGTCTGCGAGTTTTATCAGCTGACCTGCTCTCTTTCTTCTTGTAAATATCCTTGAGTTCATTAAGATCGCCAATGTCGAGCTTGTTCTCGGGCTTTTTCTCAACTACTCTCTCAGGTCTCTTCTCTGATTTTCTTGTAGGTCTTCCGGAAACGCTCTTCTTATCTGACTTCTTCTCGAACCTCTTTTCAGTCTTCTCAAATCTGTCCTTCTTATCGGAACGTCTGCCACGTGAAGATCTCTTTTCATCATCAGATCTTCTGCGCCTTCCGTCTTCGTCCTCGCGCCTCTTGAGTCTCTCACCGGTTCTTCTGTATCTGTCGCGCTTGGATTCTTTCTTTTCAAAAAGAACTATGTCCTTAATATCAGCGCCCATCTTGAGCTTCATGTATCCGGCAGCAAGCTGCTCAGCTGTGTACTCGCCCTCATCAACCTTGCTCTTTACATACTCAAGAACCTGAGTGATGTCATCATTCTCAATGATATCGATAACTTCGGCAAAGACCTTTTGAGACTTGGCCCTAGTAATCTCTTTTGCTCCGGGAACTCGTCTCTCCTCGATGGTTGTGTGGCAGATCTTCTCGATCTCGCGAAGCTTATACATCTCTCTACCGCCGACGAGGGTAAAGCTCTTTCCGCTCTTACCTGCTCTTCCGGTACGTCCGATTCTGTGAACGTAATACTCAATATCCTCGGGAATATCGAAGTTAAATACTGCCTCAACTCCGCTTACATCAATTCCTCTCGCAGCCACATCTGTAGCTATGAGGATGTTGATCCTGCCACTTCTGAAGAGATTCATTACGGTATCGCGCTGGTTCTGAGAAAGATCTCCGTGGAGTCCGTCACACAGATATCCCTTGCCCTTAAGGCTCTCAGAGAGCTGATCTACCATTCTCTTTGTGTTGCAGAAAATAAGGCTTCTTGCAGGATTATAGTAATCCATGAGCCTTGTGAGCACCTCTTCCTTCATCTTCTGAGGAACTCTGTAATATGCCTGTTCGATGGCTGCCACGGTTATTTCTTTGGGAGTCATCTTGATGAACTTAGCATCCTCTTTCTGATACTTCTTGGTGATCTCGAGGATGGGCTTTGGCATTGTTGCTGAGAAAAGAGCTGTCTGGCGCTCCTCCGGCATTCCCTGAAGGATGGTCTCAATGTCATCTCTAAAGCCCATGTCGAGCATCTCGTCTGCCTCATCAAGTACGAGTACTCTGACATCCTTCATCTTCATGGTATGCCTTCTCATATGGTCCATGACACGTCCCGGAGTTCCGACTACTATCTGAACACCTGCAGAAAGTGCCTTTATCTGTCTTGAAATATCCTGTCCGCCATATACCGGAAGCACTTTGACTCCGGACATAAACTTGGCAAAATCTCTGATATCATCAGCTGCCTGCATCGCAAGCTCTCTTGTAGGACATAAAACCACTGCCTGAAGGTGCTTGTTGTCTGGATCTACCTTCTGAAGAAGAGGTATTCCAAATGCAGCTGTCTTGCCCGTTCCGGTCTGGGCCTGACCGATGATGTCTACTCCCTCCATCATCACAGGGATTGCAGCTGCCTGAATGGGTGACATGTACTCAAATCCCATCTCGGTGACTGCTCTGATAATTCTCTCGTCAAGACCTGATTCGTCGTATCTGATCTTAACTTCTTCTTTTACTTCTTTACTACTCATTAATACTCCTAAAATCGCTTAAAAGGGACCGCTCATTACGTCCTTATTCTTGATAAGGTAGTCCACAAGTGAAACGATAGTCAGGACAAGAGCTATCCACTTGATGATCTGTGTTATAAGCGGAAATGGTGTCATTCCGATATTGGCAATCATAAGGATTACCATGAACATTTGGAATGTAGTCTTAAATTTTCCCCAATAGCTTGCTGCGATAACTCTTCCGTTATCTGCCGCAATAAGTCTGAATCCGCTGATGATGAACTCTCTTGCGATGATCACGATTACGATCCACGCCTCGATCCTGCCCAGTTCAATAAGGCCGATCATTGCGCTGCAAACAAGAAGCTTATCAGCTAAGGGATCCATGAATTTTCCAAAATCTGTTACAAGGTTGTACTTTCTGGCAATCTTGCCGTCAAGAAGGTCAGTAAGGCTCGCAACAATGAAGATTGCAAGCGCAACCCACTTAAAATATGGGTTCATAGAATCGTTCAAAAGGAAAAACACAAAAAACGGAATAAGAATTACTCTTGCTACAGTTAACTTATTTGGTAAATTCATCTTTCAGCTCTCCTATCAAATCATATTCGTTCGAGCCGGTAATAAGGACATCAACATAATCCCCTGTCATCAGCTCCCTCTGCACTCCTGTTATAAAAAGATATCCATCGATATCCGGTGCATCCTTGTAAGTTCTTGCTACGTATGAAAGGCCATCGTCATCATCAGCATCTGTGATCCGGCCTTCCACAACTGCTCTTACAGTTTTTCCTACCATGTCCTCCGCAGCTTCAAATGCGATCTTCTGTTGAATTCGCATAAGTTTGTTTCTGCGAGTGTTCTTTACCCTCTCAGTAACCTGATCCGGCATTGTAGCAGCCGGTGTGTCCTCTTCCTGAGAGTAGGTAAATACCCCTAATCTGTCGAATCTAAGATCACTAACAAGTTTTTCAGTCTGCTTGTGATCCTCGGCAGTCTCTCCCGGGAATCCGCTGATCAGCGTAGTTCTGATGCAGATGTCCGGAATCTCTTCTCTAAGGTGCGTAACCAGCGCTCTTATCTCGGCGCTGTTCGTCCTTCTTCCCATCAGCTTAAGGATCCTGTCAGACCCTGACTGAATGGGGATGTCAAGATAATGACATATCTTGGGCTCTTCCTTCATGACTTTTATAAGTTCATCGTCAATCTCTTCAGGATAACAGTAAAGTACTCTTATCCACTTAAAGCCCTCTATCTTACAGAGCTTTCGTAAAAGCTCCGGAAGCATCTTTCTTCCGTACAGGTCTGTACCGTAGATGGTGGTTTCCTGAGCAACTACGAGAAGCTCAGTAACTCCGCCCTCCGCCAGGTCTTTTGCCTCAATAAGAAGCTCATCCATGGGAATACTGCGATATCTTCCTCTAACCTTGGGGATGATGCAGTAAGTGCAATGCTTATCACAGCCTTCTGCAATCTTAAGATAATCAAAGAGTCCACCTGTAGTGATAACTCGCTTGTATCCGCCCTTTGCAGGCTTATCGATATCCTCGAAGTAGTTTTCATAGGAAAAGAGCTTGTTCCTCTTAACGGTAGCTTCTATAGCATCAACTACCTTGTCCATGGAAGTTACTCCAAGGATTGCATCTACTTCAGGAATCTCCTTCTGTATCTCATCCTGGTATCTCTGGCCGAGACAACCTGTAACTATGAGTGCCTGAAGCCTGCCATCTTTCCTGCGCTCGGAGAGTTCAAGTATAGTGTCGATACTCTCCTGCTTGGCATCATTTATAAAGCAGCAGGTGTTAACAACTGCTGCTTCTGCTTCATCCTCATCATCTGTAAAGCTGTATCCGCGTGCCTGGAGCATTCCAAGCATGACCTCGGTATCAACTCTGTTTTTGTCGCATCCTAGTGAAACAAAAAATATTTTCATATTATTCGATCTCTGCTGTCTCCTCAGCTGCGGCTGTTTCTTCGTTCTCTGAAAGAAGGGCTGCCTTCTCCTCATCTGTAAGGATACGAAGCTGTCCCTGGTTCATCTCGTCTACTGCAATTGAAAGAGGCTTCTGCTTGTCTTTAACCTTAACCATTGGCTCGTCGCCGGCAATGATCTGTCTTGCTCTCTTTGCAGTAGCCATAACTACTGAATATCTGGAATTGATTACAGGCTGCTCGCCCTCTTCAACTTCCTTGTTTACTACGTTCATAAGATCTACATAAGAAGGGTGTATCATTTTATTCCTTTCCTGCGGTAATAACCGCATATACAAGCTAAAGGCTTATAGCCTGTTAAGCTCATCTCTGATGGTTTCTATAAAATCAAGATTTCTTGAAGGTGCTCCGTGAGCTGCTTCTATTATACTATGAAGCCTCTCCGTGCACTTTTCAAGGTCATCATTGATAACAAGGTAGTCGTACTTCTCGATTCCTACGGACTCTTCCTTAGCTCTTTTAAGCCTCTGAAGAATTACTTCCTCAGTTTCTGTCCCGCGTCCGCGAAGTCTCTTTTCCAGTTCTGCCACAGATGGTGGCATTACAAATAGAAGTACCGCATCAGGATACTGCTCTTTAATCTGAAGAGCTCCCTGAATCTCTATTTCAAGTATAACATCTATTCCCTGTGAAAGCTTATCTTCTACAAACTTTCTAGGAGTTCCGTAGTAATGATCTACGTAACCTGCGTGTTCTATGAGGCCGTTTTCGTTTATGAGCTTCTCAAACTCCTCATTTGTTACAAAGAAATATTCTCTGCCGTTAACTTCTCCGGGTCTTGGGTTTCTGGTTGTAGCTGATACTGAAAGCGCGTAGTTGTCGTATTTCTTGGTCAGCTCCTTCATAAGTGTGCCCTTACCGGCACCGGAAAATCCTGAAACAACTATAATTATGCCTTTGCGATTACTCAATGTTCTGTATCTGCTCCCTTACTTTCTCAATGTCAGTCTTAAGTGCGATTCCTCTGTCTGAGATCTTAAGATCTGTGGACTTGGAGAGAATTGTATTGGCTTCTCTGTTCATCTCCTGTGCCAGGAAATCAAGCTTTCTACCTATTCCGTCCTTGTCATCGCCTGTAGAAAGAGCTTCCTTGGTAGCAAGGATGTGGCTTCTAAGCCTTGTAAGCTCCTCATCAACGCAAACCTTGTCAGCGTAGATGGTAACTTCCATCGCAAGCCTGTTCTCATCAACCTGCTTGTCCTCTAAGAGATCTGCAATCTTCTCTCTGAGCTTAGCCTTGTACTCAGTGATGATCTCAGGTGATCTCTCGGTGATATATTCTACATTCTCAAACATACCATCAAGCTTGGCATTTAAATCCTTAGAAAGGAACTCGCCCTCTCTTGTCCTTGACTCCAAGAACTGCTTGCCAGCCTCATCAAGAGCCTTCTTGATTCCGCTCCAAACCTCTTCTTCGTCAAGTTCCTCTTCTTCCATAGTAAATACTTCCGGAAATCTTGATAGCACGGAAATACGCACATCATTATCAAGTCCGAAATCATCCGCCATCTCTTTTAAATAGTTAAAATACTCTTCAGCGATAGCCTTATTATATTTAACTCTGGATTCTGATTCTGAAAAATCCTCATAACTAATGAAAACATCGACCTTGCCACGCTTCATGAAGTTCTTGAGCTCAGCTCTTATCGCTGACTCAAAAGCATTGAACTTCTTGGGCATCTTTATATTAATATCAAGGTACCTGTTGTTAACAGACTTAAGCTCAACAATATACTTGCGCTGACCTTCTGTGACTTCACTTCTGCCAAAACCAGTCATACTGCAGACCATATCTAGTAACCCCCTTATTTTGGGTATAAATTTACACAAGTTATTATAATATAACGCAAT
>JAGBMP010000012.1 GCA_017634825.1 Butyrivibrio sp.
GTAGTGGTTTTGGTAATGTTCAGTTTTGGTGTGGTAACTTAAACATACATCATCAGAGTTTCACTATCTACTGCTTTTTAAGTAAAAGAAAAACGCTGCGCCACAGCCTTGGCAGGCCGTCGCGCAGCGACTTAGTTCTATCACTATTTAAACGAATTTCATCCTGACATGAATGAAGGTCCATTATTCTATAGTAGATTCGATGGGATTCCACATCCACTTTCTACGGATAGTATTAGTCTGGTATTAAAAACAGCTGCAGACAAGGCGCGTAAAACCTGTGCCGACGTCCCACCTGATGTGCATTGTCATTTGATTCGTAAAACTAAAGCAATGGATTTGTATAGAAATGGTGTACCACTGCCTTTTATCATGCAGCTTCTTGGCCACGAGAGCATGTCAACTACATCTGGTTTCTACGCATTTGCCACTCTGGAAATGATGAGTGAAGCCATGAACAAAGCTGCACCAGCTTTTGCTGATGAAGGTAAAATCTGGAAGAAGCCAGCAATAAAAAGGCTTCTATACTCACTGGATTGATGTGAATACTATGCCGAAGATTTTGTGAAAAGCAGCTAATCTTCAGGCACAAACTAAAAACTTCGGCATAGTATTTTCTTCGGTATAGTCTGTCAGTAATACCGGGAACAACTGCTTAAATAACTCAATACCAAGCTGCTCACAGAGGTTGTTAAGGGCTATTATGACTTCCCTCTGTGTCTTTTCTTTCAATAGAATAGCCAGCATGAGATTACATGACCTGAACAGGAGAGTAAGCAGTACTTTCTTAGTACCAACAGGCCCCACAACAGTATCCATTTCCACCACATCCGTGTCAGGATGTTCCTCCATATATCTTTTAAATCTTTCATAACTCCTGGTAAGCACAGCAAGCTTTTCTTCTTTGGTTAACTTATAGGTATCTTCAGTCTTGCGAGGCTTATATCTGACCTTTCTTGGTAGGTCTCCATTACGAGCTGTAATAACACCGGCATTAACATAGCGATAAATAGTGCTATGGCTGCAATTGATGTCTGCAGAGTGATTTGCAAGTACATGTGCTATGGACTGGCCTTTCTTTAGGAGAGGAGATACCAGCTCATCAAGATCTTGCAGAGTCTCAGGAGACTGGTTTATCCCTTCACGAGAAGATATGAGCGTGTCCATATAAACGTTATGAGCATATGAAGCTATATAGTAATACCTTTCAAAAGTGCATGAATCCTGCTTTTGACAGCCGTTGCATACATGAGGAGATGCTTCTAACTTAGAACATTGTTTAGGAAAGTATTCAGGGCATATATTCACACAACCATGACAGTTCCTACAAGGAGATTTACAGTATTTTTTATCACATAGTCCATAGATTATGCAGGAATCTTTGTGTAAACAAGGAGCTTTTGCACCTTCATAACGTTTTCCTTTAAATACACGATGCTTTTCAATTTCTCTGATTACAGTTGAATGGGATTTTCCTATCTTTTTAGATATCAGATTAGGATTAAGATTATTATCAAGACCTTCCTGAATATAAACACGATCATCTAATGTCATATGAGACATTTTTTCACCTGCCTTTCATATAATGTGTTGATCATCATATGAACACAAGAGACCCATATTCGAAATACGTCTTGATATATAGAATAAAAGAATTCTCAGACTAAACGCAACACCTTTAGAATAGTGTGCTTTTAATCTGAGAAATATGCGTTTAACTAAATAATTTACGAAGTATCCCTACTTCTGCCATAAATTTTGCGCGAAATTCGGATTGTGCAAAACTCTTTTACCTGTCAATTAAGCATGTAGCCCTCTTCCTGCCATAAACTCTGGTCAAAATTCAGATTGTGCAAAATCCTTTTACATGTCAAAGAGGGGAAAACGTGCCAATCTGCCACAAATCTCTGTAGGAAAAAGCCCTTTCTACTTGCTTTTCTCATGTCCCGGAGGCCATAACCCACCGTTCTGCCACAAATTCCAACTGGGAATAGACCCTTGTGCTTGATTTTCTCATGTCCCGGAGACGATAACCTACCGTTCTGTCACAAATTCCAACTGGGATTAGACCCTTCTGCTTGATTTTCTCATGTCCCGGAGGCAATAACCTACCATTCTGCCACAAATTCCAACTGGGAATAGACCCTTCTGCTTGATTTTCTCATGTCCCGGAGACGATAACCCACCATTCTGCCACAGATTTCAGCTGGGAAAAGACCCTTCTGCTTGATTTTCTCATGTCCCGGAGGCCATAACCTACCATTCTGCCACAGATTTCACCCAAAGCAGACGCAGCAACAAGACATCAAGAAGTCAAACTGAAACGTCCCCATTGACTCAAAATGAGTCAAACTGAAACGTCCCCGGTGACTCAAAAAATGAGCCCCCGGGGACAAGGCGTTCCCGAGGGCTCTATATATAATTAGGAGTTATGTTATATCTGTATTACTGAAGCTTGGTTGTCTCGCCTGCTTCGAACATTTCCTGTCTCTCGTCGATGATCTCCTGGTAACCTGCATCGAGGTACTTCTGTGAAAGCTCATCATAAAGAGCATCGAACTCATCAGGCTTGCACATTACAAGCTGATCGCGGTACTCAGGATAGATCTCTTCCTTGAGTGATGTGCCGTACTCTGTTACTGACTCAAGAGCGCCACCGAAGAGGCAATCTACGTTTACGCTGCCAGCCTCATAGAGTGCAAGCTGTCCCTTGTAGTTAGCAAGGATGTCCTCGTAGAAGTCCTGAGGAAGTCCCTGAGGATTGATAGCCTTGATATCAGACTCGATGTCACCGAATGACTTGGAAGCTGTAACTACCATCCAGTAGTCAACGTTGTTGTTGTGACCCTGCTGCTCAGGAAGACCTGACTGATCACCAACTGCTACAGGATTTCCGTTCTCGTCATAGTTGAAGTTAACACCTTCGATACCCCATGTCATTGTGAAGAGGTTCTCGTCCTGAGCCATCCACTCAAGGTACATCTCACCGGCCTTAACCTCGTCAGGTGTTGCATTGTTAGCAAAACCAACCATTGCGCCGAAGATGTTGTTAGGTCTGAATGCGTTGCTTGATCCCCATGTCTCATCCTTTACAAGCTTGCTGTCGCAAACCACTACGCCAAGCTCTGCATCAGGGTTAGCTTCGTAGAAGGAATTAAGAACATCCATTGTTGATGAAACGTAACCTGACCACTGGAATGCCTTACCGTTGATGAAGTCAGCGTTTACATCATCTGTGCTTCTGAGGTAGTACTCAGGGTTGAGGTAACCATCGTTGTAGAGCTCGTTGTTCCACTTAAGAAGTCTCTTCTGAGCTTCTGTTGAAAGAGCAGGAACCTGGTAGTCACCTGTTGTTGCCCATGTAAGCTCATCCTGAGGATAATCTCTGAATGAGTAGTTCTGGTCAGCGCCTGCACCTGCTACCTTTGATCCGCTCATAGGATACTGATGTCCGTTCTCAACCATCTTGCCAAGAGCCTCAAGAAGCTCTGAGTTTGTTGCAGGATATGATCCGTCATAGCCGGCTTCCTTGAGCCAGTCTTTACGATACCATGTTACGAATGTGTAGTTTGTGTTACCGTAAGGTCTCTTACCAAGAACAATGTAGTCCTCACCGTCAAACTGTGTGTAGCCTGTAAGGCCGTTCTCTTCCATGTTTGCCCAGTATGTAGGAGCAACTGTCTTGAACTGCTCGAGATCGATGGGCTGAAGGTATCCGTCTGATGCCCATGTAGCAAGCTTGTCATAATCGTACTCCATGCAAAGAGTAGGAAGTGTGTTTGTTGAAGCAAGCATAGCGTAGTCAGTCATAACGTCTGAACGTGTGATGCCTACATACTCAACCTTGATGTTGTACTTGTCACCGAAGTTCTCCTGAACCCAGTTTGTCCAGTAGTTGTTCTCAACGTCTGAGCATCCGTTTCCGTTATCTCCTCTGTCGTAAACAGCTACTCTAAGAGTAACCTGATCAGCAAATGGCTCATATCCGTCAATTCCGGGAACCACGTCTGCTGCTGCCTCTGTTGCCTCTGTAGCCTCAGCTGCAGGTGCCTCAGCTGCCGGTGCTTCTGTTGCAGTCTGTGTGTCATCAGACGCTGTAGGAACAGGTCCGTTGTTGCCACAAGCTGCAAGCCCCATTACCATACTAGCTGCAAGTATGGCTGATAATACTTTCTTCTTCATAGTAATCCTCCTTTTATTTTAAACAAAATTGTTTTCCCATAGTTAGCCCTTCACAGCCCCTATCATAGTACCTTGTACAAAGTATTTCTGAAGGAACGGATATATTATGATGATCGGTACAGTTACGAACATAATGCATGCTGCCTGCAGAACTTCAGGTGTTGCCTGTGAGATTCCGCCGGTATCTGCCAGTGATGCGTTCTGAGCCTCTGTGGCAGATGCAACAAGCTGATAGAGTTTGTACTGGATCATCTTGAGCTCTGAAGATCTTGTGTAGTACATGTTATCTGCGTATGCATTCCATCTTCCTACTGCATAGAAGAGTGACAGTGTAGCCAGGATTGGCTTTGAAAGAGGAAGCACGATCTTCCAAAGGATCTGGAAGTTTGTTGCGCCATCCAAAAATGCTGATTCCTCCAAGCTGTCAGGAATTGTGCTCTGGAAGTAGTTCTTCATGATCAGCATGTTGTATGGTGAATAGATAAGCGGAAGTATCAGTACCCAGGCTGTATCCAGAATTCCAAGCTGGTAATAAAGGATGTACTGAGGGATGATACCTGCTGAGAAGTACATAGGCACCATAAGGATGAATGCCAGAACTCCGCGCCCTTTAAGTCTCTTTTTTGAAAGCGGATACGCTGCACAGGTGCAGACGATCATTCCAAGAAGAGTAAATACAAGTGTGATGATCACTGAAAATATCATTGAGTAAGTCATTGAGCTGTCTGCAAATACCTGCTTGAATGCATCGAAGGTGATGTCCTTTGGCAGGAAGTAAACCGACTGGCTCATTACTGCTGTGTTACCTGAAATTGATTTAGCTGCTACGTGTAAGAACGGAAGCACGCAAGTTGCACAGAGCAGGATGATGACAAGCATCATGATGGCGTCGCTTATTCTGAATTTATTGACAGCATGCGCTCCGCCGGCGGAGAAACTCTCTTCTGCCGCATTTATTTCTTTTTTCTTAGCCACGATTAAGTTCCTCCTATAGTAGTCCGTCTTCGCCAAGCTTCTTGGCTATTCTGTCTGATAAAAGAACCAGTGCAACACCTATAACTGATTGGAAAAGGCCGACGGCAGTAGCCATACTGAACTTGTTATTTCCAATACCTTTATTGAAGATGTACACAGCCAGCTGATACTGGAACTCTTTTACCTGTGTATTTCCAAGGGATGTAAGTCTCTCAAGGTTACTTCCCATTACACGTCCCAGGTTCATGATGAGCAGTGTTACAATGGTGCTCCTGATTCCCGGAAGTGTTATATGAAGCATTCTCTGCCAGCGGTTTGCACCGTCGATCATGGCTGCCTCATACTGTTCTCCGCTGATACCGGTGATAGCTGCCAGGTAGAGGATCGTGCCCCATCCCATGGACTGCCACACTCCGATGAGGAGGTACGTTATTGCCCAGTGCCATTTCTCATTGAGGAACGGAATTCCCTGGGTGATCATTCCCATCTTCATCATGGCGATGTTTACAAGACCACTGGTTGGCTTGAACATTGTAAGTGCCACGCTTCCGATGATGGCCCAGGATAAGAAATGCGGAAGATACAGGATTGTCTGTGAAACCTTCTTGAATCTCTTATACCTGAGTTCGTTAAGGATCAGTGCCAGGATGATCGGCATCGGGAATCCAACGAAAAGATCAAGCAAGTTAAATACTATTGAATTTCTGAGGGCTCTTGAGAAGTCCGCATCCCTGAATACCTTTCTGAAGGTATCAAAGCCAACCCATTTAGAACCCGCATAGCCTTTGGCAGGTTTGTAATCCATGAAGGCCATTCTCAGACCCGGATATGCGCCAAAGCTGAATACTATAACTAAAATAAGTGGAATAAGCAGAAGAAGATATAACTGCCAGTCTCGTTTTAGAGAATGCTTCCAGCTTGAACCGGTAGCGACTGCTCCCCTACTTTTATTTTTTGCTCCCATATCTCTCTCCCCTTTCTATGGACAATACTAAAGTAATTTATCTCTCCCATCTAATCACTTAGTCAAAAAAGCTATGCATTTTCACCCATTTATTTTTTGAGTTTATTGTTGATATGTTTATTATTTACACTTAATCGTTTTCGAATTTATACATTTTGCACAAA
>JAGBMP010000070.1 GCA_017634825.1 Butyrivibrio sp.
ACCATGCATGAGAATCAGTTGTAGTATTGGTAAATTCAGCAGAACCGGTCTTTCCTGCCGCTGTGTAGGAAAGGCCTTTTAATTTGCTGGCAGTTCCTGACTCGACAACTTCTTTCATCATGCCCTTTATTGTGTCAGCCTCGAGGGCTGTCATTAGTCTCTTATAGGAATCCGGCTCATAATTCTTAACAGTCTTCCCGTCTACACTCTTTATTGAATCCACCAGAAATGGCTTCATCAGAACACCTTCATTGGCAATTGCACAGGTGATCATATTCATGTGCATAGGGGAAACTGAAGTTGCTCCCTGACCAATAGATAGCTGCATTACATCTCCCACGCTTGTGCTCTGGTCAACTTTGGCACTGCTCTTTGCATACAGGATATCTATTGGAAGCTCCTGGTTGAACAAAAGCTGGTTTATTGTTTCGGAAAAGACCTTTCGATCAAGGCTTACACCTATGTTGGCAAATGATGAATTACATGACTCGGCAAATGACTTTGTAAGATCCACACTGCCATGTACCTCTCCGTGAAAGCACTGAATGCTCTCTCCTTCAGACTGAAACCTTCCATTACAGCTAAACTTATAATTTGTATAATCCTGTGGATGCTGCTTTAAATATGCAAGGGTTGTAATGATCTTAAAGGTAGATCCCGGAGGGTACATACCCTGTGTTGCTCTGTTTAAAAGCTTGGCATCGGGTGATTTGTCCGCAAGAAGGCTCTCCCAGTCACTCTGAATTGTGTTTGGATCAAAGTCAGGCTTTGAAACCATGGCAAGGATTTCTCCGGTCTTGGGATTTGTTACAACTACTGCACCCTTTCTGGCTGAAAGCGCGTTGTAGGCAACTTCCTGAAGATTCACATCAAGTGTTGTGATGCACATATCTCCGGGATACTTGCTCCCCTGTGTATCCAATGCAACCTTATCAGATAGATCTATACTTGTATTGATCAGGTAATAGTTTGCAAGAGCTTCTATTCCTGCCTTTCCGTTTGTCGAATAACCTACCACATGAGCAAACTCTTTTCCATAAGGATAGACACGAGCATCCTTACCGTTTGCATCGGTCTCTGAGTAAGCCAGCACATCTCCGTCTCTTGAAAGTATCGATCCGCGAAGGTTCTGATTTAAAAGGATCTGCTGTCTGGTATTGTAGCTGTTGTTCATAAGGACTTGTCTGTTGTTATATGCATAAACACTGATATATCCCAGCATCACACAGAAAATCAGAGCATAAAACGCAGAGATGACAAGTATTGGATATGAACGTATTTTCTTTTTCTTAGGCTTTTGTTGTTGTTCCATTCTGTCTTCTTTCCTGCTCGCGTTTTAGTTTTCGCCTCTCCATGGCTTCGAATCTCTCGTCAGTCCTTATCATGCAGATACCTTCTGCTATCATGATCATCACAATAGTTACAAGGACAGATGTTCCTCCGTAGCTGACCAGAGGCAGTGTTACACCGGTAAGAGGGATGAACTTGGCACCTCCGCCGATAGTAAGAAACGTCTGGAATATGTAAGCTACGCCTATTCCGCAAATCACCATCCGGTAATATTTATCCTTGATATAATAGCCCTCGTACATGAGCATAAAGAATGTGCTGATGCAGACAAGAGCCATGAGAACAGCATAAATTACCCCCATCTCCTCAGCAATTGCGGAGAAAATGAAGTCCTGCTCAACATAAGGGATTGATCTGGGTGAGCCACCATAGAGCCCAAGGCCAAACCAGCCTCCACTGCTAATGCCGAACAACGATTGCGAGAGCTGATACCCGGAAGTCTCTATATCTCCGAAGGGATCAAGCCAAGCCTGGACTCTGAGTCTTATATGGGAAAAGAGCTTGTAAGCAACCATGCTCGCTACTGCACCAAGACCAACGCCTATGAAAAGATATCCGATGTTCTCAGTAGAAATATAAATAAGTGCCAGATATATCACAAAGAATATCAACGCACTTCCGAGGTCCCTTGAAAGAACCAGAATGATCACATGTCCCGCTGCTACGACTGAAGCAAGAAACAGCTGCCAGATATTCTCTGCCTCAATAAGAGCTCCTGCCATGAAGAACAAGAACAATACCTTAACTGCCTCAGATGGCTGGAATGTTATTCCTGCAAGGGTAAAAGATATCTTGGAACCATTAGTAACTGCGCCATATAAAAGCACCGCTCCTATGGCAACAATCCCGGCTCCTGCGTATATCCAGGTCAGTTTCTTAAGATAATCAAATCTAAGGATTACCTCCGGAATAAAAAAGCCGATGATAAAGGAAGCAGTCACAATAAAGAACTGCTTGACGGCCTTATCATAGGAAAGTCTTGTCAGGATTATCATTCCGATCATCAGAAGAAGGCAGGTGTTGTTGATAAGAAGCCTGTTGCCCTCAGGATAGATAACATAAAACAGCATCAATACCGATGCAAAGATTATTATCTGAAACGCAAAGAAAAAGAGATAAACAGGCTTACCGGTCCTTGCTATTATCTGGATAAAACAGGAAATCTGCATAGCGAACATGCAGATGATCTGCCTTATGTATAAGCCTTTTCTCTTCTTCTCTGTCTTGTATCTAAAGGCCATGAAAGCCTCTATCACATAGATCAGCATAAAAATATCTATGACATATTTTGATATCTCAGTTACGTATAATTCCATTTAAGTTCTTATTCTGCTCCGCGTTTAAAATGTCCTGTGGTAAAGCTGCCACTTTCAAATATATCTGCCGGATTGGCTCCGTTATACAGATCTGTGTAATAGTCCAAAACCTCTCCGCATCTCTTCGCACTCTCAATAGTAAAATCAATACGGTAGTGATCAAAGCTCTTTTCATTCATGATCTTGCCTATTCTTCCATGAAGAGATGTTGGATGGACGTTCCAGATCACGTTATAGCAATGTCTGCAATTGCAGGTTACAGGCAGCACATTGCCGAGTCTGTCTATAATGGTGGTGTTCTCAGTGTAGAGCTCATGAATACGTCCGCTGCATCTGTCGGTAGTCTTCTTGATACAGCCTGCGCTTACCATCATAGGCATATGGCCATAGAGATTGTAGGATATAGGAATATCTACAGTCTTCTTGAGTTCTCCTGCCATATCTCTTGCCTCGCCAAAATTAAGCTCATAGGGCACAGTTACTTCCTCAAGTCTGAATCCATCCTGCTCATTACAGTCTAAGAGTTCCATTGCTGCCTCTTTGTTCCAGGTATATACGCTGTAATCAGAGACAACTTTGCCTGTAAAACCTTTATCGCATAGATAACCCAGCTGCTCGAGATTTCTTACAAGAACACCTGTATATCCCGATTCCGGGAGCTTATCAAGTACTCTCTGAACTTCCTTGCAGCCGTCAAAATCTTCCTGCCTTGTGACATAAGGAAGTGCTACAAACATCTCAAGATCCGGGATGTTTGCTGATAGTTCCTTTGCCTCAGCAGATAAAAAGACATTGCTGTCTACATATATTCTTCCGATATCAGTATTATTCTCAGCTCTATCAAGTATAGTCACAAGCTGCTCTTTTGTGTTACATAGGACATGTAAAGGTCCTCTCTTGGCAGCTACAGAGCTATATGAATCAAGGTCGGTAAAGTGCCTTACATTCTCATAAGAGTTTATCTTCTGCGCACTCTTTTTGATCTCGTAAAGCCTGTCTGTCACCTTGGCAACAAGCGTTCTTCTGAGTTCGTTGAGCTCACTTACAGCGATGAATATACCGGTTCCACTGCCATTATCATCAATAGTGATCTCGATGTTCTCGCACTCAAAAGGTGTTCCGCCCAGCTTAAGGAGCTGCTTTCTTACATTCTCCTCTTCGAGAGGTCTCTTGGATGCAGCCTGTACTACGCTTCCTGTGCACTCCTCGTAAATCACATCATCACCAAATGGCAGTGACATCGCAATCTTAGCCGCCTGACCAACCTTAAGCTCGCAGAAAATGTCGCACTTAAGCTTAAGCTCGGATGTAAGGAACTTCTCATGAACCTCTGACAGAATCTCCTCAGATGTAGGATTATAGGCAGGAGAAACTACTGTAACCATGGATTTATCGTTGTGTCTGTGGTAATATCCGTCGCTGATACCGGTCCTCTGATAGAGGTTTCTAAGTATTTCCATATCCTCTTTGGATACGCTGTGATCACCCTTTGGATTCTCGTAATATTTATCAATATATTTCCTGTAAAGAGCCGTTACACCGGCAGAGTACTCCGGTTTCTTCATTCTTCCTTCAATCTTAAAAGAGTCTATTCCTGCCTCTATAAGTTCAGGAATGATGGCAATCGTGCTCATATCCTTAAGGCTTAGTGGATACTGCTCTCCTGACTTGCCATTCATTCTATACGGAAGTCTGCAGGGCTGAGCGCATCTGCCTCTGTTACCGCTCCTGCCTCCAACAACGCTGCTGAAAAGACATATTCCCGAATAACAGTAGCACATTGCACCATGAATAAATGCCTCTACCTCGATGTCAGCCTCATCTCTAATGGCCTTCATCTCAGAAAGGCTCAGCTCTCTGGCAGGTACAACTCTGGTACAGCCTCTCTCCTTAAGAAGTTTGGCACCGTATACACCGGTCACTGTCTGCTGAGTACTGGCATGAAGCTCTATCCCTGGGAATTCCTGCCTTATAAGGCGCATTACACCTAGGTCCTGAACGATCACTCCATCAAGTCCTCTGTCTGCATAGGGAAGCATAAAGTCATAAAGCTCGCCATACTCGTTTTCCTTGACCAGCGTATTGACCGTCATATATATCTTTTTATCATGGAGATGGGCGTAGGAAATAGCGTCAAGAACCTGATCCCTGTCAAAATTGTCAGCATAGGCTCTTGCACCAAATTTGGATCCACCCAGATAAACGGCGTCAGCACCCGCGTTGAATGCTCCCACCATTGTTTCATATCCACCAGCCGGTGATAGAAGTTCTACTCTTTTCATACGCTTAAAAAAAGGCTGTCCTGAGACAGCCTTAAAATCCTTACTTCTTGCTACCCTTCACCTGAGTTTCAAGCTGAATGATCTTCTTGGATGAATCATCGAGCTTGGTCTGAAGGTTCTTGCTATTCTTCTCAGTGTTCTCAAGCTTGATCTGAGTTGCGATAAGCTCATGCTTGAGGTCATAGAGCTCTTTCTCCTTCTCGGAGAGCTGCTCTTCCATAAGCTCTATCTGCTTCTTGGACTTGAAGTAGTCGTCAGCGATGTTGAGCTGAAGAAGAACATTCTGAGTATCGATGGGCTGTCTCTTAAAGCCGTCGATATTGTTGTATTCAGCAATCTTATTGTTGATATAAGAAGCTACCTTCTGAAGGTATTCCTCACTCTCATATCCGCTTAATGTAAAAACCTTGCCCCCGATCAAAACTTCGGTATCTGTCTTGGATGCCATTATCTCTCCCTCATACTGTACGTAAAATGATTTACACCATGACTTCAAAGTCATAATATCATTTCAATTATATGTCAGCATCACTCGGCATTTCAAGCCCTAAATGATGATATGCAGCTTCTGTTACCACTCTTCCTCTGGGTGTTCTGTTAAGGAAGCCGTTCTTGATAAGAAATGGCTCGTAAACGTCCTCAATGGTACCCGGATCCTCTCCTATGGCAGCTGCCAGAGTATCAAGGCCTACAGGTCCTCCGGAGAACTTATTGATCATGGTCAGGAGCAGATTTCTGTCAGTGTGATCAAGGCCCATCTTGTCGACATCCATAAGGTCAAGAGCTGTTATTGCTACGTTCTCTGTGATCTTGCCATCAAACCTAACCTGGGCAAAGTCTCTTACTCTCTTGAGCACTCTGTTGGCAAGACGCGGAGTTCCACGGCTCCTTCTGGCCATCTCGATAGCGCCGGCGTTATCTACCTCGACATCAAGAACTCTTGCGGACTGTAGGATAATGCTGCAGAGCTCCTCTATGTCGTAATACTCCATTCTATGGATCATTCCAAATCTGTCTCTTAAAGGTGCTGACAGCATTCCGGCTCTGGTGGTTGCACCAATAAGAGTAAAGTGAGGCAAATCAAGCCTTATGGATCTGGCTGTAGGTCCCTTGCCGATCATGATATCTATGCAGAAATCCTCCATGGCAGGATAAAGAACTTCCTCAACCTGTCTGTTAAGTCTGTGGATCTCATCTACAAAGAGAACATCGCCTTCCTTAAGATTATTGAGGATGGCAGCCATATCTCCGGGTTTCTCAATGGCAGGACCTGATGTGATCTTAATGCCAACTCCCATTTCATTGGCAATAATGCTGGCAAGTGTAGTCTTACCAAGTCCGGGAGGTCCGTA
>JAGBMP010000071.1 GCA_017634825.1 Butyrivibrio sp.
AGCAAGAATCAAGCATGAATGGCGGTTGGAAATGGCCTGATAAAGGACATTTCTGATCTTTTGTTTGTACAAAAGAATGACACGAAAAGAAAAATGGACTTGAGAGCTGTGCTCTCAAGTCCTCTTTGTCTACAGTCTGAAATGAGTCACCCTGTGACTCATTCTTGTTCGTATAATGCTGCGAAGTCCTCGAGTTTCCTCCTGATATCTATATGCTGAGGACAGTTCTTTTCACAAAGGCCGCACTTAATGCATTCAGATGCCTTGCCGTGGTTCATGGAGAAGCGCTCGTAGTACATGTTTGACTTGTTGCCGGTCACGGCGTGCATGTTATAGAGTCCGAAATATTCGGGGATGTTGATGTTCTTCGGGCAGACTTCCGTGCAATATCTGCAGCTGGTGCACTGGATGGTTCCGGTGCTGCCAAGGATCTCTGTAATATCGTCCACAAGCTTGTACTCCTCTTTGGAGAGGGGCTTAAAGTCCTGCATGTATGTGGTGTTGTTGTCAAGTTGCGCAAGGTCGCTCATGCCACTTAGGACGATCTGCACGTCGCTGAGAGATGCTGCGTATCTGATGGCCAGCGACGCAGGTGTCAGGGCCGGGTCGTTCATGGGATCGTAGAACTCATTGAACTTCGCGATGGCTGCATCCGGGAGTTTTACAAGCGCTCCTCCCTTTACGGGTTCCATTACCATGACCTTCTTGCCGTGCTTTTGTGCCACTTCGTAGCACTTGCCGGACTCGATGGCAATGCTGTTCCAGTCCAGGTAGTTGATCTGCAGCTGGACGAAATCAACCTCCGGGTGGTCAGTCAGGATCCTGTCAAGAGTCTGTGCATCATCATGAAAAGAGAATCCGATGTTGCGGGCGTAACCGTCTCTTTTTAGCTTCTCGATAAACGGGAATCCGCCGAACTTCTCGGTATTGATATATCTGTCCCTGCCCAGGTTGTGGAGCAGGTAGTAGTCAAAATAATCGACTCCGCAGCGACGCAGCTGCTCATTGAAATACATCTGATAATCCTCAGTCTTGGTGACTCTCAGGATTGGCATTTTGTCAGCAAGAACAAAGCTGTCCCTTGAAAACCTCTCTACAACAGCCTCTTTTACCGCTCCTTCAGAGCACTCCTGATGGTAGGGATAAGCCGTGTCAAAATACGTAAATCCCCGCTCCATAAAAAGATCTGCCATCTTCTTGAACTGCTCAATATCGATAGATGCAGGATCATCAGGATTAAGTCGCGGTAATCTCATGGTTCCGAATCCAAGTTTTTTCATATACTCTTCCTTTTTTTAGAAAAAGCACCTTAGTACTAACTAAGGCGCTTTTTACCTTCTTACTTCTTGAACAGTCCTCCGGCGAGGTTCTTGATATCTCCAAGATCAAGCTTGCCATCAGCTACAGCAGCCTGAACCTTCTTGATGTCATCCTCTGAAACATCAATGTTGGCCTTCTTCAGAAGAGCAACGCCCTCCTTGGGATCTGCCTTCGCAATCTGCGCCATCAGCTCCTGGTTGCCGTTGATCTTTTTGATGATATCAGCTACGTCTAAGATACTACCCATTTTTATACCTCCTCCAATATAGTTGAATATTTATTATATTGTACCAAAAAAAAATGAGCTCTGGGGACGGAGTCAGGGGATCATAATCTGAAAATATTCATCCCTAGGTTCTATTGTCTGATAATGAGCCCTTGACTCCGTCCCCGGGGTTCATTAATTAAACCGCACATCAAAGGACCTTTCATCAGGGATTAATGCCAATTCCTTTCGGTCTATGTCTGATATGTCGATGAACCTGCCACTACGGATGGTTGCCACGAACCTGTCGATGGCCTCTTCTTCGCCCTGCACTTCGCAGGTCACAGAGCCGTCATACTCGTTCCTGACGTATCCTGTGAGCCTGTACATATTCGCAGCGTGCATGGCCGTGAACCGAAAGCCCACGCCCTGTACCGTTCCGTAAAAACAAAGCCTGTATCTCTTTTCCAATTTCCAATTACTCCCCACAATACTTATCGTTATTTCGGTACCAAATTTGTGATATTCTTAAATAAAGGAGGCGAAGCATATGATCAAGACTGTTAACATTGAAGATATGGACCACCTGTATGAGCTCCTTAACGAGCAGGAATTTCGATCTGACCTGAAGAGAAACCGAAATCTCTTTGTCTATCGCGGCCAGCCGGATGCTTCCTTTAAGCTTACTACGAGTCTTGCCAGGAACTGCAAGGACAAGCAAAAAGCCCTCGAACCCTGCATGCTCAGAAACTTCACTAAATATGCGGTTTTGGAAGAGCCTTCCATCGAGAACTCTGTCTGGAGACAAATGATCTTCGGCCAGCACCACGGTCTTCCCACAAGGCTCCTTGACTGGTCCTTCTCTCCTCTTATCGCCCTGCACTTTTCCGTCACAGAAAACGATATGGAAGATATGGAGAAAAGAGACAGCTGCGTGTGGCGCACTGATATCCACGAGCTTCACGACCTGCTGCCCGATAAGTACAAGGAGATATCTGCCAAGTACAACACCACAGTCTTTTCCGTTGACATGCTCGCAGAAGCCTGCGAAAGCCTTGATATGTACGACAAAGACATGGGTTCATCTTCAATGCTCATGATTGAGCCGCCTTCAGTCGATGTCCGCATCGTCAACCAGTACTCGTTCTTCTCCGTAATTCCCACCGATATGCACGATATCGAGGGGTTCCTTGATGCGCACACCGAGAAAACCGTCCGATATATCATCAAAAAGGAAATCCGCTGGCAGATCAGAGACATGCTCGATCACCAGAATGTCTCGGAGCGTATCGTATATCCGGGTCTCGACGGTCTTTCACGCTGGCTCGGACGCCACTACTACGTCCGCTGAAATGAGCTCTGGGGACGGAGTCAGTGGCTCATTATCTGAAAATGCCAATCCCTAAGTTCTATTGTCTGATAATGAGCCACTGACTCCGTCCCTAGGGCTCATTTTTTCCCGAGAGCACTTTCGAATCTTGTTTCAAAAGACCTTTCGGCGTCACTTCCGATAACCGGCAGCTCCACCATCTCTCTTTCCCAGGAGGAGAGATATATTGCGTTGGACAAAAGAAGACTCTTTCGCCCTTCTCTGCCGTCGGCGACGCTCTTTCCGGTTCCGTTTATTTCATCAGCAAATCTCTTTATCACCTCTACATAAGGCTGCGGCTGAGTTTCAGGCACTATCTCACTCCAGGTTCCTTTTATCTTGGCAAAAAAGTCTGTGGAAGTCTTTCTGTAATCGGCTTCCTTGCCGCCCATCTCCTGCGCCACTTCGCCGATCCTGATCTTCCCATTCTCGCACACAATCAGCGCTTCTTCCAAAGATATCTCAAGTCTGTTGATGCCCGGTGCATCTCCTGTGGACGTTATGAAAGTTCCAGTCGCACCGTTTTCCCATTCAAAGTACGCCGTGACATCATCTTCAACCTCGATGTCATGGAATCTTCCCTCATGGCAAAAGCCCTGGACTCTCTTGGGATTTCCGCAGATCCATTGCAGGAGATCCAAATTGTGAGGGCACTGATTAAGCAGCACTCCACCACCGTCCTTATCCCAGGTAGCGTGCCAGGAGCTTGATTTATAGTACTGCTCCGGGCGATACCAGTCCGTAACCACCCAGTTCACGCGCTTTAGGGCGCCGTACCTTCCGCTCTCCACAAGCTCTTTTAACTTAATGTACACAGGAAGCGTCCTCTGATTGAAGACCATGGAAAAGACCTTTCCCGACCTATCAGCTGCTTCCTCCATGAGCCTTGCCTGCCTTGAATACACGCCCGAGGGCTTGTCGCACAGAACGTGAAGGCCGTTTTCAAACGCCCTGACAGCAATTGCTTCATGTGCAAAATGCGGAGTTGCAATGATCACAGCATCCACCGCAAGGCTTCCGTTCTCCACAGCCTCAAACAAAGCATCGGCGCTATCAAAAACCGGAACGCCTCCGTCAATCGACTTCTGCAAAAGCTCTCTGTATGCACCTCTTACACGGGTGAGCGCAGAAAGCTGCGCGCCGTTAACAAGCCCATCCTGAAGTATCTGCGCATATTTGCTACCCATATTTCCAACGCCGATTACTGCGATTTTGATCATTCTGTTATCCCCTTGTAGACCTCGTAGTCCGCCTGGCTGAAATTCACTATGGTTACTTTCATCTCGTAATCCGCATGCTTCTGAAGCCACTCTTTTATCGTGGCAAGAGCAATCTCCGCCGCTTCCCTCTTGGGATATCCGTAAACGCCGGTCGAAATCCCCGGAAACGCAATGCTGTGAAGGTCGTTGTTCCTCGCAACTTCCAGGCTGTTCCAATAGCAATTTCGAAGGTCCTCCGCATCATACTTACTTCCGCTATAAATCGGCCCAACCGTGTGGATCACGTGCTTTGCCGGAAGATTGTAGCCTCCCGTGATCTTCGCTTCGCCGGTTCTGCATCCGTTCAAAGTCCTGCACTCCTCCAGGAGCTTCGGGCCTGCTGCCCTGTGTATGGCTCCGTCAACGCCTCCGCCGCCGAGAAGGCTTGAATTTGCTGCGTTTACGATGGCGTCAACCTTCAGTTTTGTGATGTCTCCAACATGATATTTTATGCTGCTCATAGCTCTTTTCCTCCATATGCAGTCCCTGCGGAAATCTCGCAGGCTTCACTCCCGCCAAAAATCCCACCAAATATCCTGCCGATCCATTCCCGAAACCTTCGCCACGTGTCATGAATTGGCCTCGTCTCAGCAACCGTCTCTGTGTCCGGTGCAAGCACATTGCTACCATCCGCATAATTTATGTCCACGCCCGGCTGCACATTGTAGCAGAACACGTTAAAAGAGATTCCTCTCCCCTTATCTTCAACCGAATATGCTTCAATCTTAACCCCATCACACAAAAGGTTCTTTTCCCTGAAAATTGGCGTAGCCCTGTACATCACGTGCCTGCCCGTGTCCTGAACGTACTCCGCCACCTCATTTTCGTAGGGCAGCATTCCCTGAACATTCATGTACCTTGTGCCGGTGATAAGGTTCTTTTCATTGGCGTTCTCGCCCGTCAGCTGGAAGCCGATCATGTGGCATCTGTTGTACAAAAAGGGCGGATCCGTGTCGATGAGTCCCGGGTACTTGTTCTGCTTCCACCCGGACGGCCTGATCTCGCTGATTTCCTGTCTTTCTTCATTCGGCATCAGGTCCCTGCCAAGACACGCAACCGCCGGCGTGCATCTTCCCAGCCCATCAAGCTCTCCGTATTTTTCAAAAGAGCTTGTGGTGATCTCATCAGCTGTGAATTCCGGCACGTTCCCGTTTACCACTACAGATGCTTCTCCGCTGTACGGCGGGATCTGCTCTGCCAATGTTTCCAGACTGTCCGCCTGGGTCTGCTCTGCTGCCCGGCTCGTAGCGCCGCATAACATCAGCGTCGACATGCCGATGCATAATGATGTCAAAAGTAGGATGCATATTTTGTTTGCTATGCTTGGTTTTCTGGTCATGGGCGTTCTTTCTCTTATTGCAATTATTATATCATGGCTGCCCGCCTTTATTTCACGTTACATCCACACAAAAAAATCCCCCAAAGCCATGCCTTGGGGAATTCTTCATAAGTCAATATTCTATAATATGCCTTTAGCAACGATCTAACTCTTTGTCCAACAAGCTCACACAATCGAATACTGCATAAACTCGTACTTCAGCTGCGTCCCTTCTGCAATCCCTTCCGGTAAAAGAGCTCTCGCAACCAATTTCAGGTCATCGGACTCGATATCTGTTCTCTTTAAATTTGCATAATCGCCGTCAATGCTGACAACTACGTAATACCAGGTTTCCATGCAAGTTACCTCCTTAAAAGTATCACCTGTATTATACCATTTTATGCAATCAGAATCTCATACAGCTCCGATGTCAGGTACTCCTTTAAGATGCCCTCTGCATCTACATTTCCAAATCCACCGTAGAACTCCTCTGCAACACCGCCTGCGATTGCTCCGAAGGTATCAGAGTCGCATTTCAGAGAAAAGACATTTCGGATAAAGCTCTCGTAATCGCAGCTCTCATAAAAGCATCTCATTGCCGCAGGTACAGAGCCCTGGCAGCTCTCGTTCCACTTGTAGCGAGGCCTGATCTCATCAAGGCTATAGGCGATGCTGTACTCGTAGTCATCCTTTGGATACTGCTCCAGCACGTAGTCGTAGATTTCCTGCTTGCTCTTTCCATGCCTTGCCATCCAGATGCAGGTTGATGTAACCACTGCGCCTTTGACCCCCTCCGGGTGATTGTGCGAAACTGCCGCCACGTCGGCTGCCATCTTCTGCATCTCATCATAGTCATCAAACGCCTCGCCGATATAGGCTGTCCTCATGGCTGAGCCATTGCCCCAGCTGTTATACGGCGTGTGGACAGGTCCCATGATCCAGCCAAAGAATCTTCCGCCATAGCCACAATCCGGGTACTTTCTGCCAACAGCCACCATGGTCTCAACAAGGTCTTTCCCCTCTACAAGTGCCTTCTTGATGGCCAAAGTCATAACTGTGTCGTCCGTGTAACCCATCGGAATCCACGATACCAGCGGAACATTCTTCCAATCAAGGTTCCTCGGTCTGTTAAATTCGTACTGCGATCCTAATATATCTCCTAAAACTGCACCTTTTACTGCCATCTCAATTCTCCTTTCTAAATGAGCCCTGGGGACGGAGTCATGGGCTCATTATCTGAAAATTCCAACCCCCTATATTTTATTGTCTGATAATGAGCCACTGACTCCGTCCCTAGGGCTCATCCTCTCTTCCTATAATCTGCTGTGATGTCTTCGTCCCAGCCGCTGGCGCCGAGGTCACGGCTGGCCTCGCGAGCGCTCCCTGCCATCATTACCGAGCAGACAGCCTTTGAAACTCCTGCGTAGACAGTGGCTGTTCCAATGCCATCGCTTACGTAGTTGACTGCTCTGTCTTTTCTGATGCCGTACTTCTGGGCCTCAGCGTAGGCGTCGATGTTGGCTCCGATAAAGATGAACTCCCAGCCATATTTCTTTTGCTGCTTCTTGACCATCTTCTCGATCTTCTCACGAGAGTATCTGCTGCTGGCGTTCTCCTGTCCATCAGTTGTGATAACAAAGATGGTCTTCTCGGGCCGGTCCTCTTGTCTTGCGTACTTGTGGATGTTGCCGATGTGATGGATTGCTCCGCCAACCGCGTCCAGAAGCGCCGTGCAGCCTCTGACGTAATACTGCTTGTCTGTCATCTTCTCGATCTTCTCGATGGGAACTCTGTCGTGGATCACTTCGCACACGTCGTCGAAAAGAACTGTCGACACAACCGCCTTTTCACCTGTCTTTTTCTGCTTCTCCATCATTGAGTTAAAGCCGCCGATGGTGTCGAGCTCCAGACCGCCCATGGATCCTGATCTGTCCAATATATAAACAATCTCTGTATATCCTTTACTCATAACTATTACCTCTCCTTCTTTGATGTGCCCCCGCGGAAGAGCTGTCCTTGTTTGTAAGGTAATAGTAATTCATGAGGGAATAAAAAAGGTCGCACGGGAGGCGACCTTGAAAATTATTTTGTTTCCTTTGAAAGTGGCGCAAGTCCGTAGTCGAAGAGCACCATATCTATCTTGATCACGCTGTACTGCTCATGTTCGATGAAGTATTTGACCACCGCATCCGTCTGTGAGATTGGCGAAATAGCGTAGCCTGCGATCTTCAAAAAGTCCACTGCTTCATCCATGTTGAGGCGAAGTCCCACTGCCAGGGCAAGGACTTTTTCTTTTGACGGCTTGACCTGACCTTTGAGAAGCTTGGAGAAGTACTGCTTGTTGATATTCGCCGCAGCGTAGACCTCAGAGTTCTTGAGGCCTTTCTTGTTGATCAGCTTCTGAAGATGCTTTTCAAAAGAGTCTGTGTAGATCCCTTTCAGCACATCATCAAGAGACTCGGCCTTCATGAGCTTGTTCATCTTGGGCGCAGGCGCACCAACTTTAACCTTGCGCGCAGATGGCGCAGAGCCCGTCGCTTCATATGGCGCTGAGTATCCCATTCCGTTTGTAATGCCATCGTCCATTTCAGTCGGCGCAGAATCTGCTCTTCTTGCCGCCGTATCCATATGCCAGGTTGGCGCAGAACCATGTAGTCCTTCCGGAAGCCCCTGGCCAATATACTCGTCCTCGTAGGCTTCTGCAACATAGTCATCATCTATGAAGCTGCGCACTTCCTCGCCGAGTTCGCCCGAAACCTTCACAGTTCCCTGGTCGAACACCACAAGGTATATCTCCATATCATGCTCTTCCAGGAACCTGGTAAAAGAGCTGACGGCTACCTCCATACCTATCTCAGCCGGAAAGCCGTAGCATCCCGTAGCCATGACCGGGAACGCGATAGACTTGCATCTCTTCTTGGCAGCAAGCTCAAGCGCTCTGTCATAGCACCCACGAAGGAGCTCTGCCTCGCCCTTGTCTCCGCCTTCCCACCAGCAGCCGACTGCGTGGATGATGTATTTTGCATCAAGATCAAAGGCCTTCGTGATTGCAACTTCGCCGTACTCCAGTGGCCCGATCTTAGCACGGGCGGCCAGGAGCTTGTCTTTTCCCGCAGCATTATAAATGGCAGTGTCAACACCACTCCCTATGGCTACTTTGGGATTTGCCGTGTTCACTATGGCATCTGCTTTTACTTTTGTTATGTCGTTTCTGATTATTTGAAATGGCATGAGGGTACCTCACCTGTTCTGGCATTAGTCTTATATATTATTGTACACTAAAGCGCTATAAATTCCTCGTTAATCAGGTTAGAAAGTTTTAATATTTGTTTATGCTCATTTTAGAATATGTTGTATATAATAAGATTATAGAGCACAAGATTTAGTGGTCATGGGTGTCAGAACGCTTCGGGCGTTCGCGGAGGAAATACCGTTGAGCAACGAACATGTAACCTATAGATGCTATGGAAAACCCATCCCAAAGACATATGACGCCATCAACCTGCTTGGCCGTTACAAAGATCCACGAAGTGTCACAAAAGGAGTAACAGGAATCCTCTCAGCAGCGCTTGCTGCAGGGCTTGTCGCCCTACAACTCCTTTACATCTTCAATTAAATTCGAATGTTTCAGGACCGTGTCTCCTGATTAGCCATTTTAAAAGCCCTGTGTATGTATATCATGACATGTACGTACACAGGGCGCCTCCATTTTTGAGCCCCTGACTCCGTCCCCAGGGCTCATTTTTGATCCCTAGGGACGGAGTCAGGGGCTCATTTTTTATTCTTCGTCTTCTGTACCAAGACCGTAATACAGCATCTCGTTATACCTGGCGTTGGCTTCCTCAGCGGCTTTCTTGTTGTGCCAGGCATCCACGTCGCTACAGATGGCGAGCATCTCATCCACAATGAGCTCCGCTGTCCTGGGCTTGACGTTGTACAGGTAAGCCATCATCCGGTCCATGGCCTTGGGGCTTCCCAGCTGCCTTGCTATCTGATCTCCAAGCTCTCCCGGAAAGCCCAGCTGCTCTATGGCAGCCACAAGCTCATCGTGCTTTCTTGTCCACTCTCTTTCAATCATTTCTTTTCACCACACAAAAATCCTGATATTTCCTGCAGATCGCCGGATATGAGCACGTCGGAAAAGAGCTCTTTTCTCCCGAACTCTGCATTAAGAATATTGTCAATAACCGCCTTGAAAGACTCATAGTATCCATCAGCATTGTAGAAGACTATGGGTGCCTTGATTATGCCAAGGCTTGATAAAGACATGACTTCCGTAATCTCATCAAGAGTCCCAATTCCGCCGGGCAACGCAACAAAAGCATCCGCAAGCTCGATCATCTTAGACTTGCGCTCTGCCATGGTCTTTGTCTCTATAAGCTGCGTCAGGCCGGTGTGCTTCCTTGCCTGAATCATGGCAACTTCCGGAATGACACCAATGACCTTGCCTCCGGCTTCAATGGCCGCGTTGGACACAGCGCCCATGAGTCCCTTGCTGGCACCACCATAAACCAGCGTATGCCCGTTCTCCCCTATCCACTTTCCAAAAGCTCCGGCCGTTTCCATAAACTTAGCATTATTTCCACTGCTGGAGCCACAGTATACTGCAATGTTCATTTAGAAATTGCCTCCGTTCCAGCCCCAGTCGTCTGAGCCGAAGTAGCGGATGTACATGTGGTCAGGTGCAACACCAAGAATATCGCCGTAGATTCCGGTAAGCTCAGTCGTCATCTTATCATAAGCATTCCTTGGCGCTCCTCCAAAAGTCTTAACATCCACGAATGCTATAGGCTGAGAATCATCGCCCCTGAAATACATAGGTACGTCACCTTCAATTGCAACCATAAGCCAGCTCTCGCTCTTTCCCGGGAGGATTGAGATAGCCTGTCCGAGGCGTTCTTTGAGCTGTGTTTCCTTTTCCTTTGATACTGTTACGTTAGTTTTTGTTGAGATGAATGGCATGATTTTTCCTCCTTCTTATGTTCTGATCTTATTCTGCTTAAAGCCTCTCCAAACTTTAGCCATCCTACGATTGTCAGACTCAGATAAACAATCAGAATAATCGCCAAAATATAAAGAGAATTTATAAGTAGATTTGCAAAAGAAAAAGCGAATCCAGCAAATGCATCTTGGTACTTACCGCCCTTGAGTACAGATGGAAAAGAGACAACATACTGGACACAAATATAGAATGCAAATAACGGGCATCCAAAGTTGAGCAAAAAGATCTTAAATAACCTATTTATAAGATCATTGTTATACAATACTACTCCAACCGCCGCTAATATCAATGCAACTAAATATAAAACTATTATATAGTTATATACTTTTGAGACTAAAAGCGGAACGATGAGCAGCACCAAAAAGATAAGCGTGCATAGCAAAACCCCAACCACAGATCTCGCATTCTTAAAATGCGGTTCCAAAAAAGGTGGCCACTCTCCTTTCTTATAAGGATTTTCCATTCGATTTGGGTCATGAATAATATCAACCACACACGTAAGCAGAAGTATTATTATTCCTATAAGAATGGTTATAGGCATGATCGACATCTGCTCCTCGTTTAATGAAGCCACACGCAGCGAAAAAGTTGCAATCCATACATTTGCTGCAATAACAAACAACGAATCCCAAAAAGTCTTGTTCACTTTTCTGACAAGCCCCAAAACAATCCCCTTTATCACATTCAAAACTTTCATCATTATCCCCTTCACATTTAATTCACAACATTTTAAGGTTCGTTTTAAGTTGGCCGAGTATTATAAAACCATCAAGAAGAGCAAAACTTCTTGAACCCCCACACTTTTCATAAACTTTCATAACACACTGCCCTTCGGACAAAGGTCCGGAGGGTCCTCCCTAAAACAACGCCGCAGCACCTCTCCTGATAAAAAAGTGCTACGGCTTAATTATACATCAGAGCCCAAGCTCCTTGCACAGGGCATCATATCTTTTCTGCTCTTTTTCCTTAACCGGTTTGAATGAATCTTTGAAGCAATGGTCGATGACATCAGCATCCTTTAAAAGCTCATCCATCGGACCATCTACTGCTGCCTTGTCATCATGATGATAGATAGCCGAGCAGATGATCTCGGTCTCATCGGGAGTTGTCAGTCCAAGCTTATCCAGCACCTTCCTCGCCAGCTCAGCACCCAGATGCGCGTGATCATCGTATGAACCGCTCTTATAAGCATGCAGATCATGGAGCATTCCCGCCATGGCAGCCAGCTCCGGATCAAGGCCTCGCTTTTTGGCCAGTATCTGCGCCGCCAGGGATACGCCGTACAAATGCGCAATGGCGCTGGTGCGCTTATCAACGTCATCAATCTTGTTTATCTTCTTGTCCACGTATTCTCTCAGTTCTTTTAATCTGCTCATGTTACCCCTCCGCTTATATTAGAAATTTGCACTCGCCAAATATGTTAACGCGCTACACCGATCACGCTGACCCAGTACTCCGTCTCCCTTCCCGGCCTCGAGTCCGGTCCGACCGTGTTACTCACTATCTCAAATCCCGCATTCTCAAAAAGCGGAACCACGCTCTTCTCATTAAAATCACTAAACAGCCTCTCGCCCCTCACCTTCGTTCCCTCTCCATACTTGAAGGACGCATACATTACGCCACCGGGTTTCAGCGCCTTTCTCATCCTGCCCATGACCTCCGGCAACTCCTCCATAGGCACATGAAGGAGCGAAGCGCTCGCCCATATTCCATCAAACTCTTTTTCAAAAGAGATTTCCTCAAACCGAAGGTCCAGCACCTCCCTGCCAATGTACTCAGATGCCCTGATCCGCATCTCCCTCGACGCGTCGAAAGCAACAACGTCATACCCCGCATCCAGGAAAGCCTTGCTGTCTCTCCCGCTTCCGCAGCCGGCATCAAGTATCTTACCGCCGCCTTGAACATATGCCAGGAACGCCTTCCTGTCCTCCGCCATATCAGCATTCACCGATCCGGTAAAAAAGCTGTCGGCGTTTTTATTGTAATACTCTACATTGTTGTCAACGTCTTTTCCCATTTTCATGTCCCCAAGTCATGTACTATACTTATATATTTTAGCACCTTAGCAAAGAAAAATCCCCCAAAGCGCCATGCCTTGGGGGATTAAATTACTTGTCTTTTTTCTTTTTTTCCTGCTTTGCCTTAGCAATAAGCTCTTTCATTCCCATAACCATTGCAGTCATATTGTTTCCCCTTTCAAAATACTCAGTAGTGATCTCAACAGAAACAATATTAGCAATAGTTTTATCACATTACTGTCACACTTGGGTTCCTCAGGATAACTCCTCGAGATATCTGACCTTCTTGCCATGAGCCAGTGCGTAGTCAATCTCGGACCTGGTGCTGTCGCCGATATAGCCACCGACATTAATAACAAAAATCTCGTCTGACATGTCAATCTTGCGCTTGTGTATGTCGTCCAGCATCTCTTTTGTCTTGGTCAGCGTCCCCTCGTCCATGTTCTCCCAGACCTCGGAATCGCCGGAATGCCCAAAGAGACCTACGCTTATCACAATGTTGCCTTCCAGCGTCAGTTTCTTTTGCATCTCCATGAACTGATCCTTAAAGCGAGTGCTTCCGCACAGTGTTATTACCGGATATTTCCCCTGCATTTCTAATTCCTCCCCCATTAAATATCAGTCAGGCTGCTGCCCGTCGTGGGCCAGCCATAAGCTATCTCCTTCCACCTATTGCCTTCAACATTTCCATGGCCTTCTCGTAAGACTCTTTCATCGAGGCAGGGTCATTGGTCGCAATTCCCTTCTCCACTGCCTTTGCAAGCAAAGCCTTATCATCACTGATAAAGAGCACATCCGCCTCACCACCTTCGATGACCTGCGCAGCCTTCTCAGCATCCACTCTTTCAACTTCTGCATGATGCCTCTCGCTCAGCATCGACAGCTGTCTTGTGAGAACCTCATCTTCTTTTTCCGAAAGACACAAATAAATTTTTGAATACATACGCTAAAATCCTTTTCTTTCCTTGGCTTTCTCTATCAGCTCTTTTGCCTCATTAAACGCTTCCGGGAGGTAGTCGGCCTGCCACTCTTTGCCTTCTTTCTCCTTGCGCTTGATCTCCGCCCAGGCGTCATGAAGCTCTTTTTCCGAAGCAAACTTCATGTCCCCGAACACATGTGGGTGCCTGCGGACCATCTTGTCAGAAATGGCCTTCGCAACGTCATCAAATGTGAAAAGACCTTCCTCCTCCGCCATCACGGCATGGAACATGATCTGCAGTAAAAGATCTCCCAGCTCCTCTTTCAGATTGTCCGGATCGCCGGTCTTCTCCAGTATGTTAATGCCGCCGATGACCTCCGCTGCCTCCTCGATGCATCCGGGCTTTAGGGAGACGTGCGTCTGTGCCTTGTCCCAGGGACATCCGTCCTCGCTGCGGAGCTTTTCCACTATTGTTTTAAGTCTTTCAATCTCGCTCATACTCACTCCCACTTCTTCCAAACTTCCGGCTGATAGCCAAGTGTCGACTGCCTGCCGTTTCTCACCACCGGGGTCTTTATCACCTGCTGGTTTTCAAGGAGTTTCTCAAGCTTGTCCTCGTCGGCGATGTACTGAATGAGTGCCACAGTGTCTTTATCCTTGGCATCCAGATCTATCATGTTCATGATTCCGCCGTTGGCACTTGCGACAGAGGTCAGCTCGCCCTTGCTCATGCCCTTCTCTTTCATGTCGATGAACTGAAATTTAATGCCGCGTTCCTTAAAGAATCGCTCAGCTTTCTTGGTGTCATTGCACTTTTTAGTTCCGAAAATCTGTATGTTCATACGTTAGCTCCCAATTATTTCTTGTTAAGTCTGTAGCCCACAACTGCGCCGACAACGCCGCCTAAGATGTGCGACAGATTTGAGATGTCATCCTGCAGGAACACGCCTTCATAGACCTGCTGCCCGATGAAGACTATCGCCACCAGAATGAAGGTCAGCGGAATCTCGCCATTCTTGAAGCTTGTAAAAGAAGTCAGTAGTATGAATGCGAACACCACGCCACTTGCGCCGCACAGCGCCACGTTCCAGAACAGAACATAGTTCACAACTCCCGTAACCACCGCAGTGATGAGGATCACCCAAAGAATCCTCTTGGAGCCGTACTTCTCTTCGAGCATAGGCCCCAGCAGCAGAATATACGAAGCATTCCCGATGTAATGCCCCCATCCGCCATGTCCCAGAACATGAGTAAAGAACCTCACGTAAGTCAGCGGATTAGCCAGCGATGAATGGTAAGTCATGAACAACAGCTCATTGCTCTTGCCCATGGTCAAGATGCCCAGGATCAGCACCGCCAGACTTATGAATATGAACCCCAGCACAACCGGGGAATTAAATGTGATCTTCAGCTTTTTCATCTATCCTCCTAAAACGCGCCCACGTATCCTACTTCCGTGTATATCATGCCATGCCTTCCGCGCTCGGATTTCATCACGGAAATCCCATTTACCCGCATGGATTCACTGTCTCCGAACTCAGGCAAAAGAGCTTTTCCTTTCATGCACTCAGCTCTTCTTATCAGCGTGACATGAGGCAGGAACTTCTTTCGGTCAAAAGGAATCTCCTCATCCAAAAGAGCCTTTCTAAGGCGCTTTACGTAGTCTCTTAAATTCTCATTCTCCTCGAAATTTGCAAAAATCATATCCTTAAATGGCTGATATCCGTTTAGCTTGATGGAGAATGACCTCAGCGGAACCTTTCGCATCACTTCCACAATCTGCTCCGGGTCGTCATACTCTCCTATGAAAGCAAGAGTCATATGCAGGTTCTCACGGGGAGTGTAGCTGCCCCTAACATCGCTCCGGCGCAGGTCATCCTGGATCTCGCTTAGGGCGTCCAGCATATCTTCGGTGAAGGTGATTGCTATGAAAAGTCTCATTTGTGGCCTCCTTTTCGGGGATGGTGTGTGCAGGAGTCAGGGTTCTACCGGTGGCCGGTTCGGCCTCCGGTGTCGGGGTTTTGTTATTCCGATGCTTTTTTCACCATCCAAAGCCGGGGTTTTGCATTACACGCCCCTATATATGTCTTCTTGGTTGGAAACGTTTTTTCGACCACCCCACAATTCTCCTCTATGCAAAAAATAGTTGGAAATTGCAAAAAGCGATTTTTGGAATTGATCTTCAATTGCATCACATGACATCCGTAGGCCGGTAGTTGTGATGCAGGGAAAACGCTAGGCATGAAGTTTTTTGAACCATGGCCCTTGAAGAGCCTTTGTAATTTCCAACTATTTTTTCATATGGAAATTTTTGTGATGCATTTCAAAAACACGTTCCAACCAACGTGGCAGTATATCTTTCCATGTGATGTATTTATAGACTCTATTTTACTATTAATCACATACAAATTCATCGGCCGCACACTATAATGATAGTATGAAAGCCTTGTTAGTGATTGATATCCAAGAAAAATACCTGCCCTATTATGACGCTGATCTCCTCACAAGAATCAACGCCGGAATTTCTGCGGCACAAAAAGATAACGAGCCTATATTCTACTTTCGCAACATTGGAATTCAGGGTGACAATGACAGCTATGCCCTGGCCCGGGATCTTCTTATCGCCTCAGGACACATCTATGAAAAGAGATTCCCCAGCGCCTTCACAAATGACTCTTTTGTAAAAGAGCTGACGAACCTTAATATAACTGAACTTGAAATAATAGGTGTTGATGGCAACAGCTGCGTAAAAAAGACATGCCTGGACGCTGCCAATGCAGGTTACAAAGTAACTCTTAACCTGAATTACACAGCTGCCAGGAATGAAAAGATATTTGAAAAAACACTTAAAGAGCTATCTGACGTCGGTGTGATACTCATAAACTCCAACTCATAATTACTTCTCAAATCAGTATCCCATCGAAATGATCGATCTCATGCTGAATTATCTGAGCAGTAAAATCCTTGTACTTCCCATGCTGAGGCTTAAAGTCCTGATCAAGGTAATCCACCTCAATCTCTTTATACCTGGTGCAAGGCCTTACGCCTTCCAGGGACAGACAGCTCTCTTCGGTTTTGTACTCTCCACGCTTCTTTGTAATCACCGGATTTACCATGGCGAACTGGAACGGTCCCATGGCCACAACGATGATTCTTTTCTTAACACCAATCATGTTCGCCGCAATGCCAACGCAGCGTTCCTGGTTAGCTCTCAGCGTATCAAGAAGATCCTGAATAACCTGCTTATCCGCCTCTGTTGCAGGCTCTGACTTTTGCTGCAGGAACATCGGATCTCTTACAATCTTTTTAACCATCAGGCTTCATTCTCCCTATCGATATCGTTAATCTTACAGCTTCCCGTCCTTTTTCGCCACCTCAACCAGCGCAGCAAAGTCCTCGTAGTACCAGTCCTTGGTCGGTTTCTCATGATCTATAGTATTAAAGAAGCACCCGGGAATCTCTTTCCGAGTCAGGTTCTTCAATATGCACAAACTGCACCCCTGATCATGATTAACCGGATGGTTTGGGCAATCAGTAGCTGTACATGTACAAAATTCTTTTGGATCTTTAGTCATATTCTTCTCCCTTTATTTTTCTATCGCACCCTTGTATGGGGCGATTCTGCCTCCTATCTCACGCCATCCAATACGTTCCGTCAGCCGCCTGATAAAGTGAACCAACCTCTTCGGATATGGTATTCCCGTCAAAGTCCTTGACTATCACCTTGTCATAAAACTTGTACTCATCAGTCGCGCAATCATTCTCATCATCCCAGCCCTCTTCAATCCAGGCTTCCAGGATGACCCGGTCATCTGTGACCAGCTCCACTGTCTCATTTGCATTTAGGGCAAAAGACATTTTCTCGGGATAGTAGCACTTGAAGACCTCCGAGTTTTGGCTAATTACATGTACTTTCTGTCCGACAATCTGAAGATTGTACAGATCCACTTCGTCCAGAGAAAACTTAGCAACTTCCTCAAGCTCTTTTTCCGGAAAATATTTAAAAAGAGTCACGCCCTTCAAACCATAATCAGCCTGAAGGAAGTAATAAAACCCGTCATCATATGCAGGCCTTGAGTAGATCACATTCCTCTTTTTCTCAAATGGAGTGTAGACGTTTCCGGTTTCAAAATCGTAAAACTTGATCACCGAGCCCTGATACCCGCCACGCTCAGCATATTCTATAAGGTCATACATATCCGCAGTATCAGACATAGCAAAGGCGAGCCTGTCCTGGCCTGAAATTTTTTCGATATATAGTCCGCCGACTTCCTTAAACCTCTTAATTGCTTCCACTTTCATCTACTCCGTAACAACTTCTCCGGTCCAATCCACGATTCCGCCAAATTCAAAAACATTTTTGTAACCCATATCAAACAGTTTCTGAGAAGCTTCTTTGCTTCGTCTTCCGGTTCTGCAATACACCAGAATCACCTGGTTCAGATCAGGGAGCTCCGCCGGCTGCGTATCTGTTATGCTCTCATTTGGAATACAGATTGCCCCGGGGATATGACCTGCGTCAAACTCATCCTGCCTGCGAACATCCACGACCACATGGCCGTCATCCATACTCATCATGGCCTTCGCCATTTCCTGATCGATCTGAGTGTAGCTGTCAGCGCTACTATTCTCTGCCAAAAAGATGGATGTCGGCCCATCTGCTCCGCCGATAATATGAACTTCTTTCTGGCCACAGCCGGCAGCTGCCACTGACATGATCAGCGCCACCAGAACAACAATACTCTTCATTTTCATCAGACTAATACTCCGTTAATATCGATTTATAGCCCTAAACCGTAATCTCTATCTGGTTGCCTTCAACAGCAACAATACAGCTCTCATAATAGCCATCACCTGTAGTACGTGGGCCACTTACAACTTCGTATCCATCAGCTCTCAAGCGTTCTGTGAGCTCATCAACCTTGTCCTTACTTCCAACCGAAAACGCAATATGCGCATAGCCCGTTCTATTCAAAGGCTTATCCGCATCAATAATTTCCGGCTTAGTCATCAACTCAAGTCTCGCTCCATCCTCAAAAGAAATAAAGTACGACCTGAAATCTGTCTTCACATTATGGTATACGTCATTTGATTTTCCGCCCAGGTACTTAACAAAAAAGTCCCTGGCCTTCTCCAACTCGACCACATACATAGCTATATGCTCAATTTTCATCAGCTCAACCTTCCATCATCTCTGGCGCATCTCAGCAGTCCTTCAGACACTTCACTAAATACAACGCCATATTTCCTAGCCTTTCTGCAATCCATCCAAAGATTGTGCAGCGAAGGTGCATCCTCCACTTTAACATCAATCCCGAGAGCATCTACAAAATCCTTTGTAACTTCATACATACTCTTTTTTGTTTCGCTTCCAAAGTTATATGCGCCACCCGGAAGTTTCATCACGTTCTCCATGTTTTCAGCAACCTCTTTTACATAGGTAACTCCTCTGAAATTGCCGGAGCCAAAGCTGACCGAACCGGTTGCATTAACCACATTTCTATAGTAATTAGGCCTACCTTCTCCGCAGTCATACATCCACTCAGCGCGCAGCATTACTGCATCAGGGCATATATCAAGGACTCTTTCTTCCATCTCAATCTTGTGCTCAGCATAAGTATTCGCCGCCTTTACGCGCTCTTCCGTGTATGGTCCATCATCCTCCAGCCCCGTGTAAACCTGATCAGAGCTGAAGCATATGAGCCTTCTGCCCTCTGCTGCTCTTGCAAGATAGACAGGTAACAGCACATTGGCTCTATATGAAGCCTCAGGATTTTTCTCACAAGTCCCGATATCAGAAATCGCAGCCGTGTGAATTATCGCGTCCGCTCCGCTCTCGCTTACAATGCGCCTCACATCATCCTCTGAAACGTCCCGTAACGACGGAGCTGCCACAACATCCTTGCATAGCTCCATTATTTTACTTCCAACAAAACCATTCGCACCGGTTACTAAGATCATTATCTCCTTCCACTCCTGCTTATACCCCTTATACCAACTCACCCATCAATCCTCCTTCATAAATGTTTCTATATACCTTGTCCGGATAAAATGGGAGATACTCCTTTACAACAGAAAAATCCAAACCTGTATTCTTCACATATTTCTTCAATTTCCTAAGAAGCTCACCACCTTTGAGCTCACTGTACTTATCTATATTTGTCATAAGATCAAGGAACTGTAATGCACATTTATTGCGCTCAGTTACAGTGTCAACCGGTTTATATACGATAATGATATTGCCATCAAAATCCTGCTTTCTCTGCTTAGTGGTAGCCTCATTACTGCAAATCTCATAGCATGAGGGGTTCTGTGTAGTAAAGCCGTACTTATTCGCAAGCTGAAGTCCTGTAATGTACCCTGAAACCACTCCATTAGCATTTAAGTATTTTTTATCCAAATACTTATCAACCGATATCCTACCCTTAGTTCCAAGTATAGTTATGTATGGCAAATAATAAACACCATTATATAGTCTTTCCAGCTTACCTTCGTCAACAAGTCTTTTCATCTCCTGACGAAGATAATCCTTAGATCTTCCCGGAAGTTCATCTATAAAAATAGGCTCGCCATTTGTATAGTTTTCAATAATATAATCCATTACCATTGTGTCGCCTCATATATTTGAAATTATCAATTTCACTTTTATGATACAATATCACATCAAGCATTTCAAGAGGCTTGAACTACCACCACCGTCTATGACGGAAGTGGATTCCTGCTTCAGCCACCCGGGTTATTATCTCGCACAGGAAATATCCTGGTGAGTTTTCCCCACGGTGTCCACAGGCGTTTGGTTCCCGTAGTCCCTACGGTACCTTTATTTCGTTTATGCTGCTGAAGGCAGCAAGGTTTTCCCTTTACTCAGGATATTTATCGCAGCATTTACGTCTCGGTCATGCATTGCCTTGCACTCAGGACATGTCCATTTGCGGATACTAAGGGCTTTGGTTTTCGGCTCCTTTTGTCCACATATATGACAGATCTGTGTTGAGGCATAGAAC
>JAGBMP010000072.1 GCA_017634825.1 Butyrivibrio sp.
ATCAGAACAAATACATAAAACTCTTTTTACAACAGCTATAACAGAGTAAAATAGAATAGCAAAACACATTAAAAACAACATAACGGAGGAAATTAAAATGACAATAGACAACAACTGCGGATACTGCGTAGGAGGAGAGCCCCTTGCCAAGTTCGGAATCAAGATCTGTGATCTTGAAGTGAGCCAGCTCATCCTGTTCAAGGAGCAGAGCCACCTTGGAAGATGCATCGTTGCTTACAAAGACCACGTAAGCGAGATCGTTGATATCTCTGATGAGGAGAGAAATGCCTTCTTTGCAGATGTTAACAGAGCAGCCAAGGCTATTCACAAGGCATTCAATCCCGACAAGGTTAACTACGGCGCATATGGCGATACTGGCTGCCATCTTCACATGCACCTTGTACCTAAGTACAAGGACGGCTTTGAGTGGGGCGGAGTATTCGAGATGAACCCACAGCAGAAGTTCCTCACAGATGCTGAGTATGAGGAGCTCATACAGAAAATTAAGGATAATCTTTAAAAAGTAATGATGAACAAGTTCCAAATGAAAATAAAAGCAATCATCGCATCGTCACTGATCGCAACCATGCTCACAGGCTGCAATATGCTGACGGACAACCTGACACAGCAAGCTACAGAAGCAGCTCAGAGTCTTGCAAGTCAAGTCATCGATGAGTCAAAAGACAAAATCGAAGAAGCTACAAAAGAAGCCGCTAAAGAAGCTGCTAAACAGGCAGCAGAAAACACCAAGGATCTAGCCGAGGACCTTGCACAGCAGGCAAAAGAAAGAGCCAAGGAAGCTGCCAAGAAAGCCATGGATGAAGCCGGCAATTACGATGTCACCCAGGAAGATATATCCTCTGCATTATCATCCATACAGTCAGGCCTTCTGACATCCGCTGAAGACATAGCCCTGACAGCACAGGACGATCAGGGCAAGAATTACACGTTCACTTACGACAACAAAGAGTACACAGCAATCCATACCACAGATCACTGGAAGATCAAGAACTCCTACGATATTAACATCGAGGCTGACATGTATATCATTTGTCAGGCCCTCATCGACCTTCACCAGATCCATGGAAAAGACATGGTGAGCTACCGTACAGCAGATGATATGGTATACGAGTGGGAAGTCCACAACCTGGCTTACGCCATGATTTCCGATGACGACCCAATGAAGTCACACGTTCGTGATGTAGACTTTGATCCTCAGGATCAGGGTTGCAATTTCGAAGAGATTTACTACAACCACACGGGAAAAGAGTTCGACCTGAGCCAGTTCCTCGGCGGCTGAGCAGGGAGAACAAGGCGAACGCAAGTGAGCCTGAACAATGTCGCAGAACCCGGGAGATCTACATGACCTACACCGAAGTAGTACAGGCCAATTTCATATCCCGCCCGAATCGCTTCATCGCCCACGTAGAGCTTGATGGCAAGAAGCTCACCGTTCACGTCAAGAATACCGGAAGATGCAGAGAACTCTTACTCCCCGGTAGCACAGTCTATCTTGAAAAGGCACAGAACCCGGAGCGCAAGACACCCTACGATCTAATAGCAGTAGAGCACGAAGGCAAGATTGTAAACATCGACTCCCAGGCGCCCAACAAAGTGGTAATAGAGTATCTTGAGCGCCAGGGCGTATACGACTACATAAAACCCGAGTACAAATACGGTGATTCCCGAATAGACTTCTACATGGAGAAAGGCCCCGATAAATACCTTATGGAAGTTAAGGGCTGTACTCTCTTTAGAAATGGAATAGGTCTTTTCCCCGATGCACCCACAGAGCGCGGAGCAAGGCATCTTCGGGAACTCACACAGGCGCAGGAGGCAGGCTACAAGGCAATCATCGCCTTTGTAATCCAGGGCGAGGGGATCGATCATGTTGAGCCCAACACCGAGACAGACCCTGAATTTGCCAAGGCTTTCTACGAGGCACAACAGGCAGGAGTTCAGGTATTACACCTTAAATGCAAAGTTACACCGGACACTTTAAACATAGTTTGATATCCGGAAGGAGATTTTTTATGAAGAACATAACACTGGGACGCACAGGCATAACCGTTCCGCAGAACGGCTTTGGCGCACTTCCGATCCAGAGAATTCCACTGGAGGATGCAGTAAGGATACTCAGAAAAGCCTACAACGGCGGAATGAGATTCTTTGACACTGCAAGAGCCTACACCGACAGTGAGGAGAAGGTTGGCGCAGCCTTCGGTGACGGATACGTAAAGAGAGACGAGATCATCATTGCCACCAAGACAGGTGCCAAGACGCCTGAGGAATTCTGGCAGCATCTCGACACATCTCTTAACAACCTCAAGACAGATTACATCGACATTTACCAGTTCCACCTGATGGGACAGTGCTGGAAGCCCGGCGATGGCACAGGTATGTACGAGTGCATGCTAAGAGCCAAGGAGCAGGGCAAGATCCGCCACATCGGTGGCACGGCTCACAAGATTGGTATTGCAAAAGAGCTGATAGAATCCGGACTCTATGAGACCGTCCAGTACCCTTTCAGTTACCTTGCAACTGATCAGGAAGCTGACCTCATTAAGATGTGCAACGAGAACAACGTGGGCTTTATCTGCATGAAGGGCCTCGCCGGCGGACTTATAACCAACTCAAAGGCAGCAATGGCCTACATCAGTCAGTTCGACGGAGCAGTTCCCATCTGGGGTATTCAGAAGGAAAAAGAGCTTGATGAGTGGCTCTCATTTATGGAAGAAACCCCGGAGCTTGACGACGAGCTTAAGTCCTTCATTGATTCAGAGAGAAAAGATCTTATGGGAGACTTCTGCAGAGGCTGTGGCTACTGCATGCCATGTACCGTTGGCATTCAGATAAACCAGTGCAACCGTATGTCACTGATGCTAAGGCGCGCACCCAGCCAGAGCTGGCTTTCCGACCACTGGCAGGCAGAGATGAACAAGATAGAAGAGTGCATAGGCTGCGGAGCATGTCTGTCCAAGTGCCCGTATGAGCTTGAGATACCAACACTTCTTAGAAAGAACCTTGAGGACTATCGTGAAGTTCTGGCGGGAAATCGCCAGGTGAACTGACATACAGGAGGGCCCTGGACCTATGAAGACATACAAAGCAGAACCTTTCGGACTTGGAAAATATCTTTTGGGCGAGTCACCGTTCTACGATCCCAGAACTAAGTGCCGCTCCTTTGTAGACATTATCGCAGGCAAGCTCTACATAATAGAAGCCGGTGGCCTTATGAAACAGGCAGACTTTGGCCAGAAGATCGGAGCAGCAGTTCCTTCTGAAAAGGCCGGCTCCTACCTGGTTGCAGCAACCGATGGACTCTATGTTTATGACGGAAAAGAGATTTCTTTAAGCCGCAGTTTAAAAGACATCTATGAGACTTACCACCGCTCCAACGACGCCAAGGCTGACCCGGCAGGTAGACTCTGGTTTGGCTCAATGGCAGAGGGCGAGGGGATTGAACCCTCAGGTGATCTATACAGAAATGAACACGGAAGAGTGGCTCTTATGCAGCCTGATACCATCATTGCCAACGGAATGGCATGGAGCTCCGACAGGACCAAATTTTACTTTGCAGATTCCGAGTACCACGCAGTTTTTGTTTATGACTATGACTTTGAGACAGGAAATATCGCAAATCGCACGGAGCTGATCCACATTGAGGACGGAGTGCCCGACGGAATGTGCATCGACAGCGAGGATAACCTCTGGATAGCAGTATGGGGCGGAAGGCGAATAGAAAAGCGAAGCTCTAAGACCGGCGAACTTCTGGCACTTGTAGAAGTTCCTGCAGAGCACGTATCTTCCTGCTGCTTCTTTGGAGATAACTTAGACGAACTCTTTATCACAACCAGCGGAAACGAGCTCTCCGGAGACTACGACGGGTGCCTCTTTACCTGTAAGGTAGATGAGAAGGGCCTTGCTCCTGATTACGCGATGATCTGACAAGAGCCGGAGCAACAAATATAAGAAATACGAGTAAACACATGATAGAAAACATTACACAGACACGTCCCACCAGAGCAGTTCTGGTGGGACTTAATACAGGAATAAGTTCATCCGACTTTGACAGGTCCATGGATGAGTTAAAAGAGCTTGCAGCGGCAATCGACATTGAGACAGCTCTGACAGTGACCCAGTCCCTGCCATCTCCGGATCGCAGCACTTACATAGGAAGCGGTAAAGTAGAAGAAATTGCCGCTTCTCTTGATATGTTCGACATTGACCTGGTGGTTGTCGGAGGAGTTCTTTCTCCGATGCAGGCAAGAAACCTTGAAAAGGCGCTGGACACTGAGGTCATCGACAGAACAGGTCTTATCCTTCAGATCTTTGCCAGAAGAGCCAGGACGCGTGAAGCCTGTCTTCAGGTTGAGTTTGCACAGCTCCAGTACATGCTTCCGAGACTTGCTCACATGAGGACATCTCTTTCCCGTCAGGGAGGCGGAAGCGGAAGATTATCCAACAAGGGTTCAGGTGAGAAACAGCTTGAGCTGGACAGAAGACGTATTGAGCACCGCATGGCAGAGCTGAGGCGCGACCTTGAAGGGATCAAAAAAGAGCGCGACACCCAAAGGGGCAGAAGAATGCGCTCAGGTCTTCCGGAAGTAGCACTTGTGGGTTATACCAATGCGGGCAAATCAACAATACTGAACGGACTCATTGATCTCTACGGCGTTTCCGGGACAGAAGATAAGCAGGTTTTTGAAAAAGACATGCTCTTTGCGACTCTGGATACCTCTGTAAGGAAGATTGAGCCGAAGGACCACAGACCGTTTCTTTTGACGGATACCGTAGGATTTATCAGCGAGCTTCCCCATGACCTGGTCAAGGCATTTCGCTCAACCATTGAGGAGGCTAAGTTTGCAGACCTTCTTTTGGAAGTCATTGATTTCTCAGACCCCGAGTACAGGCACCACATGGAGGTCACACAGCAGACTCTTCAGGAGATTGGAGCAGGAGAAATCCCGGTTATCTATGTCTTTAACAAATCAGACATCCTTCAGGATGAGCAGATAGAAAGCGGAAGTCTTCCAATTGAGTTTCCGCGAACAGGTGCTGACAGAGTCTATATCTCTGCCAAGGACAAGGACAGCCTTGATGCGCTGATCGAGGTTATCGACAAAAAGTTTGCCGAGGGCGAGACAGAAGTAGAGATGCTTCTTCCATATAAAGAAGGCGCTATCCTTGGAGAGCTTAACAGCCGCGGCGTTGTAAAGTCCTCCGAATATCAGGAAGACGGCGTTCTTGTGAAAGCTCTTTTAACTGCAAAAGACATCTCGAAATACGAAAGATACATGGTATAAGCAATGCCCTATAAACTGTCAACTTATCTGAAAAATGCATATGGTGAGAAGATCTACAGACTCTCATTATCCTCAGGCTGCAGCTGCCCGAACAGGGATGGCAGTATAGGATATGGGGGCTGTAGTTTCTGCTCGGAGGGTGGCTCCGGTGAATTTGCACAGGGTCCGGGTTTCATCAGAGATCAGGACCATAGCTCATCACCGGAGTTTTTTGATATCGATGCGCAGATTGAAAGGGCCAAGGAACTGATACGCAGTAAGACTGATGCGCGGCACTTTATCGCATACTTCCAGTCTTACACCAACACCTACGGTGATGTGAACAGGTTAAAAGAGCTCTACAAAAGGGCCATAAGCCGCGATGATATAGTGGCGCTTTCCCTCGGGACAAGGCCGGATTGTCTGGGGCCGGAAGTTATGGATATGTTAAAAGAGCTTTCGGCCATAAAACCTGTATGGATAGAGCTGGGGCTTCAGACCATCCATGAGAAAACGGCAGAGAGGATCCGCAGGGGTTATGAGCTGTCTGTTTTTGAGGATGCATACAGGCGCCTGAAAGAGGCCGGGATAACGGTTATCGTTCACGTGATATTCGGACTTCCGGGTGAGAGCAAAGAAGATATGCTGGATACGATCCGCTTCCTGGCAGGCCTTGAGCCGGCGCTTGACGGCATCAAGATACAGAATCTCCAGATCCTCAAA
>JAGBMP010000073.1 GCA_017634825.1 Butyrivibrio sp.
ATCAGAACAAATACATAAAACTCTTTTTACAACAGCTATAACAGAGTAAAATAGAATAGCAAAACACATTAAAAACAACATAACGGAGGAAATTAAAATGACAATAGACAACAACTGCGGATACTGCGTAGGAGGAGAGCCTCTTGCCAAGTTCGGAATCAAGATCTGTGATCTTGAAGTGAGCCAGCTCATCCTGTTCAAGGAACAGAGCCATCTTGGAAGATGCATCGTTGCTTACAAAGACCACGTAAGCGAGATCGTTGATATCTCAGATGAGGAGAGAAATGCTTTCTTTGCAGATGTTAATAGAGCAGCCATTGCTATTCACAAGGCTTTCAATCCTGATAAGGTAAACTACGGCGCATATGGCGATACAGGATGTCATCTTCACATGCACCTTGTACCTAAGTACAAGGACGGCTTTGAGTGGGGTGGAGTATTCGAGATGAACCCACAGCAGAAGTTCCTCACAGACGCTGAGTACGAGGAGCTGATACAGAAAATTAAGGATAATCTTTAAAAAGCAATGATGAACAAGCAACAAATGAAAATAAAAGCAATCATCACATCGTCACTGATCGCAACCATGCTCACAGGCTGCAATATGCTGACGGATAACCTGACACAGCAGGCTACAGAAGCAGCTCAGAGTCTTGCAAGTCAAGTCATCGATGAGTCAAAAGACAAGATAGAAGAAGCCACTAAAGAGGCAGCCAAAGAAGCTGCTAAACAGGCAGCAGAAAACACCAAGGATCTAGCTGAGGACTTTGCGCAGCAGGCAAAAGAAAGAGCCGAAGAAGCTGCGAAGAAAGCCATGGATGAAGCCGGCAATTACAATGTCACTCAAGAAGATATTTCATCGGCATTATCATCCATACAGACAGGTCTTCTGACATCTGCCGAAGACATTGCCCTGACAGCACAGGACGATCAGGGCAAGAACTACACGTTTACTTATGACAACAAAGAGTACACGGCAATCCATACCACGGATCACTGGAAGATCAAGAACTCCTACGATATTAACATCGAGGCTGACATGTATATCATTTGTCAGGCCCTCATTGACCTGCACCAGATCCATGGAAAAGACATGGTGAGCTACCGTACAGCAGATGATATGGTATACGAGTGGGAAGTCCACAACCTGGCCTATGCCATGATCTCCGATGACGACCCAATGAAGTCACACGTTCGTGACGTAGACTTTGATCCCCAGGATCAGGGCTGCAGTTTTGAAGAGATTTATTACAACCATACAGGCAAAGAGTTCGACCTTAGCCAGTTTCTCGGAGGCTGAGCAGGTAGAACAGGGCGAACGCAAGTGAGCCGTAGGCTTTACTTGCTAACAATATTGCAGAGCCCAAGGAGCCCCCACATGACCTACACCGAAGTAGTACAGGCCAACTTCATATCCCGCCCAAATCGCTTCATCGCTCAAGTAGAGCTTGATGGCAAGAAGCTTACCGTCCACGTCAAGAATACCGGCAGATGCAGAGAACTACTTCTTCCCGGCAGCACGGTATATCTTGAGAAAGCTCAGAATCCCGAGCGCAAGACGCCTTACGACCTGGTGGCAGTCGAACATGATGGCAAGATCATAAACATCGACTCCCAGGCACCCAACAAGGTGGTAAAAGAGTATCTGGAGCGCCTTGGTGAATACGACCTTGTAAAACCTGAGCACAAATACGGCGACTCACGAATAGACTTTTACATGGAGAAAGGCCCCGATAAATACCTCATGGAAGTTAAGGGCTGTACTCTCTTTAGAAATGGAATAGGTCTTTTCCCCGATGCGCCAACCCAGCGCGGAGCAAGGCACCTTCGGGAACTCACACAGGCGCAGGAAGCAGGATACAAGGCAATCATCGCCTTTGTAATCCAGGGCGAGGGGATCGATCATGTTGAGCCCAATACTGAGACAGACCCTGAATTTGCCAAAGCCTTTTACGAGGCGCAGGGTGCAGGAGTTCAGGTCTTACATTTTAAATGCAAAGTTACACCGGACACCTTAAACATAGTTTGATATCCGGAAGGAGATTTTTTATGAAGAACATAACACTGGGACGCACAGGCATAACCGTACCACAGAACGGCTTTGGAGCACTTCCTATCCAGAGAATTCCTCTGGAGGATGCAGTCAGGATCCTCAGAAAAGCCTACGACGGCGGAATGAGGTTTTTTGACACAGCAAGAGCCTACACCGACAGCGAGGAGAAGGTTGGCGCAGCATTTGGCGACGGATACGTAAAGAGAGACGAGATTGTGATCGCCACTAAGACAGGCGCCAAGACACCTGAGGAGTTCTGGCAGCACCTTGATATGTCACTTAACAACTTAAAGACCGATTACATCGATATCTACCAGTTCCACCTCATGGGACAGTGCTGGAAGCCCGGCGACGGCACAGGCATGTACGAGTGCATGCTAAGGGCCAAGGAGGAGGGCAAGATCCGCCACATCGGCGGAACAGCCCATAAGATCGGCATCGCAAAAGAGCTGATAGAATCCGGACTCTATGAGACTGTCCAATACCCGTTCAGCTACCTTGCAACCGACCAGGAGGCTGACCTCATTAAGATGTGTAACGAGAACAACGTGGGCTTTATCTGCATGAAGGGTCTCGCCGGTGGACTTATAACCAACTCAAAGGCAGCAATGGCCTACATCAGCCAGTTCGACGGAGCAGTTCCCATCTGGGGTATTCAGAAGGAAAAAGAGCTTGATGAGTGGCTCTCATTTATGGAC
>JAGBMP010000074.1 GCA_017634825.1 Butyrivibrio sp.
AGCTGGTCCAAAGTAAGCGAATACCTTTCCTTCAGGATAGAATCCCTTGTTCCAGTCCTCACCCCACTGGCCCCATGTGTTGCAGTAGCCAGCATCTGCAAGCTTCTTAGAATCCTCAACCCACTTCTTAAGGTTGTCATCTACCTGGATCTTAGTTCCGTTAACCCAAGGAAGCTTAGCGTTGTTCTGATATACACGGAATGTATCAGCTGTTGAAGAAATTACATCGTAACCAGCCTTGTCAAGCTCACCAGCTGACTCGAAGAACTTATCCCAATCTGCGAACTTAGCCTGGATCTCTGCAGGTTCGTCTGTTCCGAATACTTCTTTAGCGATTGCTCTGTTGTAGATCATAACACCAGGGCAGCCCTGCCATGATGATCCCTTAAGAACACCGTTAGAATCTGTTACAACTGCCTGTGTGTATGAATACTGATCCTTGAGCTCATCATCTGTGATTCCAAGATCCTTAATAGGCATTGTGTAATCTGTGTCTGTGTACTTAACTGCATAGTCAGCCTCTACAAGGAAAAGGTCAACCTTGTCATCTGCTGCTGCGCTATCCTGTGCAAGAAGAAGCTCATCAAGTCTGTTCTGGTAAGCGTTCTCCTCGTTAGGAGTGATCAGCCAGTTAACTGTAACATCACCGATCTTACCTGTTGTTCCATCAACTACCTCATATCCAGGATAGTGATCTGTAAGACGGCTCTTGAACTCCTCGTTCCAAGCTGAAATATTGAGAACCTTGCCCTCATCAGCTGCTGCCTCTGCTGCAGGTGCCTCAGCTGCAGGTGCTTCTGCTGCAGGTGCCTCAGCTGCAGGTGCCTCTGTTGCTGCAGGTGTCTCTGTAGCTGCAGGTGCTTCTGCTGCAGATCCGCAAGCTGAAAGCATACCAGCTACCATTGTTGTTGAAAGTAATACGCCAAGTATTTTCTTTCTCATAACTACTTTTACCTCCCTTTTCTCTTAAAAGAATTTTGAGTTATATTTAAAACGGCTATGGCCATTTTAAACCGGGTTAATATTGGCGACCGACTCGCCTTTTTCCAAGGTTCCTTCTACTACAATCTGTTCTATCAGTGTTCCCTTAGGATTATTGATAAGATCTATGAGCTTACTTGCTGCAACTCTTCCTATCCTGTCTGTATCCTGAACGATTGTTGTCATCAGAGGACTTATTCTTCTTGCAAGTTCAATTCCGTCATATCCTGCAACGGATACATCCTCGGGAATTCTAAGTCCCTTTTGTCTTATGGCATTGATTCCACCGAAGGCTGCGAAGTCATCCGAGTACATGATGCATGTCGGTGGGTCCGGCAGTTCCAAAAGTTTGGTGGTGGCTTCAAAAGCCTTCTCTGTATTTCTGTACGGGCTTGATACCATGTACTCATCTCTTACCGGTACTCCCAGATCCTGGAGAGTATTGTAAAAGCTTGTGAGTCGCGACTGAGTAACTGCTGTATTCTCAAGTCCGTGTACGTATGCTATCTTACGATGTCCCTGTTCATATATATAAGTAACAAGATCTCTTATTCCCTTAATATTGTCAGAGACAATTGCTATTCTGTTGTAGAAAGTGTGGTCTATTGTGACCACCGGGATGTTACTCTTAATAAGTTCATCCACTTCCGGGTCCGAAAACTCTACACAGGCAATGACCACTCCGTCGAAGCCTCTGTAAATTGCATGGGACAGATAACTCATCTTGTTGGTTTTGGATCTATCTCCATTAATAAAGGTAATATCGAAACCTTCCTGCTCAGCCTTTTTCTTAAAGCTGTCGAGCACATGTGAGAAGTAATCGTGGGTAAGTCCACTGTTGGCTTCATCTACGAAGAGCACTCCGATATTATTTGACCTGTTTGTCTTAAGTGCCTGAGCTGCTGCATTGGGGTGATACCCAAGCTTATCAGCTATCTCTCTTACTCTTTCCTTCGTTTCCTTACTTATATCGCTATGATCATTGAGAGCTTTGGAAACAGTAGCTATTGACACTCCACAGGCCTTCGATATGTCTTTCAATGAAACAATACGTCTAGCCATCTGTTTATCTCACGTTTCACACTTAATCGTTTTCGTAGTTTCAATATACAACGAAATTACTCTAAAATCAAGTTGAGTTTTTTAGTTTTTGTGCAATTTTGATATTTTTGTGAGTCTTTTACAAATTTGCAAACGTCATTTCATATATTTTTCCAAATTTGTCCATAATTTGTTCATATTTCTTTTAAACGTTTTCGAAACAAATGCACTATCCATGCGGCTTTGTGAAAACTTACACGCGTAAGTAAACGTAAACCTAGTATTTATGCGCTTTTCAGAAGATTAAAAAAAGTTGAAATTTGTATTGAAATCATGTACATTTACATATATAATACACCTAGAATTTTACCGAAAACGTTTAAGTTAACAGGAGGTTACCAATGAAGTACGGTTATTTTGACGACAATGCTCTCGAATACGTAATAACTACGCCCAAGACTCCACTTCCATGGATCAACTATCTGGGCAACAAAGAGTTCTTTTCACTCATCTCCAATACCTGCGGAGGATATACATTCTATAAGGATGCCAAGCTCCTTCGTCTTACAAGGTATCGTTACAACAACGTTCCTTATGATAACAACGGTAAGTACTTCTTTATTAAAGATGGCGATACCGTATGGAATCCCGGATGGCAGCCTGTAAAGACCACTCTGGACAGCTATGAGTGCAGACACGGTCTTGGCTACAGCACATGGGTTTCAACCAAGAACGATATCGAGGCCAAGGTTCTCACCTTTGTTCCAATGGACGATAACTGTGAGGTTTCAAAAGTAACTCTTACTAATAAGACGAGCAGCGATGCCAATATAACCCTCTTTTCATATGTAGAGTGGTGTCTGTGGAACGCTGATGATGATATGAAGAACTTCCAGAGAAACCTTTCAACCGGTGAAGTTGAGGTTACAGACGGCGGAAGTGTTATCTATCACAAGACTGAGTACAGAGAGCGTCGTAATCACTATGCAATCTACGGCGTAAACACCAAGGTTGACGGATTTGACACAAGCCGTGACGACTTCCTTGGAGCATACAACGGACCTGACAGCCCTGATGCTGTTGCAGCCGGCAAGTGCACAAACTCCATAGCAAGCGGATGGTCTCCTATCGCAGCTCATCAGATCAACGTATCTCTTAAGCCCGGCGAGTCAAAGACTTTCGTATTCACTCTCGGATACATTGAGAATCCTGAGGATGACAAGTGGGAAGCTCCTTCTGTTGTTAACAAGAAGCGTGCTGTAGCAATGCTTGCCAAGTACAACAACGAGGCAGCTGTAGATGCAGCTCTTGCAGAACTTAAGAAATACTGGAGCGAGCTCCTTTCAATCTACCATGTATCTTCTGGCAATGAGAAGGTTGACCGCATGGTTAATATCTGGAATCAGTATCAGTGCATGGTTACATTCAACATGTCAAGATCTGCTTCCTACTATGAGTCAGGTATCGGCCGTGGAATGGGATTCAGAGATTCCTGCCAGGATCTTCTCGGATTCGTTCACCTCATTCCCGACAGAGCAAGACAGCGTATCATTGATATCGCTTCTACTCAGTTCCAGGATGGTAGCGCATACCACCAGTATCAGCCACTTACCAAGAAGGGTAACTCAGATATCGGATCAGGCTTTAATGACGATCCTCTGTGGCTCATTGCCGGAACAAGCGCATATATAAGAGAGACAGGCGACCTTTCAATCCTTGATGAAATGGTTCCTTTCGATAATGATATGAGCGTAGCCAAGACCCTTATGGGCCATCTTAAGTGCTCATTCGATTTCACAGCAACACACAAGGGCCCTCACGGTCTTCCGCTTATCGGACGTGCTGACTGGAACGACTGTCTGAACCTCAACTGCTTCTCAGAGCATCCGGGTGAGTCTTTCCAGACCTTCGGACCTTCCGAGGGACCTGTTGCAGAGTCAGTATTCATCGCCGGAATGTTTGTTAAGTACGGTGAAGAGTATGCTGAGCTTGCAGAGCTCAAGGGTGATACAGCTGAGGCTGAGCGCGCAAGAGCTGAGATCAAGAAAGTTTACGATGCAACAACAACAGCCGGCTGGGATGGCGAGTGGTTCGTTCGTGCTTACGATGCAAACTCCAACAAGGTTGGATCGAAAGAGTGCGAAGAAGGCCAGATCTACATCGAGCCTCAGGGCTTCTGCGTTCTTGCAGGAATCGGTGTTAAGGAAGGTCTTGCTGAAAAGGCACTTAAGAGCGTTGAGGAGAGACTTGATACCAAGTACGGAATCATGATCCTTCAGCCTGCATATACCAAGTACCACTTAGAGCTCGGAGAAGTCAGCTCATATCCACCGGGATACAAGGAGAACGCCGGAATCTTCTGCCACAACAATCCTTGGGTTTCAATCGCTGAGACCGTTCTCGGACACGGAAACAGAGCTTTCGATATCTACAAGAAGACATGTCCTGCATACGTTGAGGAGATCAGCGATATCCACTGCACAGAGCCTTATGTATATTCACAGATGGTTGCAGGAAGAGACGCCAAGTTCCACGGACAGGGCAAGAACAGCTGGCTTACAGGTACAGCTGCATGGACCTTTGTAAACATCTCACAGTACATCCTTGGTGTTTACCCTACTCACAAAGGACTTTCCATCAATCCTTGTGTACCTGAGGACTTCGGTGACTTTACTATCACCAGAAAGTTCCGCGGAGCAACCTACAACATTTCTGTTAAGCAGAACGGTGCTCAGAAGGGCATTTCCAAGCTCACAGTAAATGGCAAGGAAGTTGAAGGCAACATCATTCCTTACGAGGAAGGTGTTAAGGAGTACACTGTAGAAGCTATTCTCGGTTAATGACCTTCTTAAATACAACTAAAAACCAAAACCGGAGAGCCCGGGCGCGTTTGACGTGCTCGGGCTTTTTGGTTGCGCAAAACCTATCATACGTGTTAAAATAAAGTGTTAAGTCGGAGGTTTATATGAGCACAGAAAAAAAGCCCAGAAAACACAGACATAAGAGGCACTATACCTTTATGGTCATATCCGGTGATTCCGATGGCAGTACCAAAAGGCTCCATCTGAACCACTTCAAGACACAGCTGCTGGCTTACACAGCCTTTGGTATAGCGCTGGTTATTATCTGTTATATAATCTACTCTGCCATCACCATAAACCATCTTCGTTCCATTGAGCTGGAACAGAAGGCACAGATTGATGAGCTGACAACTGAGAGCGCAACCCTGGAGGCCTCAAACGGAGAACTCGAGACCAAGGTTCAGCAGCTTTCGGCAGCCCTCAACCAAAGGCTTGAGGATGAGCAGATTTCTGCGGAAGAAGCCGAGACACTTGCAATTCCTACAGGATTTCCTTTAACAGGAACTGCATCCATGACTCCCGCTGTGGATGATCCAAACGAGACCAATTACACCAAGATCACCGAGGATAACAAGGACACAGCCACAGGTAATCCGCTAATGCTTTTTGATTCCGCAGCCGGAAACAGCGTCATCGCAGCAGGCTCCGGAACAGTACAGACCGTTACCACAGATGTCAAGTTCGGCAACATGGTCACCATCGACCACGGCAACGGCTATATCTCAATCTACAGAAATATGGGCGATCCTCTTGTCACAGAAGGATCTGCCATAGATAAGGGTGATATTATCTTCGTTATATCTGAAGACAACACAACACTCGGCTATCAGATACAGCAGAATGAACAATATATCAACCCGGAAGAACTAACGGAAATCAACGGGTAATGGCCCGAATATCAAACGGAGGAAATATCATGTTTGGAAGCAAAAAAGACAACAGTGTAGATCCTGCTTTAGAACAGGTGGGAACCATCATTGGTCCCGGAGCAATCCTTGACGGTCCGCTTACAACCAAAGATTCAACCAGAATCGACGGTACAGTAAACGGCAACGTGACCATTAGTGGTGCTCTCATCGTGGGTCAGGAAGGCAAGATCACCGGAACGGTTTCAGCAATGAATGCCTATGTTGCAGGCGAGATCACAGGTAATGTATCCGCTCCTCAGGGCAAGGTTGAGATCAGCGATACCGGTAAGGTCATCGGCGATGTTACCTGCAAGGGAATCATCATTGATGAGAACGCAGTATTCCATGGAAATTGCGAGATGACATCCATCGACAAGAGCTCTGCAGCAATTGCAAAAGAGCGCGCGGTTGCCGACAAGTCTTCTGAAGAAACAACAGAAGAAAAGAAAGACGAAAACAAAGAAGAGAATAAAGAAGAAAACAAATAATCGCAAAACAAAAGAGGCTACTATGTAGCCTCTTTTAATTTATCTTTTTAATCCTGCATTCTTGTAAATACCAGTTCGTATCCGTCATCTCCGTAGTTAAGAGATCTGTTCACTCTACTGATGGTTGCTGTGGAAGCTCCTGTCTTCTCAGCAATTTCAAGGTATGTCTTTTTATCTCTGAGCATTGAAGCAACTTCAAATCTCTGTGAGAGCGATAAAAGCTCATTTACTGTACACAGATCCTCAAAGAAGCTGTAGCACTCCTCTTTATTTTGCAGGCAGAGTATTGCATCAAACAAGTGATCAACAGCATCTGTTCTGATTTTTTTGTTCATTTCTGTCCCTCCAACTGATCTGATTTGCTATTAACTATATTCCGTCAATAATGCTTTCATGCTTAAATATTTTATCACGCTAAAACTGTAAAGTAAAGTCCGTCACTTATTTGCTTTTTACTTGCCGGCATTTGTTATATAATAAAATTAGTATTTTGCGATATTATGTTTATTTTGGAGCCATATACGGTTAGCGCCTACATTTCTTGATGAGGAAGACACATGAAGGACGTTAGTTTTCACGATATTGTTATCTCAAAAGAAGATCAGAAAATAGTATCTGCGGATGCATGGGTTTACGATGAATTCCGAGACTATGTGCTAAAGCCCATGAATGAGCTGATAGCCTCTGAAGACATGGATATCTATCTAAATAACATCAAAAACTGCAACGGAAAATGGTATCCCAGTAAGATACTCTGCCCTCATACAATGTACTACACTTATATGAAAGCAGTTAACGAAAACGAGAACTTTATCAGGCTCACTATCGTTAATGCCAATGATCTTTTATATTCTCATGATATTCTGATGAGGAAAATAAACATATTCCAGGCACAGCTTGATATGTACGAGGACGTTTATTTTATATACAGTCCCGAAGGCCAGGAAATCAGCGTTTTTAATACCGAAATATCGGATTTCCAGTCAAGAACTTACTCACTAAATGAATTTGAACAGGTATTACTCAAAAGAGCCAATGACGATCAGGCCCAGAGTGTCAGAGGCTTTATCACCCAGATCAAGTCAGGAGTAGGCCGAAGCACTGTGACCGTAGAGGGCAATCTGTTAAACGATGACAGCGATGTTACTTATACAATACTTGACGAGTCAAGCGCCTACTTTGACCAAAACACCAAGGGCGTTGTGGGTCATCTGCAGCTTCTCAGAGGTGAAGGTGCTGTCAATGTAAGCAGTATAAAGCATGATTCTCTCACAGGTCTTTTAGACAAGAGTGACATTCTTAAAATTGCAAAGGAAAGAATCGATGAATGGCGCTTGGAAGGAACGGCTGTAGCAATTATTGATATAGACTTCTTCAAAACCGTAAACGACACCTTCGGTCATCAGTTTGGTGATGAAGTAGTTAAAAGAATTGCCAGCATCATATCAAATGAGGTCGGAAATGACGGTATCTCCGGGCGTTTTGGCGGCGACGAATTCTTTGTTGTCCTGTATAACATTGATAATGAACCCGATCTCAGATCTAAATTAAAAGAAATAAAAAACAAGGTCAGTGCTACCTTCCCGGACAAGGGGATAGATAAGGACAACCCTCTTTCAGTATCCATCGGTGCAGCAGTATTCCCCAAGGATGCCGAGAGCTACGATGATATGTTCACACTGGCTGATCACTGTCTGTATCTTGCCAAGGAAAAAGGCCGAAACAGATACATAATTTATACCCCTGAAAAGCATGGCACTCTTAAAGAGATAAGGCAGATGCACCAGAATTCCAAAAAGATAAACGAAAGAGATCTCCCTTACGGCGACGTAATAGTCAAGATGTTTAATTTAGTCCTCCATGATAAACAGGGCTCTCTTGAACAGTTCATGACTGAGTTTGCAGCTGCCTTTGAACTTGAAAACACCATGCTCTTTGTGGGCAAGCCCTTTGATCACAGATTCTCCGCAGGCAGTAAGGCAATCAAAGATAAGGTTGCGATAGATTTCGTGAACAACGTGCTAAACAGCTCTGACAGAGACAGTTATTTTTCTCTGGATGATTTTGTAGTCATAAACCGCCTTGAAATGCTCCCTCCTTACGCCTACAGCATCAAGGATTTCCTTAAGAAAAGAGAGATCTATTCACTGATACTAATCAGGTTCTATGACAAGGATAAAAGGGAGTGTATATTCATCATTTCCACTGTCGGAAAACCAACAATGTGGAATCAGACGCACTTTAGATATTACAGAGCCTTTATCGACCTGCTATCACTGCTTTCTCTTGGCTGAAATCACTTTACTTTTGACCACTTATGTGATATCGTAAATATGTTGTCATAGACAACATAACATTTTATTTTTTTATTTTTATTGGAGGTATTACGATGAACAAAGGTACTGTTAAGTGGTTCAACAACCAGAAGGGTTACGGCTTCATTTCTGACGAGGCTGGAAATGATGTATTCGTACATTATTCAGGACTCAACATGGAAGGTTTCAAGTCTCTCGAAGA
>JAGBMP010000075.1 GCA_017634825.1 Butyrivibrio sp.
AAAGAAAGCAGAAGAGGAAGAGAAAAAGAAGGTCGAAGAAGAGGAAGCGAAAAAGAAAGCAGAAGAGGAAGAGAGAAAGAAAGCCGAAGAGGAAGAAAAAAAGAAAGCGGAAGAAGAGGCCGAAAAAGAGAAAGAGGAACCTGAAAAGGATGAAAGCGGTCAGAGCAGCAGCGAGGGGACCGAAGGAGCATCGTCCGAACAGTCCGATGGAGAAAACGGGAATCAGCCGGAAGGAGATTGATCACTTTAAAAATGAGCCCTTGACTCCGTCCCGGGGGCTCATTTTGAGCAACAAAAAAGGAAAGCAACAAATGCTTTCCTTTTTTAGTAGCGAGAGGGGGACTTGAACCCTCGACACCGCGGGTATGAACCGCGTGCTCTAGCCAGCTGAGCTACCTCGCCATATGCTCGCTCGTCAATCACAAGCGACTAGAATAATATACCTCTTATGTGGGGGAGTTGTCAACATTAATAATTAAACTTTTTTTAGTTAAGTTCAATAATTCTGATATAATTATATATATGATCAAGCAGCTGCGGAGCCTAGGGCTTCGCAGTTTTGACAATGATAAGGAGAAAAAGATATGTGGGCTTATGAGACCAGCTTTTATCAGATCTACACTTTAGGATTTTGCGGAGCACCTTTTGAGAATGACGGGAAATTAGAGCATAGGATACTAAAGGTCCTTGATTGGATACCTCATCTTGAAAAGCTCGGAGTGGGTGCAGTTCTTTTCAACCCGGTATTTGAATCAGACACCCATGGATACAACACAAGGGATTATCGAAAGATTGACACAAGGCTCGGAACCAATGAGGATTTTAAGAAGGTCTGCAAGGCACTTCATAAAAAGGGCATAAAGATTGTGCTCGATGGTGTATTTAACCATGCAGGTCGTGGATTCTTTGGCTTTAAGGATGTTTTGGAAAAGAGATGGGACTCACCCTACAAGGACTGGTTCCATATCAGTTTTGACGGCAATAACGGCTACAATGACGGCCTTTGGTACGAAGGCTGGGAAGGCAACTTTGATCTTGTAAAGCTCAACCTGCGTAATCCGGCGGTCACAGACTATTTATTGGAGAGCGTAAAATACTGGATAGATGAGTTCGACATAGACGGACTCAGACTGGACGTGGCTTACTGCGTTGAGAGCGATTTTTTAAGGCGCCTTCGATATGAGACCGGCAACTGGAAAGAGGATTTCTTCCTGGTGGGAGAGATGATAGGCGGAGATTACAATCGCATCATGGGTGATGATCTGTGCCACAGTGCCACAAACTATGAATGTTACAAAGGCATGTTCTCGTCCTTTAACAGCATGAACATGTTTGAGATAATCCATTCGCTGCTCCGTCAGTTTGGCCCGGAGAACTGGACTCTATACAAAGGAAAGCACATGTTATCATTCGTTGATAATCACGATGTATCAAGGATCGCAAGCACTTTAAACAATCCTGCGCACTTAAAGCTCATATATACCCTTATGTTTGGAATGCCCGGAATCCCAACCATCTACTACGGCAGTGAGTGGGGAGAGAAGGCAGATAAGTCTCAGGGTGATCCGGCACTTCGCCCGTGTTTTGAAAGTCCGCAATGGACGGAGCTTACAGATCACATAGCAGCACTCTGCAAGGGACAGAAAGGGTCAAAAGCTCTTAACTACGGCGGCTTTAAGTCACTGGTCCTCACAAACAGACAGTGCGTATTTGAAAGAGAAGCTGAAGATGACAGAGTCATTGTTGCCATTAATGCCGACGATCAGCCTTTCGTTGCGCATTTTGACGCCAGAGCCGGAAGAGCAACAGACCTTATAACCGGAGAAATGATTGACTTTGGCGGAGGGCTTGAGATTCCCGGATGCACTTCATACCTTCTCCAAATTTAACATGAAATCATAATTTACAGTTTACACATGATAAGAATCCATAGTTTCAAAAAGGCGCATTATTGTACAATATTCCTATAGCTGACAACAATAAAACTACGGGGAACAAAATAATGAAAATATATTTTGACAAGCTTTACAAGGATGACAGAAAAAAGGAACTATGCGGTCTTTGTGTGCCTTTTGAAAAAGGTGTTTTACAAGCGTCTTCTGCAGATGCGCTTACAATCTTGGATGGAGACAGACCCCTTCCCGTTCAGGCCCAAGTGACCTCGAAATGGGATGATGGGTCTGTTCGTTTTGTTTATCTCTATTTCCTTGCTGATCTTCCGGGGAATGATAAAAAAGAATTCGAACTGGTAACAGACTCTGATTTAAGGCCCGAGTATTCAGAAACGGTTGATATTATTGAGAATCCCGAAGATATAAGCGTTTCAAACGGAGTAATAAAACTCTGCGTCAAAAATAATTCCGAAAAACTCTTCGAAGAATTTGAATACTCCAAAAAATCTTTTGACAAAGAACAGTTTGTGGGACCTTTCGTAACCGTATCAGGTGAGAGGTTAAAAACTGTATTCGATAAATGGACAGTTGCCAAAAAAGGCAGACTCTTCTCAGTTATAGAAGGTAGCGGAAGGTGCCTGACGGAAGATGAAAAGACCTTTTCCGGAGAGGGAATACATTTCGAGATGAGGCTGTCCATAACTGCCGGAAAACCATGGATTGATGCAGGCTTCAGGTTCATAAACTGCACCGATGGAAATATAAAACCGGATGATATTGTATTTGCAATAAAGTCATCTACAGGAGCGGATATTGATCTTTCAAGTCCTGGCATTGGCAATTATATCGTTGATTCCACCGGATGTGGCGATACAAAGAAAACTTCTGTATCAGGTGATATTGTCACAACAACCGGAATTAAGGAACTTCCCAAATATGACTTCGGAGCAGAAGGCTCTGCAGCTACAGAAACTGTAAGGACCATTGTCGGAAAATCAAATTACAGAACCGAGTTTAAGATTTCTACCTCCGCAGCGCAGGTGGAGAATACCATTATTGCCGAAATGCTGGAAAAAGAGGCTAATGAGCATTTCGCAGAAGTCCTCTACGGAACATTTTTTGCCGATCATACGGACAAGTCAAAGGACGTAGGAGTCTGTGCTACAGTTTTCCAGGCGTTCCAGAATTTCCCCAAGGCTGTTAAGGCTGATAAAAACGGCGTTGTGGTATATATCATTCCGGATCAGAACGAGAATAACAAAGTTTCCAAGGCGGAGCCTGTGATATTTACTTCAGGAATGGCAAGGGAGACGAGATTTCTTTTACACTTCCATGATGCTAAGGAGCCAATATACGAGCTTGATAACAGGAGCCTTATCTACCAGATGCCTGACAGACCTTATATTTCACCTGATGAATTCGAGAAAGCAGAGGTATTTCCAAAGGTCTTTTTACCAAGGGATAAACAAAACGATGATGTTGAGATAGCCCTTATTGAGAAGGCGGATTCCCATGCAAGGTGCTATGGGATGCTTAATTTCGGCGATGCGCCTGATCCAAACTACACAGCTCAGGGAAGAGGCAATGGAAATCTTGTATGGACAAACAATGAATACGACTATCCACATTCAATGTATATGATGTATGCAAGGACAGGCATTCGAAGGTTCCTTGACTACGCCAATGTGGCGGCTTTTCACTGGATAGATGTTGATGTCTGCCATTACAGCCCTGACCCTCTTAGAATTGGCGGACAGTGGGAACACACAAGAAAGCACACCGGAGGCTCGGAAGAAGGCAGGGGTTGCAAGGGAGAGATGGTCTGCAGCCATGAATGGGTTGAGGGACTTCTTGACTTCTATCACTTTACCGGCGATGAGAGGGCGCTAAACACTGCTCTTGGTATTGGCGAGAATGTATTAAGACTTCTGGATACGCCTATGTACCAGGTTCCGGGTGAAGCAAGTGCCAGAGAGACCGGATGGGCCTTGAGGACTTTGACAGCTCTTTTCATCGAGACGGGTGATAAGAAGTGGGTAGATAAATGCGAGTGGATAGTATCCCAGTTTGCTGCCTGGAACGACAGATATGGCAAGTGGCTCGCACCTTATACAGACAACACCACCATAAGAGTGGGATTTATGATATCCGTTGCCCTTGGCTCTCTAATGCGCTATTACAGGGTGTTCCCGTCTGAAGAATTAAAGAAGATGATGCTGGATGCTATTGATGACCTGACGGAAAACTTTATGACGCCTCAGGGGCTTTTCTACTACAAAGAGCTGCCCAGCCTTTCGCGAAACGGCACAAACACGCTTCTTTTGGAGGCTATGGCCATAGGGTATGAGCTTACGCAGGATAAGAGATATCTTGACTTTGGTAAAAAGACCTTTGAAAGGGCAATAGATGTTTCGCCTGCCTCAGTCGGAGGAAAGAAGATTGTAGAGGATGCGGTCATTGTCGGAAGCGGACCAACCAAGAATTTTGCTCAGAGCTTTTTGCCGATAACAAGCTATTACGTGCAACTTGCACTTGCAAACGAAACTGTATTATAATCAATTTATGGAAATACGTACACCTATTGTTGCAATTTTGGTATTATCCATATTGATCATTGTATACCTGAGGCGGAACATGCCTCGGGTATTTTCTACGCGCGTTTTTTTCATCTTTCTGGTGGTGGCGTACTTAAATGTTCTAGGAGATATCATTCAGAGCGCTGTCTTTGATTATCTTGATAACACCTTTTCTTCTCTGAGAGGCATTTCCCAGATTATTTATGTCGGGACCCTTATAATATGTGCTTTTGTCATGGCGCTTTATGTCTATGCCAAAATACTGCACGGTAAAAAGGCATCCCCAATCGTGATCGGACTCATCGCAGCTCCTGGAGTCATTGGACTTCTTTCGCTTTTATTTGGAAGAGTGAATTATACCGTCACCGAATCCGGGCAATACTATAATGTTGGATTTGTTGTGCTTTTTTGCTATTTCATAGGATTTCTTTATATATTCGGGACCATGCTCCTGTCGATCACATTCAGGGACAGACTCAGGAAAGACGATGCACTGGCTATTACCGCAGGCCTTTTGGCATGGGCGATTCTTGCATTCTTCCAGTTCAAGTTCCACGGATATCAGGTATCATCCATAGCTATAATGCTGATGGCTCTGATACTGTTTCTATCAAGCGAAAACCCGAGAGAGTACTACGAAAAGGATATTCCGGGTGTAAAGAATGAAGATGCTTTTGAACTGGTTCTGACAGAGAGATTCGGACACAGTAAGAGCTTTTTTATAGTATCTGTTATATTTACGGGAAAGAGCATGATCCTTAACGGAGAAGACAGGAAGAGGCTCTACTCTCTCCAGGGTGAGATAGCCGGGATGGCTGAGGAAGCCACAAAAGAGAGCTCGTACTTATCAGGCTGGAATACTCTATCTTACATTATTGAGAACCCGGAAAGTGTAGAGAAGCTGATGTCACTGATAAACAACTACAAAGATGACAGTGGCAGCTATAAACTGACATACGCGGTACTGGAAGTCCCGAAAAACACAAAAAAGGCAGATGAAGCACTGCAGATACTTCGCTACGTATCAGGTGAATACATTTATTCTCACTATTCGCCAAATCTTGTCATCGATAATACGATAATCGACAAGATGGTTTACAGAAATAACATTGAAGATGTCGTCAGAGCAGCAGTTAAGGATAAGGCCTTTGAGGTTTACTATCAGCCAATCCTGAGTGTTAAGGAAGGTAAATTTATCTCAACAGAAGCGCTGGTAAGGCTTAAAAGAGCTGACAGCGATAACTACATATCTCCTGAGGATTTCATTCCTATCGCCGAGAAATGCGGACTTATCCATGAGATAGATGATCTGGTATTCGAGAAGGTCTGCTCATTTATTGCAAGAGAAAATATTTCAAGCTACGGAGTCAGAAAGGTTGAAGTTAATCTGTCGGGAAATGAAGTGGTGGACAGAAGGACTTACGCAAGACTTATAGGCAAGATGGAGAAATACCATATTCCTGCCAATATGATTAATTTTGAGATCACAGAGACGGCCTACATAAACAACGATGATGCATTCAAGCATAATGTCCAAAAGCTGAAAGAGCTTGGAAGCACCTTTTCCATGGACGATTTCGGGTCAGGTTATTCCAATCTTCTCGAGCTATTAAAAATGGATTATGTCATGGTCAAGATGGACAAAGAGTTTATCTGGAACTGTATGGCTCCCGATAAGCCTGAGAACATGAGGATGCTGGAATACTCCATAAATTTCCTGAAGGACTATGGACTTCATGTTCTTGCCGAGGGTGTTGAAACTATAGATCAGGCTAAAACTTTGACGGAAAAAGGTGTAGAATATTTACAGGGATTTTATTATTCGAGACCTTTACCGGAAAGTGAATATATCGAGTTTCTTAAGGCGCAGAAAGGAGAAAGACTATGAACGAAGCTCTATACGATGCAGTTTTTTGTTACGGTGAAAAAAAGGTTGATCCATTTGCGAAGTGCTATGTGGATTTTGACAGGATCATATCGGATATGAAACTGGTGGGATATGAGCTTAATTCTTTTAACATTGTTCATCAGATCATGCTCGAGCAGCTTGATGATCTTATCAGAACTAAGGGCAAGGCCATTGAGGAGGCTATGGATCTTGAAAACAGAGATGCCTACTGCAGAGAGAAATTTGGTCTTTCCTTCAAGGATATCGACGCCCTTGACCCCACCAATGATATTGAATGGGATATAAAGAGCGGTCAGGTTATTTTTTATCTTCAGCATGATGCAAAGCATAAGGAAGAAGCATATCTCATATTCTTTAAGAAAAACCTCGACCAGTTTATGAACAGGACAGGCTTTAATTATTTGAGTCTGTAACAGGGATAATTATGGTACTGGAAACGAAGCGTTTGATACTTAGAGGCTGGAGAGATGAAGATGCTCCCAGCCTCTTTAATTATGCAAAAGATGACAGGGTGGGCCCTGTTGCCGGCTGGCTTCCCCATAAGGATGAGGCCTATTCAAGGGCTGTGATAAGGACCATTCTCTCAGGAGATGAGACCTATGCCATCTGCCTTAAGGAAAGGAATAACGAACCCATCGGAAGTATTGGGCTGACTTTAGAGGGAAGTCCCGAAAGACCCTTGGAGGAAGGAGCGGCTGAACTTGGATACTGGGTCGGAGTTCCTTTCTGGGGTATGGGAATAGCTCCTGAGGCTGCTGAAATACTTATAAAAAGAGGCTTTGAAGACCTCGGACTTGATAGGATCTACGCAGGGTACTTCCTTGGCAACAACAGGTCAAAAAGAGTTCAGGAAAAATGCGGTTTTACCTACCACCATACCAATGAAAAGTCCCGTGTCATCATGCTTGGACAGACCCGGATCGAGTGCATCAATTGCCTGACAAGGGATTGCTGGGAGTCAGTATATAAGACACAAAAAAAACATAATTAATTCAAATTTAAATATTACAAAAAACGTAATATTGTGCTATAATTTTCATACTGACGGCGTGAAAACGCTTACAGTAAGCGGTCTGAAAAAAACAAGGAGGAACACGATGTTAAATATTGGAGAGTGCGTTATTTATGGCAGTCATGGTTTATGCAGCGTACGTGATATTCTTGTTCCGTCTTTCCTTGAGAGAGGGAAGGAGAAGGAGTATTACCAGATGGTATCAGCGGTAGATGCGGGAAGTGTCCTGTATGTTCCTGTGGAAGGTGCCGAGAGCAAGATCCGTGATGTGATAAGTGCCGACGGTGCAGATGAGCTCATTGATGAGATTGAATATGCTCCTGAGATCGAGCTTCCTGAAGGCAAAAAGGCTGAGCCTGTTATTTCCGAAGTTATCAAACGCAACATGGTAGATGAGATGATGAGTCTTGTAAAGACCCTTCACAAGATCAAAGCCATTCGTCTTGCAGAAGGCAAGAAATTTGCTTCACTTAACGAGAAATACTTAAACATTGCTGAAAAACTTTTGTATACGGAATTAGCGTTCTCACTTAAAGTTGAGAAGGATGACATAAAGAAAAGAGTTTTCGAAGAGCTTTCACAGTTACCACTCGAGACTGCATAATGCAGTCTCTTTTTTTGCATGTTTATGGGCAAAGGCAGGGCAAATGTGGTACAATGTGTTCTATGGTTAAAACAGAGGAACTTTATTATCAGGATGCATATTTGAAAGAGTTTGAGGGAAAGGTCCTATCCTGCGAAAAAGGAAAGGGCGATTCCTTTTTAGTGGTGCTCGACAGAACAGCCTTTTTCCCTGAACAGGGAGGACAGAGCTCTGACATCGGGACTATTTCCGGTGCCGTAGTTACACATGTCAGTATTACAGACGGAATAATAACCCATGTCACTGACAGAGAGCTGCCTGTGGGAGAGTGCGTAAAGGGCACAATTGACTTTGACCACAGATTCAGCAACATGCAGCAGCACACAGGAGAGCACATCTTCTCAGGAATTGTTAATTCAAAATACGGCTTTGACAACGTCGGCTTTCACCTCAGCGACTCAGAGGTCACCATGGACTACAACGGAGTCCTTACAGATGAGGATATCCGTGATATTGAGTTTTTGGTAAACAGGGCAATCTGGGAGAACGTGGAAGTTAAGTGTGAATTCCCGGCAAAAGAGATATTGGACAGCCTTCAGTACAGAAGTAAGAAGGAACTTACCGGCGATGTGAGAATTGTCACTGTGACAGGCTATGATACATGCGCCTGCTGTGCACCACACGTTGCAAGGACAGGTGAGATCGGACTTTTGAAGGTTGTAAGCTGTCAGAATTACAAAGGCGGAGTCCGTGTAAGTATTCTTTGCGGAAAAAGAGCCCTTGAATACATAAATGGTCAGCTTCAGGTTGTAGGAGAGCTCACAGGTCTTTTGACAACAGGTTACGATCGCATTGTCTCTTCAGTTAAAAAGCTTTCGGATGAAAACTACACTTTAAAGGGAGAGCTTACAGATTGCAGAGAAAAACTGATAGGGTATGAACTTGACAGCATAGATAAAAACAAAGAAAATGTCTTTTTAAAGAAAGAGTCGGGGCTTGACGGGAACCTTATGAGAAAGGTTGTCAATGCACTGATCGAAACCCGCAGCGGTTATTGCGGAGTATTCTCCGGAGATGACAATGCGGGCTATAAATACATAATCGCTTCAAAGGGTGAAGGCAAGGATCTGAAGGGCCTTCAGAATATGCTAAGAGAAGAGTTCGGTGCCAAGGGCGGTGGAAGCAGCGCCATGGTGCAAGGTAGCATGAGACCGGTATTTATAGCGGATGTTATTAAAAAATGTGAGTCATTCTGAAGGCTTTAGATGAGAATGAATCAGGGGAATCAGTATGAAAGTTGGGACTTTTAAGGACTTCAAGGAAGGATGCAGAGATGCTTTGCCAATCTGTCTCGGATATATTGCAGTGTCTTTTGCCTTCGGAATTGAAGCTTCCAAAATAGGAATGAGTGTATTTCAGGCTGCTATGACGTCACTTCTTAATGTGACCAGTGCCGGACAGTTCTCTGCACTGGAGATCATAGCAAGAAACGGAAGCTTTATAGAGCTGGCAATTCTGCAGTTTATTATCAATCTCAGATATATGCTTATGAGCTGTGCGCTTTCACAGAAGCTCGATCCGGGGCTTGGAACGGGCCACAGAATGGGAATCTCTTATGGGGTGACCGATGAGATCTTTGGTGTGAGCGTCCTTAGAAAGGGAAGACTCTACCCAGCGTATTCCTATGGACTTATAGTTACATCAGTATTTGGCTGGGTTCTTGGAACATCACTTGGAGCTTTTTCCGGACAGATCATGCCGGAGAGGCTTATAAGCTGTCTCGGACTTGCCATATACGGTATGTTTATTGCGATAATCATTCCCGATACCAGAACCAGCAAGGCTGTTATGGCAGTTGTTCTTTCAGCCATGGCGCTCAGCACGGTATTTACTTATGCGCCTGTCCTTGGAACAGCCATTTCATCAGGTTTCAGGATTATTATAATAACAGTTGTTGTTGCTGCAGCTGCTGCATTTCTTGCACCTGTTTCTGATGAGAACGGAGGTGATAAGGAATGAGCAGAGTATATCTTTATATCATACTAATGGCAGTTGTTACTTATCTGATAAGAGCGCTTCCTCTCACCCTTATCAGAAAAGAGATAAAGAGCAGGTTCATAAAGTCATTTTTGTATTATGTTCCCTATGCTACACTGGCAGCAATGACGTTCCCGGCAATCCTTAGTGCAACGGATTATGTTCTTTCATCTGTTATCGGATTTGCTGTGGCACTGGTTCTTGCTTTCAATAAAAAGAGCCTTCTGACCGTTGCGGCTTTTTCCTGTGCAGCGGCCTTTATAGTAGAGCTTTTTTTGCACTGATAACTGATTTGTTTTAACGAAAGGGATATTGCTATGCGCGTTGGAATGGGATACGATGTTCATAAGCTTGTAGAAGGAAGAGACCTTATAATAGGCGGAGTTAAGATCCCCTATGAAAAAGGGCTCCTTGGACACTCTGATGCAGATGTTCTTCTTCATGCTATAATGGATGCACTTCTTGGAGCAGCAGCTCTCGGAGATATCGGGAAACACTTCCCCGACACTGATCCTAAATATAAGGGAGCTGATTCTCTGGACCTTCTGAAAGAGGTTTACAAGCTCCTTGATAAAAATGACTATGTGGTGGAGAATATCGATGCCACAATAATAGCTCAGGCGCCCAAGATGAGACCTCACATAGATGAGATGAGGATTAATATAGCACATGCTCTTCGAATTGAGATGTCACAGGTTAACGTGAAAGCGACAACGGAAGAGGGGCTCGGCTTTACGGGAACAGGAGAAGGAATTTCATCTCAGGCGATATGTCTTTTAACAAATAAAATCTATACCTGCAAGGAGCACAGCAATGAGTAACGATTTCAGATTTTACAATTCACTCACAAGAAAAGTGGACGAGTTCGTTCCAAATGAAGAAGGAAAGGTGTCAATGTACACCTGTGGACCTACCGTTTACCACTATGCACATATCGGAAATATCAGAACCTATATCATGCAGGACGTTTTGGTCAAGGCACTGGAATACGCAGGATATAATGTTAAGCGTGTAATGAACATCACTGATGTGGGACATCTTTCATCCGATGCCGACACCGGAGAGGACAAGATGCTCGCAGGTGCCAAGAGAGAGCACAAGAGCGTAATGGAGATTGCGAGGTTCTATACAGATGCATTCTTCAAGGATTTTGATGCGGTAGGAAATAAGAAACCTGATGTTATTGAACCTGCGACAAACTGCATTCCGGAGTTCATTCACATGGTAGAAGTTCTTCTTGAGAAGGGCTATGCATACCAAGCAGGCGGAAATATCTACTTCGATACCAGTAAGCTCGATGATTACTACGTTTTCTCATCAGCCATCGAGAAGGAAGCACTTCAGATCGGTGTAAGAGACGACGTAGAAGAGGATTCAAACAAGAAGAACAAGACTGACTTTGTTCTGTGGTTTACCAAGTCCAAGTTTGAGGATCAGGCCCTTAAGTGGGAGAGCCCATGGGGAGTTGGTTATCCCGGATGGCACATCGAGTGCTCATGCATTTCAATGAAACATTTGGGTGAGAGACTTGATATTCACTGCGGCGGTGTTGATAACATATTCCCTCACCACACCAATGAGATTGCCCAGTCTGAGAGCTATCTGGGACACAAGTGGTGCAACTACTGGTTCCACAGCAATCACTTAAATGACAGAGCCGGCAAGATGAGTAAGTCCAAGGGAGCTGTTCTTACAGTTTCAGTCCTTAAGGAAAAAGGCTATGATCCGCTGGTTTACAGATTCTTCTGCCTCCAGTCTCACTATCGTAAGCCTCTTGAGTTCTCATTTGATGTTCTTGACAGCAATGTGGGAACTTACAACAAGCTCGTTAAGAGAGTTTCTGAGCTTAAGGCTGACGGCGCTGTTGATGAAAATGTTAAGAAGGAGTTTGAGGATAAGTTCAGGGAGGCTATTTCAGACGATCTGAATACTTCAATGGCTATCACGATCCTCTACGATGCCCTTAAGGCAGATACAAACGATGCTACTAAGCTTGCTCTTGTAGAGAGCTTTGACAAGGTTCTTTCTCTTGATCTTATCGGACATGCAAAGAGCCTTTTGGAGGGCGGTGCAGATATAGATCCTGAGCTTCTTGAGTACATCAATGAGCAGATCCAAAAGAGAGCAGAAGCTAAGAAGGCCAAGGACTTTGCAACTGCCGATGCCATAAGAAATGAGCTTTTGGAAAGAGGCGTCGAGATCAAGGATACCCGTGAGGGAGTTAAATGGCAGCTGGTTTAAATGATTATATCAACGAGAAATTCGATATCACCTCCAAGGACATAAGGACATATTCGCCTTTGACTTTGGCGTATATCGGTGATGCGGTCTATGACCTGGTAGTCAGATCGGTTCTGGTAAACAGGGGCAATACTGCGGTCAACAATCTCCATAAAAGAGCGAGTGCTATTGTAAAGGCGCCCACCCAGGCACAGGTTGCTGCTTCCATTATGGATGATCTGACCGATGAGGAAAAAGACATCTACAGAAGAGGCAGGAATTCCAAGCCCCACACAAAAGCCAAAAACGCATCTACAATAGAGTACCTTGAGGCTACTGGACTTGAAGCGGTTGTCGGATTCTTATATCTTAAGGGCGACATGGACAGAGCTCTAAACCTTATAAGGCTTGGGCTTGAGCGTAGTAGCCTGGAGCTGTGATCAATATTTGAGGAATTTAAATGGAAAAAGAAATACTTACTCCGGGCGAGGAGAAAATCGAGGGCAGAAATGCCGTAATAGAAGCCTATAGATCGGGAAAGACCATAGACAAGATCTATATTCTTGACGGATGCCAGGACGGACCGGTATCCACCATCAGAAGAGAAGCCAAGAAGCAGGGCTCACTTATAAAGTTTGTCAGCAGAGAGAGACTTGACCAGATATCCGAGACCGGCAAACATCAGGGCGTAATAGCTATAGCTGCAGCTTATAAGTACTCTGAGATGGAGGATATATTCGAGCTTGCAGAGGCAAGGAACGAAGATCCCTTTGTTTTTGTTCTGGATGGAATTGAGGATCCTCATAATCTGGGAGCTATCATAAGAACAGCCAATCTCTCCGGTGCGCACGGAGTTATCATTTCCAAGAACAGGGCAGTAGGTCTTACAGCTACAGTGGCCAAGGCTTCAGCAGGAGCATTAAACTACACTCCGGTTGTTAAGGTTACCAACATAGCTCAGACTATCGAAGACCTTAAAAAGCGCGGCCTTTGGTTCGCCTGTGCCGACATGGATGGTACCACCATGTATAAGCTTAATTTAAAGGGCGCCATCGGACTTGTTATCGGCAATGAAGGCAGCGGAGTATCAAGACTTGTAAAAGAGAAGTGTGACATGATCGCCTCTATCCCCATGAAGGGCGATATAGATTCACTTAACGCATCTGTTGCAGCAGGTGTACTTGCTTTTGAGGTTGTAAGACAAAGACTTTCGTGAGGTCATCAGATGAGCAAGGGAAAGTACAGCGATATTGATGATGAACAGCTTATCGTCCGTATACATGACGGAGGTCAGGACGATATAACCGATTACATCATGAACAAATATAAGAACCTGGTTCGCAAAAAGGCTGCGTCCATGTACATTCTTGGTGCAGATAAGGACGATCTTATCCAGGAGGGTATGATAGGTCTTTTCAAGGCGGTCAGGGACTATGACTGCGGAAGAGATGCAAGCTTTGCCACTTTTGCGGAGCTCTGTATCTCAAGGCAGATGTATTCTGCCATCAAATCCCTTTCCAGGAAAAAACATGCTCCCCTTAACAGCTACATATCGATATATGCCAGCAGAGAGGATGCAGAGCAGGGAAGTGAATCCATATTGGAGGAAGTACTGGAATCCGATGCAAATCTCATTCCGGAGCAGTACGTGATCGACCAGGAGAATCTTCAGGATCTTGAGGGAGAGATAGACAGAGAACTCAGCGACTTGGAGCGCCAGGTTTTGGACCTCTACATTACAGGCATGAGTGTAAAAGAAATCTCTGCAGTGCTCGGCAGGGATGAGAAGTCAACTGACAATGCAATGCAGAGAATTCGTAATAAACTAAAGAAATATCTAAAGAAGAAGGGTTAAGCAAAGGCATCAAAGCTCATTGATCCGCCACCTGAGCCATAGGCTGAGGGAACCGAAACGGTTATCGGCGTAGGAGAGCTTGATATGGCTGCAGCTCCGCCAAAGGCAGGAGCAGAAGTTGCAGCTCCGGATAGTCCGGTGCCGGCGATGCCCTTTTTTTCGTATTTATCCATGATTGCCTTAAGATAATCACCGTCAGCCTTGGCGATATCTTTCATTTCCTTGGTGCGGTGCTTTAATTTCAGCATCTTGAGGTCGTCTTCCGACATATTTGGATCGGGAGCTGCCATGGTGTTTGCCAGTTCATCCAGATCCAGAACCTCATCCATTTCTTCCATGGCATCCTGAACCATCTTCATCATTTCAGAGGTCATTTCCTCCATGGAATCCTTATTGTTTTCCATTACTTCCGCAATGGCGAGCTCCATCTCTTCTGAGAGTTCTTCTGCTCTTGCAGCCGCCTCTTCCTGCATATCAGCCGCCATCAGCTGCATCTCTTCGGCATAATCCTGCTCGGAGTATGCCTGATCCTCAGGGATTTCTTCCTCTATAGGCTCTTCCTCAAGGTCTTTTTCCTCTTCGCGTTCTTCTTCCTTTTCCTCAAGAGCTGCCATGGCGCCGTTCTGACCGCGCTCTATCATTTCTTCCTGCTGAAGGTGAGCTACTTTCTTCTTGGCTATTCTCTCCATGGATTTGGCATGCTCGATGGAGATCTGAAGTTCTTCTTCATCATATTCGCCGCTGTTTCGTAGCCTCTTAAGGCGCTGAACTTCGCGCCTTGCTGCGGATGCAGCTTTCCTTGCACTTACGGAAGTTTTGCTTCTTACAATCTGGGAGGATATCTTTTTATAGCTGTACTGGAGCTTTTTCTTTTCCAGATTGGTTTCTTTGGCCTTGGCTCTTGATGCTCTTAGGGAATCAGCGTAGCTCTGACTCTGGCCTATTATCGAATTGTCTTTCTTTTGCTGGGTACGCTGCTGATATTCAAGTGATCTTACGGAAGTAGAAGAGTTTGCAGAATTATTACCGGCAGACTTTTTATTTTGCGCACCAAAACCACGAGCCTGACCTGCCCAGGCATCTGCCTGCGTCTGGCCCCTGTCTCTGATGGAAGCGTATATTTGATTGGCGTTTATGCTGATACTCATACGCATCCTCCTTGATGCCGTGGCTGAAAATCCTTTTCAGAGTTGCATAACCTTCCATATCATTTATCGTCATATATTATTAGAATCTTTAGTCTTTTTTCAAAAAAGCAAGTAAATAAAAAATCCTTGCCATATACTCATTAGTGTGCTATATTTATATAGCTGTTGTAAAACAGTAAACGTGAACACATTGATGTCAGGTGCTTTAAGCGCTGACAACGTCTGTCGGAAACAGATGAATTATTCAGATATAGTGAGGTGATAAGAAATGAGACAGGACATCCAGCCAGAATTCCATCAGGCAACAGTTACTTGCAACTGCGGTAACACATTTACAGTAGGATCAACAAAGAGCGAAATCCACGTAGAAATTTGCTCAAAGTGCCATCCTTTCTACACAGGAACTCAGAAGGCTACTGCTGCTCGTGGACGTATTGATAAGTTCAACAAGAAATACGGCATGGACAACAAGTAATATACAATTTGAGATCAAGAAACAAGTGAGGCCCAGGCATTTACGCCTTGGCCTCTTTTTCTTTAACAGGCGGTAAATTAAGATGAAGAGACGTAAGAGAAAGATTAGACACTATTCGGGAATAGGCGGACAGGCTGTTCTTGAAGGTGTAATGATGAAAAATAAGGACATGTACGCTGTTGCTGTTAGAAAGCCAAACGGTGAGATAGTGGTTGAGCATGATGAGTACCACGGCGTTGGATACGGCAGCAAGCTCCTTAGCATTCCTTTTGTTAGAGGAATCTTTGTATTTATTGATTCCCTTATCCTTGGACTTAAATCCCTTAATTACTCATCTTCATTCTATGAAGAGACGGGTGAGAAGCCTACCAAGCTCGATGAGGAAATCGATAAGGTATCCAGCGGACATGAGGATACTTTCCTTATGGTATTTACAACGCTTTTATCATTTGCATTTGCCATTGCGCTGTTTATGGTTCTTCCTTATGCGATTTCAGAGGTCATATCCAAGTATGCTAGAAATGATTCTTTGGTAGCAATCATTGAGGGCGTTCTCAGGATCTTTATCTTTGTACTTTATATCCTTATAATATCGAGAATCAGAGACATAAAGAGACTTTTCATGTACCACGGGGCAGAGCATAAGTGCATCAACTGTATCGAAAAGGGCAGACCTCTTACAGTGAGCAATGTAAGAAAGAGCTCAAGACTTCACAAGAGATGCGGAAGCAGCTTTATGCTGTTTGTCATGCTCATAAGTATCATCCTGTTCTTCTTTATCAGGGTTGATTCCTACGTTTGGCGCGTGGCCATAAGGATTCTTCTGATCCCTGTTATTTCCGGAATATCCTATGAGATCATAAGACTTGCCGGAAGGACAAACTTCTTCCTCGTTAAAATGATCTCAGCTCCCGGACTCTGGCTTCAGAGACTTACAACCAAGGAGCCTGATGATGACATGATAGAGGTTGCCATCAAGTCTGTTGAGGCAGTATTTGACTGGAAGGAATTCCTTTCTGATTCTTTTGGATACGAGATTGATGAGAGCTGGCTTGTTGACGATGATAAGGCAGATCAGGCAGCCGAGTAAATTATTATGAACTATCTAAATGCTTTCGAAAACGGAAAAGAAAAGCTTATGAGAGCCGGAGTAGACGAGTATGCACTTGATGCCCGGCTCCTTTTAGAATGTGTATGTTCTACCGACCACAGTACGCTTCTTGCTCACCCTGATAAAGAGCTTACACAGGATGAAGAGTCCTTATATACCTCTTACATTGACAGAAGAGCAAACAGAGAGCCTGTTGCCTATATTCTTGGCAAATGGGATTTTATGGGACTTGAGTTTAAGGTAAACAGCAGTGTCCTTATCCCTGAGCAGGATAGTGAGTTTTTGGTTGAGGAAGCTCTAAGGCACTGTGAAGACGGTATGAAGGTACTTGATCTGTGTACAGGTTCAGGCTGCATCGGCCTTAGTATCCTTAACTATACTAATGGAACAAGTGCGCACTGTACTGATATTTCTGAGGCTGCTCTTTTTGTAGCAAAAGAGAATGCGGATAGCCTTGGGTTATCCGACAGATGTGAATTTGAGCAGACAGATCTTTTCCCAAAGAAGAATGATAAATTTGATATTGTGGTATCAAATCCGCCATATATAGCAACTAAAGTTATAGACAGCCTTGCACCTGAAGTTAAGGACCATGAGCCTCGCCTTGCATTGGACGGGGATGAGGATGGACTTTTGTTCTACAGAAGGATTGCCGATAAGGCGGGAGAGTATCTCTTCTCCAGCGGATATCTCATACTTGAGATAGGCTATGATCAGGCAGAGGCGGTAAAATCTCTTTTGCAGGATAATGGAAAGTACCACGATATAGAAGTGGTCAAGGATTTCTCCGGAAACGACAGAGTTGTGAAGGCATGCTTTTATTAGCGGGGCATATTCCAGGAAACTGTAGCTATGATTGTTATCGGGAGAGATGAATATGTTTGACAGATTAGAAGATATTATCAGAAGATATGAAGATATAACCATGATGCTGGGCGACCCTTCGGTGGTTTCAGATCAGGAGAAATTCAGAAGCCTTATGAAGGAACAGAAGTCCCTTGAGGCTTTGGTTGAATGCTACAAAGAGTATAAGGACACCAAACAGACCATTGAGGATTCGCTGCAGCTCCTTGATGAGGAGAGCGATGCTGAAATGAAGGAAATGCTGAGGGAGGAACTCTCCGATGCCAAGGATAAGATCCCTAAGCTTGAGGAGAAACTTAAGATACTTCTTCTTCCCAAGGATCCTAATGATGAGAAAAATGTTATCGTTGAGATAAGAGCAGGTGTCGGAGGAGATGAGGCTGCGCTGTTTGCTGCCGATATGTTCAGACTCTATACAAGATATGCCGAGAGACGCGCCTGGAAGATAGAGACCCTGAGCGTTGAAGATATAGGTATCGGTGGTATAAAGGCCGTCAGCTTTATGATAAAGGGTGACGGCGCATATTCAAGACTTAAGTTTGAGAGCGGTGTTCACAGAGTTCAGAGAATTCCTACGACAGAGTCGGGCGGAAGGATACATACCTCAGCCATAACCGTTGCTATCATGCCGGAAGTTGAGGACGTTGAAGTAGAGATTGATATGAATGACTGTAAGTTCGATGTTTTCAGGGCTTCAGGAAACGGCGGACAGTGTGTAAACACCACGGATTCAGCCGTAAGACTGACTCACCTTCCTACAGGTATCGTAATTTCCTGTCAGGATGAGAAGAGCCAGCAGCAGAATAAGGCCAAGGCACTAAAGGTGCTTAGAGCCAAGCTCTATGAGATGGAGCAGGAGAGAAAGCACAATGATGAGGCACAGCTTCGCAAGAGCCAGGTCGGAAGCGGAGACAGATCGGAGAAGATAAGAACCTACAACTTCCATCAGGGAAGAGTAACTGACCACAGAATAGGACTTACTCTCTACAAAATAGATCAGATAATGGACGGAGACCTGGACGAGATCATCGACAGCCTTATCGCTGCGGATCAGGCTCAAAAGCTTGCTTCAGTGGAAGAATAATTAAAATTACATAAAAATAAGCCTTTTCGTTGATGTAAAAAACCAAATGTTGTAAAATTATTATATGTTACATCGTATGTTTGTCAGTATGGCTACACGCATGGAGGCATATGGACGCTGGATTTAAGACTGAACTAATTGAATGGGGTGTAGACTGGAACGAGATATTGGACAGATTCATGGGAAATGAGGATCTCATTGCCAAGTTCATGTTCAAGTTTTTAAATGACCAGAGCATGAATGACCTTACGAAGTATTTAGGTGAAGGTAACGTTTCAGAGGCATTTAAAGCTGTTCATACCCTTAAGGGCGTAGGAGCAAACCTTGGACTTAAAGGGTTCCTTACTCCGGTATGCGAGCTTACTGAGATATTAAGAGCCGGTTCCATGGACGGTTATCAGGAAAAGTACGACCAGATTAAGCCAAAGTATGACGCACTGATCACTATTTTACAAAAGTATCAGGCATAAAAAAGCAGATCATAAAAGATCTGCCTCAATACCGTTTGATTCTAAAAAGCTTGGGATGTATTCGTCCCAGGCTTTTTCTGCGCTTTTATCCAAAGTGAAAATGCCATAGCTGACGCCTGTTGTGATGATAACCTCGCCCTGGGAAAACTTTATATTGATACCAAGGGATAGCTGGTCAGGAGAGATATCCATGTCTGCATCCTGTAAGAGCGCGAGTTTATCAGAATCGCTAAGGTGTAAAATGAACTTGAAACCAAGTGGCGTCTGCTTGCCCTTTATAAGGCTAAGAGCGATGGGACGGATCTTGGCCCAATTTGAGAATTCATTACTTAGAGGTGCTTGTGACTCTTCTGAGTCTTTGTAGAATTCCTTATGAATCCTTCCGTCTATGGTAAAGGTATTAAAGGTATCGATGGTGACTTCCTCCACAAGAAAGCTGTCGAACAGCTCAGTTGTCAGAAGCTTGGCCATGAAGTTTTTCTGCTGCTTAATCTTTAGTGCTATCAAATCTTTTTAAATCCCCCAAAAGAATTAACTACTTAAATTCCCGCTTTCCTTGGCATACTGCCTTGCCTTACTTATGGCGTTTCTGTAGGTAAAGGAAACAGGAAGAGTCATGTCGTTGTCCATGGTGACCTTACCAAAGGACGTCTTCTTAACGTGATTGACATTTACAAGGCCGTTGTCATTTACAGGGCAGATCTGCGGGAAGATATTGCACTGATCATAGAAGTTTGCTATGTCATCGAGAACGCAGGCTACGCGGTTTCCTGTGAGATGAACTTCAAGTTCGGAGCGGACTCTTTTGACACAGATGATATCGTCCCCATGGGCATAGATGGTCTCATCTTTGCCACGAAGTTCTATGGAAGGCTCGCCGTTTACAGCAAGCTCTGCAATCTTATCAACTATAGCTGTGATTTCGGCTACCTTAATAGGCTTATCCAAAAACATGATGTTGGAGGCAGTAATGCCTTCCTTTTCCACCAGGGCTTTGTAGTCGATGGTGGAAGAGCACATTACGATGGGACTCTCGATACCTGCATAGAGAAGCATCTTCAGGATATTAAAGCCGTTGCACTCATCATCGTGCATATCGACAAAAAGACCCTGATACATCTGCGGATTTTGCATGAAGGCCTCTACATTACCGAAGGAATCAATCCAGATTCTCTCACCGGTTTCCTTAAAGTATCTGTCGGACTGGCGCCCCAAAAGGCGCTCTGTCTGCTTTCTGTCAGCTATATTGTCATCACAAACGGCTATATGCATAGGATACCTCTTTTACATAAAGTTAAATTCTATCGGACTAAAATAAAGAAGAACTACAAGTGCAATCTGTAATATAAGTATTATAGGCATTCCGAAGAGAAAATACCAATGCTTGGTCTTGTGCCTGAAAAGATGCATGCCAAGGATGCTTCCGATACTTCCTCCAAGAATGGCGATAGCAAAAAGGGTCGCTTCCGGGATACGAAAGGCGCTGCGAATTGCGCGCCTTTTGTCGATTCCCATGAAAGCGAACCCTAAGATGTTAAGTATTAGCAGATATATTCCAAGAATAAAGATGGTCTTCATTAATTATTTGTTCTTTTCAACTTCCTGCATCTTCATAGCACGAACCTTACATGATAAGCCAAAGAGATTGATGAAGCCCTCTGCATCGTGGTGGTCGTAAAGATCACCTGTCTTGAAGGAAGCGATGCTCTCGTTGTAGAGAGAGTAAGGTGACTTTGTACCGGCCTTGATGATGTTGCCCTTGTAGAGCTTGAATTTAACTTCTCCGGTTACATACTTCTGAGTTGACTCAATGAATGCCTGCTCGGCCTCGCGAAGAGGAGTGAACCATTTCCCTTCATATACTAGATCGGCAAACTTGTTGCCCATATCTTTCTTCATTGTATAGGTATCGCGATCCAAAATCAACTCTTCAAGCTGCTGATGAGCTTCGTAGAGAATGGTTCCACCGGGTGTCTCATATACGCCGCGAGACTTCATTCCAACTACACGGTTCTCTACGATATCTACGATACCGATGCCGTTCTCACCGCCAAGCTTATTGAGGGTGCGGATGATATCGGAGACCTTCATCTCTTTTCCGTTAACTGACTTGGGAACTCCGCCCTCGAAAGTCATGGTAACGGTTGTGGGTGTATCGGGTGCATCCTCAGGTGTCTTGCCAAGAACGAGGAGATGCTTGTAGTTAGGCTCAAGTGAAGGATCCTCAAGCTCAAGTCCTTCGTGGGAGATATGCCAGAGGTTTCTGTCACGGCTGTAGCTGGAGTCTGCAGAGAATGGAAGATTGATGCCATGAGCCTTGCAGTATGCGATCTCAGATTCACGTGAATCCATTGTCCACTTATCATTTCTCCATGCAGCAATTATCTTGATGTCAGGAGCAAGAGCCTTGATACCAAGCTCGAAACGGATCTGGTCGTTACCCTTACCTGTAGCACCGTGGCAGATTGCAACAGCACCTTCTTTTCTTGCAATCTCAACAAGCTTCTTGGCGATCAGTGGACGAGCCATTGATGTACCAAGCAGGTACTTGTTCTCATATACAGCGTGAGCCATTACGCAGGGAACGATATATTCGTCACAGAATTCATCTACAACGTCAAGGATATAGAGTTTGCTGGCTCCACAGCTGACAGCTCTTTCCTCAAGACCGTCAAGTTCCTCTTCCTGTCCGCAGTCGATGCAGACACAAACAACTTCGTAATCAAAGTTTTCCTTAAGCCACGGGATGATAGCAGTAGTATCAAGTCCGCCTGAGTATGCGAGAATAACCTTTTCTTTTGCCATTGAAACACTCCTCAACTTTCTTAGTATGTTATAATTATTGTTGCTCGTTGGATATAAATATAAACCCTCGATGCATAAAATGCAACACCAAATTGCATAAATATTTAATAATCTTTCGTTTTCTGCATAAATATTAAAATTTCTATTGCATTATTCATGCATGGGTCGTATACTTAAAAAAGTTTATACATATATGAAAGGTGAAAACCATTATGATCAAAGTAGGAATTATCGGTGCTACAGGCTACGCGGGAGCTGAAATCGTAAGACTCATCCAGGGTCATCCCGATGCAGAGGTTGTGTGGTACGGATCCAGAAGTTTTATCGATGAGAAGTACAGCAGTATATATGGAAATCTCTTTAAACTGGTTGATGCAAAGTGCATGGACGACAACATGGAAGAGCTTGCATCACAGGCGGATGTCATCTTTACAGCGACTCCTCAGGGGCTCTGCGCATCACTTGTTAATGAAGATATTCTTAATAAAGTAAAGATAATCGATCTGTCAGCAGACTTCAGATTAAAAGATGTTTCTGTATATGAGAAGTGGTACAAGATAGAGCACAAGGCACCTCAGTATATAGAAGAAGCAGTTTACGGACTCTGTGAGATCAACAGAGATAAGGTAAAGAGTGCAAGACTTGTTGCAAATCCCGGATGCTATACCACCTGCTCGATCCTTACAGCTTATCCTCTTGTTAAGGAAGGTCTTATAGATGTAGATACACTTATCGTTGATGCTCTCTCTGGAGTGTCCGGAGCAGGAAGAGGAGCCAAGGTTGCCAACCTCTACTGCGAAGTAAACGAATCTGCTAAGCCCTACGGAGTTGCAACTCACAGACATACTCCGGAGATTGAGGAGCAGCTTGGCTACGCAGCGGGAAAAGAGATGGTGATAAACTTCACGCCACACCTTGTTCCAATGAACAGAGGAATCCTTGCTACAGAATACGCTACTCTTATAAAGAAGGACGGTAAGCTTCCTACTTCTTCAGATATAAGAGCTGCATATGAGAAATATTATAAGGATGAGAAATTCATAAGGCTCTTAGATGACGGTGTATGTCCCGAGACCAGATGGGTAGATGGCAGCAACTACGTCGATATTGGCTTTAAGATCGATGAGAGAACCGGAAGAGTTATCATGATGGGAGCAATTGATAACCTGGTAAAGGGAGCAGCAGGACAGGCGGTCCAGAACATGAACATCATGTTTGGACTTGATGAGGCCAAGGGACTTGAGCTTGTTCCCAGTTTCCCGTAATTACTGACAGATCTGGGGAGAAAACTGATATGGTTCGCAAGATGACAATAGAAGACTACGACAAGGTATATGCGCTGTGGATGTCCATTCATGGATTCGGTATAAGGACCATGGATGATTCCAGGGAGGGAATTGAGAAATTTATCAAAAGAAATCCCGACACCAGCGCAGTATATGAGAAGGATGGAAAAATAGTCGGTGCTATTTTATGTGGCAATGACGGAAGACGAGCATGCTTTTACCATGTATGCGTAAGTGAAGAATACAGAAAGCACGGAATTGGACGAAAAATGGTTGAGTTCTGCTGCGAGCAGCTGAGAAAAGAGGGAATCAACAAGGTCTGCCTGAACGCCTTTGTCACCAATGAAGTAGGGAACAAGTTCTGGCAGAAGATGGGCTGGACCCTCAGAGATGATATGAACTATTACGACTTTGTACTTAATGACAGCAATCTTACAGTATTTAATAAATGAGGAGGCATTATGAAGGTAACAGAAGGCGGAGTAACAGCAGCAAAGGGCTTTAGTGCCACAAGCTGCGAAGCCGGTATCAAGTATAAAAATAGAACGGATATGGCCTTTGTCTTTTCCAAAACGCCATGTACCAGCGCAGGTACATTTACATCAAACGTGGTAAAGGCAGCCTGTGTTCAGTGGGATCAGAAGATTGTATATTCCGGTGAGCCAATGCACGGAGTTGTCATCAACTCGGGAATTGCAAATGCCTGCACGGGAAAAGAGGGCTTTGATGCCTGCGAAGCTACAGCAAAGGCTGTAGAGAAGGCATTAGGAGTTCCATATTCATCAGTTGCCGTGGCATCTACAGGTGTTATCGGTATGCAGCTTCCGGTTGATAAATTAGTGGCCGGAGTTGAAGCTATGAGCAAGACCTTAGATGATAGCATAAGCGCCGGAACAGCAGCCTCCAAGGCTATCATGACTACAGATACCGTCAACAAAGAGGTGGCAGTTACTTTCGAAATTGACGGGAAAGAGATCACCCTCGGCGGAATGAGCAAGGGCTCAGGCATGATCCATCCCAACATGTGTACTATGCTTGCCTTCCTCACAACTGATTTGAGCATTGAGAAATCTCTTTTGCAGGAAGCAGTTTCAGAGGTGGTAAAAGACTCTTTTAACATGATAACCGTTGACGGAGACACCTCAACAAATGATACCCTTCTTGTTATGGCTAACGGCGAAGCAGGCAATGAGATTATTAAGGATAAATCTGATAACTACAACACCTTTAAGGAAGCGCTCAGCTTTGTATGCACCTTCCTTGCCAAGAAGATGGCAGCAGACGGTGAGGGAGCAAGTAAGCTCTTTGAAGCAAAGGTAGTAAATGCAAAGTCCAAAGAGGATGCAAGAACACTCTCAAGAGCGATTGTTGGATCAAACCTTTCAAAGGCTGCGATCTTCGGGTGCGATGCCAACTTTGGAAGATTTCTGTGCGCCATGGGGTATTCCGGAGCAGATTTTGATCAGAATGATGTGGAGCTGTTCTTTGAGAGCGCAAACGGAAGACTGAAGGTATTTGATAAGGGAACGCCTATTGTATTTGATGAGGATGAAGCCCTTAAGATCATGAAGGCAGATGCAGTAACGGTATTTGTCGATATGCATGAGGGAAGCGAAGAGGCAACAGCCTGGGGATGCGATCTCACATACGACTATGTCAAGATAAATGCAGATTACAGAAGCTAAAGGAGAGAGTCATGGATCAGGGGATGCAGGATGTACTTAAGAAAGCGGAGGTGCTGGTAGAAGCGCTTCCTTATATTCAGAAGTTCAACAGGAAGATCATAGTTGTTAAATACGGCGGAAGTGCCATGAGCAACGAGGAGCTTCAGAAGAATGTAATAACAGATGTTACTCTTTTAAAGCTGGTTGGATTTAAGCCAATCATCGTTCACGGCGGCGGAAAGGCCATCAGCTCCTGGGTGTCAAAGGTCGGCAAAGAGGCGGAATTTGTAAACGGACTCAGGGTTACGGATTCAGAGACCATGGAGATCGCAGAGATGGTTCTGGGAAGAGTAAACAAACAGCTTGTGACCATGGTTCAGGAGCTGGGTGTTAAGGCCATCGGTATAAGCGGTAAGGATTCAGGCCTTCTTCATGTTACTAAGAAGTACTCAGACGGCAAGGATATCGGATATGTGGGCGAAATTGACAGCGTAGATCCAAAGGTTTTATATGACCTTCTCGACAATGACTATCTGCCTATCGTTGCACCTATCGGACTTGATGATAACTTCGATACTTACAATATAAATGCCGATGATGCTGCCTGTGCCATTGCCAAGGCAGTGGGAGCTGACAAGCTGGCATTCCTTACAGATATTGAGGGAGTATATAAAGATATCAAGGATCCCGAGTCCTTTATCTCAAGACTTACCTGCTCTGAGGCAGATGCTCTTATCGCCAGTGGAAATATCGGCGGAGGTATGCTTCCAAAGCTTGGAAACTGTACGGATGCAGTAAGAGGCGGTGTTAACAGAGTGCATATCCTGGATGGAAGAATTCCTCATTGTCTTCTTCTTGAGATCTTTACCAACAAGGGTATTGGAACCATGTTTATGCCGGACCACGAGAAAACAGCAGCAAATGCTTAATAACAGGAGATATTAAAATGAGTGAGATGATGCAGAAGTACATTGAAGAGGCTGAGAAAGCTCTTTTACACACATATAACAGATATCAGATCGTTTTGGACAAAGGTGACGGAGTTTATCTCTATGACATAGATGGCAAGAAGTATCTGGATTTCGTGTCGGGTATTGCTGTATTTGCCCTTGGCTATAACAACAAAGAGTACAATGATGCGCTCAAGAACCAGATTGATAAGCTTCTGCATACCTCTAACTACTATTACAATGTGCCGGCAATTGAGGCTGCCAAGAAGATAAAAGAAGTATCCGGGATGGACAGGGTATTCTTTACAAACAGCGGAGCAGAGGCTGTTGAGGGTGCTTTGAAGGCAGCAAGGAAGTATGCTTTCCTTAAGGATGGCAAAAATGATCATGAGATCATAGCCATGAATCATTCCTTCCACGGAAGGACCTTCGGTGCGCTTTCCGTAACAGGAAATCCTCATTACAGAGAGGCCTTTGAGCCTATGATCGGCAATATAAAGTTTGCTGATCTCAATGACTATGACTCGGTTCTTAAGTGCGTAAATGACAAGACCTGCGCTATAATCTTTGAGACTGTTCAGGGAGAGGGCGGTATATATCCGGCAACAGAAGAGTTTTTGACCAAGGTAAGAGCTCTTTGCGATGAAAAAGACATCCTTCTTATCCTGGACGAGATCCAGTGCGGAATGGGAAGAACAGGATATATGTTTGCATGGCAGAAGTACGGAATTAAGCCTGATATCATGACAACTGCCAAGGCTCTCGGCTGCGGAGTACCGGTTGGAGCATTCCTCATGACCGAAAAAGTTGGGCAGAATTCACTTGTCGCAGGAGACCACGGAACCACCTATGGTGGCAATCCTTTTGCCTGCGCTGCCATAAACAAAGTCCTTGATTTATTTAAGCAGGACAATATAATAGAGAATGTGAATGAGGTGGCTCCTTATTTGGAGAAGCGCCTTGATGAGCTTAAGGATAAGTATGATTTCATAACAGACAGACGTGGAGCAGGTCTTATGCAGGGACTGGTATTTAACAGACCTGTAGGTGAAGTTATCAATAAGGCACTTGAGAAGGGACTTATCCTTATAAATGCGGGAGCAGAGATAATCAGATTTGTTCCTCCGCTGGTTATAACTAAGGAGAATGTAGATGACATGATCGAGATTTTGGATTCATGTCTGGAGTCTTTATGAGAATTAGAATTAGAATAATATCAATAATACTTGTTGCCTGCGCACTGCTGGGCACTTACGTTTACGCCCGCTCTGACAGGAGCATATTTGAGGATTATTCTCTTTTTGCAAGAAATAAAACTACCGTGAGGCTGTGGTATACGGATGATACCCTGACTCCATATCTCCAGAGTAAGGCTGTTGCCTACTCTGAGTCTAATAGCAAGGTTCGAATCGAGCCTGTGCTTGTTTCCGGTCTTGAATACCTGGAGGCCATCAACAAGGCCTCCGTGGATGAAGACAATTACCCTGATTTGTATATAATAACAAATGATTCTCTCGAGAAGGCCTATTTAGCAGGCCTTGCAACAGAGATTGAAGGTGGAGATGAATTCCTTTCAAAGGGAATTTTCCCTGAAGCTGCTATTAATTCCGTTACCTATAAAGGGAAAAAGATAGCATATCCCTTCTACTTTGAGACCAGTTCTCTTATCTACAACAAGACCTATCTCGAGAACATGGCTGTTGAGACCATGCAGACAGAGATAGATACAGCTGAGGGAGAGGCTGCTCAGGAAGAGACTGAAAAAGCTGAGGAAGAAGGAAATCTCTCGGAAGATGCCGAGGTTACCTCAGAAGATGTAAATCCTGAGATCACTCAGGGTATGATCGATGAAGTTGTTGCTGAGAACCTTCCTCTTAATATCTCAGATATCCTGAAGTTTGCCGAGAGTTACAATGCTCCGGAGCAGGTTGAGGCGGTATTCAAGTGGGATGTTACCGATATTTTCTACAATTACTTCTTTGTTGGTAATTACATGAACGTTGGTGGACAGGCAGGAGATGATGTCAGCCAGATCGATATTTATAATACAGACACTATCAGCTGCATGAAGATTTATCAGCAGCTTAATCAGTTCTTTGCTATCGATGCCGATTCAATTGACTATGACAAGGTGGTTCAGGACTTTATCGATGGTAAGGTTGTATTTACCATTGCTACTACAGATATCATCAAGAAGATTGACGATGCCAAGGCATCAGGCGAGTGTAATTTTGAGTTTGCAGTAGCTGATATGCCCGGCCTTACAGCTGATTTCGGATCAAGAACCATGTCAGTAACGGATTGTATCGTTGTCAACGGACTCTCCGAAAATCCGGAAGAAGCCAATGAAGTAGCCAGATTTTTGTGCTCTGACAATTCCGGAGATATCTACAAGCTTGGCGGAAAGGTATCAGCTCATTACGGCGTTAAGTATGACAATGCCAATCTTGCAACCTTTGTAGGCGTTTATGCCGATTCGGTTCCAATGCCCAAGACAATTGAGACCAGCAACCTCTGGATGGAGCTTGAGATCGCATTTACCAAGATCTGGAACGGAGAGGACTGTAATTCAACGCTTAAAAACGTCAGTGAGAGCATTATGACGCAGGTTACAGGTACTCCTTATACTGCAGAGGCACTTCCTGATCCCGATGATGATGCGATAACCGCAGGACTTACAGAAGATAGTGAAGATAATGATTGAATTATTTTGTTCAATCGCATAGAATAAAAAAGCATGGTGGGGTCCTCTTATTTAGGAGGAAACATGCGAAAATTATTACCAATATCAGCACTTATGCTGATGTTTCTGACCGGATGCACATCTGCAAACAAAGAGATAATCTTATCTGATAACACTGCTAATAATACCTTGGAAGCTGAGGCTTTTAGCTCGCAGGAAGATTCCGGAAAAGAAACAGAGACACCGGAGACTTTAGATAATGAGCCTCCTGAAAATGTTGTGGTATATGTCTGTGGAGCAGTGGTAAATCCCGGAGTATATGAGCTTCCTGAAGGAAGCAGGATCGATGATGCACTAGCCGCTGCCGGCGGTTTTTCTGAGGATGCCGACAGGACTTATGTCAATCTGGCTGCCAGGCTAAGCGACGGATCCAAGCTGCAGATACCGACGATATCAGAGACTTCTGATGAAGCTCTTGCAAAAGAGATAGAATCTTTTGACACAGGAGATAATGGATATAAATCCGGTGCATCAGATGGAGGCGGTCTTATCAATATCAATACCGCTTCGCAAACAGAACTGGCTACGCTCCCGGGAATAGGTGAGGGAATAGCCGGCAAGATAATAAAATACAGAGACGAGAACGGCTCTTTTAAAAGTATCGAAGATATCATGAAGGTATCAGGGATCAAAGATAAGTTGTTCTCTAAGATAAAAGATCAAATAACTGTCTGATTTATAGGAATGGTGAAGAAATGAGCAAGAAAGCGCTTGTAGTAGACGACGAAAAGGCAATTGTAAAGGGTATAAAGTTCTCTCTGGAGCAGGACGACATTGTTGTTGACTGTGCATATGACGGACAGGAAGCTCTTGATAAGGCTAAGGCCGGCAATTATGATATTATCCTTCTCGACGTAATGCTTCCTAAGCTCACAGGTTTTGAGGTTTGCCAGCAGATAAGGGAGTTTTCGGATGTTCCGATTATCATGCTCACAGCCAAGGGCGATGACATGGACAAGATCCTTGGCCTTGAGTACGGCGCAGACGATTACATTACAAAACCTTTCAACATCCTCGAGGTTAAGGCCAGGATCAAGGCTATTATCCGCAGAACCGGAAGAACTGCCGATACCAATCAGGTTATGACCTTTGGCGACCTTAAGCTCAACGAAGAGTACAGAAGAGTATTTGTGGGAGACAGAGAGATCAATGTTACCAGCAGAGAATATGAGCTGCTGGAGCTTTTGGCGTCCACTCCCGGTAAGACTTATACAAGAGAAGAGCTTCTTGAGACCATCTGGGGAACAGATTATCCCGGTGATGAGAGAACAGTGGATGTTCATATCAGAAGACTTCGTGAGAAGCTTGAGTCTAACCCAAGCGAGCCTAGATATGTAAGAACTAAGTGGGGCGCCGGATATTACTTCCAGGCATAACTTATGGATAAAAGTAAGTTTAAATTTAAAGACATTCTTAAGAGTCTAAGAGTGCGATTCTTCATAATTGTATTTATAACGGGGCTTGTTTCATGCCTCGTTATGCATTCTGTCATTCTGACCAGTTATGAGGATCGTGCTGTCAATGTAAGATCGACAGAGGTACAGACACAGCTGCGAATTCTCGCTAATCACCTCATTGTTTCCAACTACCTTCTTGATACATCATCAGAAGTGATCAATGCCGAGCTGGATATGCTTGCCAATCTTTATGATGGTCGTGTTATCGTTATCAACGATGATCTTAAGGTGGTAAAAGACACTTATAACATAAGTCAGGGTAAGACCATCATCTCAGAAGAGGTGGTAAACTGCCTAAAGACCGGCTCCAAGGGAACTGTTTCAAAGTATGACCAGGCCAACGGATACATTGAGATTGTTACTCCCATTATTGAGAGTGATCTCATTCAGGAGGAGGATGTATCTGCAATCGGTAAGAGCAGTGAAGTGGTGCGTGGAGTTCTTTTGACCAGTGTATCTACCGATACGATAGCAACTACACTTAATATCCTCAGCAGAAGAGCGCAGAGTCTTGAGGTTGTTATAATCCTATTCATCCTTGCATTTGCAGCCTGGGTATCACATACGCTGCTAAAGCCTTTCGATAGGATTACTGCAGCCATCAATGATGTAAAGGCCGGTTATACGGATGAGCCTATTACAGGACCTAACTACCTTGAGACAGAGCAGATCATCAAGGCTTTCAATGCGCTACTTAAGCGAATGAAGGTTTTGGATGATTCAAGGCAGGAGTTTGTATCCAACGTCTCTCATGAGCTTAAGACTCCTATTACCTCCATGAAGGTTCTGGCAGATTCGCTTCTTGCCCAGGAGGATGTTCCCAATGAGGTCTACAGGGAGTTCATGACGGATATCGGCGCTGAGATTGACAGAGAGGATAAGATCATCAACGATCTGTTGTCTCTGGTCAAGATGGACAAGAAGGCATCGGGACTTACCATTACCTCAGTAGATGTTGTGAGCCTCACAGAAGTGATCCTTAAGAGATTAAGGCCCATTGCCAGAAGACACAATATTGAACTCACACTTGAGAGTAAAAGAGCTATCGTTGCTGAGATAGACGAAGTTAAGATATCACTCGCTATCATGAACCTTGTCGAAAATGCTATCAAATACAACAGGGACGAGGGATGGGTTAAGGTTGAACTTGATGCCGACCATCAGAATTTTTATGTCAAGGTTATGGATTCGGGCTATGGTATTCCCGAGGAATCTCTTGACCATATTTATGAGAGATTTTACAGGGTTGATAAGTCAAGATCACGTGAGATTGGCGGAACGGGACTTGGCCTGTCAATAGCAAGAAATGCGGTTCTGATGCACAGGGGAAGTATCGATGTGCAGAGTAAACTGGATGAAGGAACAACCTTTACGATATCAATTCCACTTACAGCTACTGCAGTTAATACTACAGCAAAATAACAATTGGATTGTCATATGAAGAGAATTAATATTTTGAAAAACAGAATAACATGTGCTGTCCTTATTGTTTGTATGACGGTTTTAATGGCGGGATGTGGCAGAAAAGAAGCAGTCGATCCGGATGCCTTCAAGCTCTTTTACGTCAATAACAGTGAGACCGGTATTGTAGCAGTAAACTATGATATTAAAAGCTCTCTGCAGGATACTGATGCAGTAATTCGTGAACTGATCGGACAGCTTGGCACAATGCCTGAGAGACTTCAGTACGAAGCACCACTCACCGGAGAAGTAACCCTTCTTGGGTATTCGCTGAATGATAAAGTTCTGACCCTTAATTTTGATATCAAGTATGCAGATATCGGAAGGACCGTGGAGATCCTGGACAGAGCGGCAATTGTAAGAACCTTTACGCAGCTTGATGAGATTGAGTATGTATCCTTCCAGGTAGAGGGAACGCCTCTGTCTGACCACTATGGCAATATCATCGGCAATATGTCGGCGGATACATTTATCTTCAATGTAGGAAATGAGATCAACACCTATGAAAGGGTTGAGCTTAAGCTCTATTTTGCGAATGAAACAGGAGATAAGCTGGTTCCGGTTTATCGATCTGTAGTTTATAACAGTAATATTTCAATGGAGAGACTGGCGGTGGAGCAGATAATAACAGGCCCCAAGACTGATATCTGCTATCCGACCATATCCAAGGACACCAAGATCAATAGTGTTAATGTAAAAGACGGTGTCTGTTATGTTGATTTTGATTCTTCTTTTTTGACAGAGCCTTATAACGTAACTGCTGAGGTTGCTATTTATTCTCTGGTAAACAGCATCGTAGAGCTTACTAACGTAAATAAGGTTGCTTTCTCTGTAAACGGAGAAGCTAATTTTACATTTATGGATTTCTCAATTACAGGACCATACGAGAGAAATCTTGATCTTATGGAATAAAAATTATTTGTTAGGAGTATTTTTCTTTGAAACGGCCGTTATGTCTTTTGGCGATTCTGCTGAGTGCGGCTGTCTGTATTTATCTTGAAGTGTTTTTGTCTGACATTATCGGGAATATGAACGCAGCCCCGGATGGCTCTTATCAGACTGTAATTGGACGGGTTCAGTCCAAGGAGGTCAGAAGAAGCTATCAGGGCGAATTCCTCCCGGTAATCTATATTGTTCCAACCGAGCAAACAAACAAACATTCAAAGCTGATCCAGTGCTATCTGGAGTCGGGAGATGAGGCTCTTCCTGCCATTGGAGAGTATATTCAGGTTTCAGGCAAGGTAAAGACCTTTTTGGCGCCTACCAATCCCGGAGAATTCGACAGCCGGCTATATTATTCAACTCTGAAAATTTCATACAGACTGACAGGGGTTAAAATTCTAAAGACCGGTGGAGAGCCGAACAGGTACAGAGAAGCGCTTTATAAGATAAGGCGATTTTTGGAGAGCTCTTTGGACAGAGCTTTGTCAGAGCAGGATTCAGCCATAATGAAGGCTATGCTTCTGGGAGATAAGGCTTTTATGGATGAAGAGACCAAAGATATGTACAAGGACAATGGAATCATGCACATATTGGCGGTAAGTGGTCTTCATATCTCCCTGATCGGAATGGGGCTTTATGAACTTCTTAGAAAGCTGCGCCTTAATAAGGTGGTGACAACACTTTTTCCGATAGCGTTCATGTATTCATACGGGATCATGTGCGGAATGGGAACATCTTCCTTCAGGGCTATCTGCATGTTTTCGCTAAGGCTCTTTGCACCTGTGGTGGGAAGAACCTACGATGTATTAACGGGGCTTTCTCTTGCTGAGATACTTCTTTTGCTGGATCAGCCTCTGTATATGTATAACAGTGGATTCTTGTTTTCTTTTGGCGCGGTGATCGGTATGACATTGATCCGTCCGGCGCTTTCTTTTAAGGCTCTTCTTGAAGACGTGACAAACAGGAAGATGAAGTTTGCGGATGACGAGATCTCTTTTGCAAAAGAGATACTGATAAAGCTCTCGGATGGCCTTACAAGCGGGGTAAGCGTTTTTTTGGCAACGCTTCCTGTCTATGCAAGCTTTTATTACACATACCCTCTGCATTCTATTTTGCTTAATCTGGCAGTCATTCCGCTTATGGGCATCTTGATGCTTCTTGGAATCATAGCCATGTTCCTTGCGATATTCGGAGGCGCATTTGGGGTAATACCAGGGATGTTCGTTCATATCATTTTGTCTCTGTACAGGCTTCTTGGCTCATCGGAGGGCATTATCAGGGGCAGTACCTGGTATATGGGACACTCACAGAAGTGGCAGGTGCCTATCTATATAGCGTTGGTTGCTGCCTTTGTATGGCTTTCGGATAAGGATAATCTGCCGCCGCTTAAGATGAGCGTGACACGAGTCTTGATCCTTGTTACGGCGGTTTTTGCTCTTACTTTTCATGTAAAGCCGGACCTTGAAATCGATATGGTCGACGTAGGTCAGGGAGATGGGATAGTGATCTCCTGCGGCGGAAGGCACATGCTCATCGATGGAGGAAGCACCTCGACTAAAAATGTCGGAAAGTACAGAATAATTCCGTTTCTGAAATACAAGGGAATAGGAAAACTGGATGCGGTGGTGATGACCCATGAAGATGAGGACCACGTCAGTGGGATCCTCGACATAATGGATGATATGGAGAAGGGCGGAATATGGATCGACAGGCTTTTTCTTCCGGAGGTTTCCATATCATCTCAGGGAGAAAACTATGATCTTCTTGAAAAAAGAGCCGGTGAGCTTGGGATTCCTATAGCATACATAAACGCCGGTGAATCATTTTCATTATCAGGCACAACTTTTATCTGCCTTAATCCTGAAAAAGGCATGACAACAGAGGAACCCAATGCCTATTCAACGGTGCTTTATATGAAGTATGGGGAGTTCACAGCTCTTTTCACAGGAGATGTAGAAAATGAGGGACTTACAAATGTAAAGGAGGCTCTGAAGAGTCTTTGGTCAGGTGCGGGCGATGAGTACCCGGATAGCATAACACTACTAAAGGTTGCCCATCATGGTTCAAAATACACTACGGATAAAGAGTTCCTGGATATGACAAAGCCGAGGATTTCCCTAATTTCCTGCGGAGTAGGAAACAGCTACGGTCATCCGCATGAAGAGGTGCTTCAAAGGCTTGAAAGCATTGGCGCAGCGATATATCGCACAGATGAAAGTGGCATGGTCACGGTAGAGGTAAACGGCGGAAAAGTAACTGCATATTGCCCTGCAAATTTTTAAGCTTTTTAAGATTTTGTGCTATACTAAACACTGTGCGAAAAATGATATCGGAGGAAAATGTTTTGAAGAATGATAACCGCGGATCTTTTTCCGGAAAGATCGGCTTTGTACTTTCAGCTGCCGGAGCATCGGTAGGACTTGGAAATATTTGGAGATTCCCGTATCTGTGTGCCAAGTATGGCGGAGGAATCTTTTTATTTGTTTATATCATATTGGCGCTTACTTTTGGCTACACTATGATCGTAGCTGAGACAGCAATAGGAAGAAACACCAAAAAGAGCCCTGTAGGTGCATTTAACACTCTTAGTAACAACAAGTTTATGTCTGTAGGTGGATGGATAAATGCTATCATCCCGATCCTGAT